>NZ_JAPEPI010000001.1:3730188-4041037 GCF_026340305.1 Streptomyces sp. NBC_01381 | reverse complement strand
CCGTCCGCGGGCTCAGTGCGGGAGCTGCGGGTCGTCCGGGCGCGGCCCCCTTGTCGGCGGCTCGTCGTCCCTGATGACCTCGCCCTGGACGACCTTGCCGTCCGGGCGGTGCATGCGCGCCTGCTGGAAGGCGTCGCCGAGGCCGCCGGGGGTGGCCTCGCGGACCTTGCGCTCGATGGCCCGCTCCGCGAAACGGCTCACGGCCTTCTGGACGGGCGGCACCAGCAGAACCAGTCCCAGGGCGTCGGAGATCAGCCCCGGCAGGATGAGCAGCAGCCCGCCCAGCATCGTCAGGGCGTTGCCGCCGCCCCGCTCGGCGGTGGGGGGCGTCAGGCCGCTCTGCTGCTGTTGCAGGGTCTCGCTGAGCTCCTGGAAGGCCCGGCGTCCGGCGCGCTTGATGACCACGCCGCCGAGCACCACACCGGCCACGAGCAGCAGGAAGACCGTGAGCCCGCCGGCGGCGCCCGCCACGACGGTCAGCAGCCAGATCTCCAGGACCAGCCACGCGGCGATGCCGAGCGGCAGGAACCTCAGGACGCGGGAGCGCCGGGGCCGGGCGGGTCGGGTGGGCGGTACGCCAGTCGTCATGGCTCCAGTGTGCCTGGGCCCGGTTCAGTCCGGCATAAGGGGATGATCAATAAGCGCCGCTCAGGGGCACGCGGCCCCCTGTGGGGGCCGGTGCGGGCCTCAGCGTGACTCAGTGGCTCAGCGGGGCTTGCGGCCCGTGACGCGGCCTACGCGCTCGCCCACGCCCCACGCCGTGACGCGCCAGAGCGCCTCGGCGACGATGTCCTGGCTCATCTTGCTGTCGCCGTGTTCGCGCTCGATGAACGTGATCGGCACCTCGACGACGTGGTACCCGGCCTTGATGGCCCGGCGGGCCAGGTCGACCTGGAAGCAGTAGCCCTGCGACGCGACCTCGTCGAGGCCGATGCCTTCGAGGGTCTCGCGGCGGAACGCGCGATAGCCCCCGGTGATGTCGCGCAGCGGCACGTCGAGCATCAGCCGGGAGTAGGTGCTGCCGCCGCGGGAGATGAACTCGCGGTACTTGGGCCAGTTCACGATGCGTCCGCCGGGCACCCAGCGCGAGCCGAGGACCAGGTCGGCGCCCTTGAGGGCGGTGAGCAGCCGGGGCAGCTCCTCCGGCTGGTGGGAGCCGTCGGCATCCATCTCGACGATCACGCCGTAGTCGTGGTCGAGCCCCCACCGGAAGCCCGCCAGGTAGGCGGCGCCGAGGCCTTCCTTGCCCTTGCGGTGCAGTACGTGGACCTGGTCGTCGTCGACCGCGAGCTCATCGGCGATCTTGCCGGTGCCGTCGGGGCTGTTGTCGTCGGCGACGAGGATGTGCACATCGGGCACGGCGGCCCGGACACGGCCGACGATGGACTGGATGTTCTCCGCCTCGTTGTAGGTCGGAATGATCACCAAGGCCATGCCGAGCGGGCCGAACTGCCTCCCCTGGTCACCGGTTTCGGAGACCCCACCGCCGTCGTTCACTACTGCCCCTTCGTTCGTACGCAGAGGACCACCATAGTGGCCGCGTCCGGAGTGGCCACGGCGGCACGGGCAGATGAACGGAGTACTGCGGATCGGGGCCCGGCACCCTTCGGGCCGACCTGGGGCCCGCTGGCTGCGGGTCGACCGAGAGCCGTTGTCTACTGAGCGTCCGGGCCCCACCCGGGTCACACCCGCCGACTCGGTGGAACGTTCCCTCGCGTCCGTGGCACGGGCGCTGGACCTGGCTCCCAGTGGTGGTGCGCCGGTGCGGCACACCTCCCATGGCCCAGCGGCGTTCGACGGCTGCGTGGAGGTTCCCCGGTCGGACGTCCTGTGGTGGACCCGGCCGAACCTACCGGCCGACGGCGGCGTTCTGTCAATAGCCGTTTGACCTGGGCCGTTTGGAGAGACAGCCAGGTCAGTGCGGCGGATGCGCAGGTCGCGGGAGACGGCGAAGGGCCGCGATCGGCCGTACACACCGCGGGGACATCACTCGTCCGGCCGCACGAAGACCGGCTGCCCGAACACGACCGTGCGCAGGCAGACGGGCAGCTCGGCCCCCGGCGTCAGATCGGGCAGTCCCGGCGTTCCGGAGCGCGGGTCGGTGGACCAGCGGGCGACGCGGTCGTCGGGCGCCTGGACGACCAGGTCGTCGGTGCGCCACACGGCGTAGTCCGCGGGTGCGCCCGGCACCAGGACGCCCGCGTCGTCCCGGCCGATGGCCCGCCAGCCGCCCCGCGTGTGGGCGGTGAACGCGGCACGTACGGAGACGCGGTGTTCGAGGGTCCGGTGGAAGGCGGCGGCGCGGACGGTGCCCCAGGGGTCGAGCGGGGTGACGGGGCTGTCGGAGCCGAAGGCGAGCGGGACGCCGGTGCGCAGCAGGGCGGCGTACGGGTTGAGGGTGCGGGCCCGCTCGGCGCCGAGGCGCTGGACGTACATGCCGTCGTCCCCGCCCCACAGGGCGTCGAAGGCGGGCTGCACGGACGCGGTGAGGCCCAGCTCGGCGAAGGCGGCGATCGTCTCGGGGGTGAGCATCTCGGCGTGTTCGACGCGGTGCCTGGCGGCGCAGACGCGGGGCAGGCCGACCTTCTCGGATGCGGCGCGGATGCCCTCGACGACGGCGGTCATTGCGGCGTCGCCGATGGCGTGGAAACCGGCCTGGACGCCGGCCTCGGTGCAGGCGATGACGTGCGCGGCGACGGCGGCGGCGTCCAGGTAGGCGGTGCCGGTGTGGCCGGCGTCGGCGTACGGCTCGTGCAGGCAGGCGGTGTGCGAGCCGAGGGCGCCGTCGACGAAGAGGTCGCCCGCGGCGCCGACCGCACCCAGTTCCTTTGCACGGGCGATGCCTTCCGCGCCCTGCTCGGCCCAGTAGCCGACGACGCGCGGTCCGGCCTCGCCCGCGGCCAGGCGGAGCAGTCCGGTCAGGTCGTCCTCGCCGGAGATGTCGGGTCCCGCGCACTCGTGCACGGAGCCGATGCCGAGCGAGGCAGCGCGCCGCAGGGCCGCGCGCTGGGCATCGGTGCGCTGCTGCGGGGTGAGCGCGCCGAGGGCGGCGGCGCGCACCGCGTGGTGGGCGTCGGCGGTCAGCGGGGCGTCCACCTGGAAGCCGGTTCGCCCGGTGACGCCGGGGACGAGGTCGAGGAGCGCGGTGGTGACGACCGCCGAGTGGACGTCGATGCGGGAGAGGTAGAGAGGGCGGCCGCCGGTCGCCTCGTCGAGCTCCACGCGGGTGGGCGGGCGGCCGCCGGGCCAGCGGGCGGCGTCCCAGCCGTGGCCGAGCAGGACGCGGTCGTGCGGGCGTGCGGCGGTGTGTTCGCGGACGAGGGTGAGCGCCTCGTCGAGGGAGCGCGCACCCGTCAGGTCGAGTCCCGTCAGGGCGAGGCCGGTGGCGGTCGTGTGCACATGCGCATCGGTGAACGCCGGGGTGACGAGAGCTCCCTCCAGGTCGACGATCTCGTCCACACCGTCGGCGAACGCGTCGGCCGCCCCTTCGGATCCCACCCAGGCGACGTGCCCGCGTTCGACGACCATCGCCGTGGCGAACGGGTCGGCGGGGCTGTGGACGTCTCCGCCGCGCAGCAGCACGGTGCGGTGACCCTGAGGGGGGTTCTGGGGGGCGGTGCTCTCCATCATGGGACCAGTCTGGCCCCTGCCGGTGCGCGCCCCGCACAGGGGGCGCCCGCGGCCTTCTCAGACCTGCGGGGGCCGCGCCTCGTAGGGGGTGGAGAGCACGACCGTCGTCCGCGTCGAGACGCCGGCCAGGGCGCGCAGCCGGCTCAGCAGGTGTTCCAGCTCCAGGGGCGTCGCCACGCGCACCTTGAGGATGTAGTTCTCGTCGCCCGCCACGCTGTGGCACGCCTCGATCTCCGGGACGCCGGCGAGGCGTTCGGCGATGTCGTCGGGCGCGCTGGGGTCGAAGGGCTTCACCGAGATGAAGGCCGTGAGCGGCAGCCCGACGGCTTCGGGGTCCACGACCGCGGCGTAGCCACGGATGACACCGCGCTGCTCCAGGCGGCGTACCCGCTGGTGCACGGCCGATGTGGACAGGCCCGTGGCCTTGCCCAAGTCGGTGTAGCTCATCCGCCCGTCCTTGACGAGCAGCTGCACGATCTGTCGGTCCAGCTCCTCCATGCGCCGAACCTACAGGGCTCTTGATCCCTCCGGATACCTGAGAGCCGACGTCGGACATCTTCTTCCGGCATGTGACGAACGCCACATGCCTGTGACTGTGTCCAAAGGGATGCCACGATTACCTCTACGACGGGACGGGAAGTGCTTGCTGTGGTCGAGGCCGCAGCGCCTTCTCGGCCCACCCAAGGGGGAGATTCCCATGCAGAACTTGAAGCGCCCCGGTCGCTCTGCCCGCAGCAAGCAGCAGCGCTCCGATGAATCCGCGTCCGCCCTCGCATCGGAGGGCGTCGAACCGGGTTCCGAACCGGCCGAGCACGGCGCCGACTTCGACGCGTACGACACCTTCGAGATGTATCGCGTGACGTGCCCGGACTGCGCGCAGCCGATCGCGCTCCTGGCCGACGAGGACGTGCTGCCCGAGCACGCGCTGTGCCCCACTCCGTGGAACCCGTTCGGGCTCACGGTCTGCGCGGGCACGGGCCGCGCGGCGGCCGACGCGGCGCCCGCCGACGAGTCGATGGAGGCTCAGGAGCAGGACACCGCCCTGCTGTTGACGCTCCCTCAGGGACTCGACTGGCGGACCCAGCCCTTCTCGCACGTCGGCGGCCAGGGCTCGCGCCCGCTGAGCGTGCCCCGGCAGGTCCGGCGCTCGGCCGCCTGAGCGTTCACCAGTAGCTGCCCTGCACCATGGCCGCCAGGCTGGCGTGGTGCAGGATCAGCGTGTCCGGATCCTCGGGGACCGCGGCCTCGCCGAAGTGCACCTGGCGGTAGGCGACGCGGAGCATGACGATGGCGTGCCGCAGCGCCGCATACAGCGTGTGGAAGTCCATGGACCGCGGTGTGTGGCCGGTCAGTTGGGCGTAGCGCTCCTCGATGCGGTCCCGGCGCAGGAAGTCCGGCAGACCGTCCTGCCCGAAGCTCACCGTCAGGTCCTGGAAGAAGCGGTGCAGATAGACCAGCCAGCCGAGGTCGACCTCGCGGGGTGCGAGCGCCGCCATCTCCCAGTCGAGGACGGCCGCGGGTTCGAAGCCGTCGTAGATGACGTTGCCGATGCGCGCGTCACCCCAGTTGAGGACGGCGTCGCCCTCTTCGTCGGGCCACATTTCATCGAGCCGGTCGAAGGCGCTCTCGATGAGCGGTGAGCGCGGCAGACCGTCGACCACCCAGGCGTAGTAGGCGCGTTGGGCGGCGACGTGCCGGCGCAGCGGGCTGCCATCGCCCGGCAGCGCGAGGAACTGGGCCTCCTCGACCGGCACTTGGTCGTGCAGGCGGGCGACCAGGCCGATCGACGCCTCCTCCAGGTGAGCGCGTTCGGCGTCGCTCGCCGCGTGCAGCCAATTCCCCTCGTACGTATAGGGCATGACGTCCGGTGGCACGCGGCCCTCGACCCGCTCCATGACGAAGAAGGGTGCGCCCAGCGGCCCCGGGTCCTCCTCCAGCCAGAGCACGCGCGGCACCGGCAGATCGGTGCGCTCGGCGACCAGCCGCATCGTGCGGTGCTGGCGCGGCAGGTCGTAGACCGGGAAGATCGTGTACGCGGCCGGGTCCGCCGCCACGCGCAACGCGCAGGCCCGCAGCGGTGGTTCGGGGTGCTCGATGTCGAAGAGCAGGGTCTCGCTCGACATGCCGTTGGACTCGGGGACCCGCACGCCGGTGGCCTTGGCGCCGGGCAGCCGCGTGGCGAGCCAGGCGGTGAGGCGGCGGGCCAGCTCCTCGGGGTCGCGGGTGGTGGTGCGGGGGCGGGGTGCTGTGGCCATCGCGGAGCTCCTCTCCTTGGCTGCGGATCTCAGGGGGCGACGGAGTCGAAGCCGGTGAAGCCGCTCGGGTCGTGGCGGCCGAAGCTGCCGTGCTCGAAAATGCCGTACCCCGTCTGCCCGTTGAGGGTGAAACGGGCGGCGTGGTCGATGACTCCGTACGCGGCCATGGGGTGCGCTGAGGGGTCCGACAGGTCGTAGGCGCGCCGGTCGCTCCAGCCGCGCCCCTGCCAGGTGCCGTGCTGCCAGTCGTCGGCGGGCGGATAGCCGGCGCCCACGGCGAGCGGCAGGGAGGCGAGGACCTCGACGCCGAGCTCCAGGGGCTTGCGGTCGTCGGGGTCGGTCAGGTGGATGACGGCGCGCTCGGGGTGGCGGGTGCCGGAGCGGTAGGTGATGTCGGCCTGGGGCCAGCCGAGTTGGCGGTCGCGGTGGCCTTCGCGGACGAGTGTCGCCTCGTTGAGGGTGCGGTGACCGTCCGCGTCCTCCTGGGTGATGACCATGAGGAAGCGGTCGTCGAAGCGCACCGGGCTCCAGATCCAGTGGAAGCCCTCGGTGCCGAACTCCTCCTCCAGACGCCCGCGTTCCTCGCCGGGTATCGGCCGCACGCCCCAGCTCCGGTCGCGGGTCGCGGTCCACTCCCCCGCCTTCACCGCGATCTCCTCGCCCCCGATGCGGATCTGCCCGGAGCAGCCGCCCGCCTGCACGAAGCGGCGCCCTTCGAGGGAGAGCCGGTCGCCGCGCCGCTGGATGTGGTGGGGCTCCCACAGGGCGGGGAAGCCCGCGGACCAAGTGATGTCGTACGAGAGGGAGTCGGGGTCGCCGGGATCGGCGGCGCACCTCAGGCGCAGGCGTCGCAGCGGCTCGTCGACGGTGATGCTCAGCGGGCCGACGGAGAGGTTCATCCGGTCGTCGCCGAGCGCGTCCGATGCGCGTACGGCGTGCAGCGTATCCCCGGTCCGCAGGGTGGCGTAGGCGTCGATCACCCCGACGTTCGGGTAGACGCCGAGCCCGAGGATGAGGAGCGCGCGGCCCTCGTGGTCGAAGAGGTGGAAGATGCAGCGGTCGTAGGCGTTGCGGTCGCCGGTCGCGACGTGCTTCATCGAGAGCGGGACTTGGTGGATCGGGTACTCGTCGAGCGGAACGGGACGGTCCTCTGCCACGGCAAACCTCCCTGGGCGCACGGCAGTTGCGAGTGCGCGGGGCAGGTCAACAGCCCCCGGCGCGGAGTTGACGGTACGTCAGACCGCGCGACGGAGCCAGACACGTGTCAGCCCGCGTTCCCACAGGGCGCCCGCACATCAACGCACGGGCACGTCGAGAACTGACGCTCGATTCCGACCGGCGGTGACCTGTCCGGCTCGGTGCGCGTTGGCCCGGCATGACCACCCCCACGCCGATGCCCGCCGCGCTCCCGCCGACCGGCCGTCGCAGGCGCCCCCTGCTGCCGGCCCCCACACCCCCCGCAGAATCGGTTCCCCAATACCCCCAGCGCCCCCCGTCACCGCAGCGCCCTCAGCCGCCTCAGCGCACTCAGTCCCCCCAGCCGCCACAGCCACCCCAGCCGCAGTTGCAGGACCCGCCCATCTACCGTGCCCTGATCCGGAATTGGGCCGAGCGCGGCAAGACGCTGCCGGGGCGCCACGACCCGGAGTGGGTCCGGCTCGCGGCGCCGCCGGTCAGGCGCGGGCAGTTCAGCGCGAGTCGGGACCCGCGAGGTGACGGGCGATGACCATCCGCTGGATCTGATTGGTGCCCTCGACGATCTGCAGCACCTTGGCCTCGCGCATGAAGCGCTCCACCGGGAAGTCCGCGGTGTAGCCATAGCCGCCGAGCACCTGCACGGCGTCCGTCGTGACCTTCATCGCGGCGTCCGTGCACAACAGCTTGGCCATGGCCGCCTGCTTGGAGAACGGCCTGCCCGCGTCGCGCAGCCTGGCGGCGGCGAGATAGAGCGCCCGGCCCGCCTCGATCTGCGTCGCCATGTCCGCGAGCATGAACCGAAGGCCTTGGAAGTCCGCGATCGGCCGGCCGAACTGCCGCCGCTCGGTGGCGTACGAAAGCGCCGCGTCCAGCGCTGCCTGGGCCACGCCGACGGCACAGGCCGCGATGCCGAGCCGCCCCGAGTCGAGCGCGGACAGCGCGATCGCGAAGCCCTGGCCCTCCTCGCCGATGCGGCGGGCATCGGACACCCGTACCCCGTCGAAGTTGATCTGGGCGGTGGGCGAGCCCTTCATGCCCATCTTCTTCTCCGGCACCGCCGCGTTCAGGCCCTCGGCGTCGCCCGGCACCAGGAACGCGGAGATGCCGCGCGCCCCCTCGCCGCCGGTGCGGGCAAGGACGGTGTAGAAGTCGGCGACCCCGCCGTGCGTGATCCACGCCTTCGTACCGGTGAGAACCCAGTCGTCGCCGTCCCGCACGGCCTTGGTCCGCAGGGACGCCGCGTCCGAACCCGACGCGGGCTCGGAGAGGCAGTACGCCCCGAGCAGTCCGCCGCCGAGCATCGCGGGCAGATGCTCGCTCTGCTGCTCCTTGGTGCCGTAGCCGGCGAGCGCGTGGCAGGACAGGGAGTGGACGCTGACGCCGAGGCCGACGGTGAGCCGGGCTGCGGCGAGTTCCTCAAGGACCTGCAGGTAGACCTCGTACGGCTGGTCGCCGCCGCCGAATTCCGAGTCGTACGGAAGACCGAGCAGTCCGGACTCGGAAAGCAGGGTGAAGACCTCGCGCGGGAAGTGCCCGGCGTCCTCTTGCTCGGCCGCGTCCGGGGCGATCTCGCGCTGGGCGATGTCCCGGACCAGCGAGAGCAGATCCCTGGCCTCATCCGTGGGCAGCTGACGGTCCACCGGCTGCGGGGCGTGGTCGGGCATGACGCTCTCCTCCCTGTCGGGCGCTGCGGCGGGCGCCACCAGGGTGAGGCGACGCCGCCGGGAAACGATGCCGGGCCGGGGTCTCCTTCCGGGTCACGGAAGCGGCTGACCAGCGGCTGTGGCGCGTTGAGTATGCCCGATCGGCGGCAGCCAGTCACTGGTTAACGACCGCTTACTCAAAAGATAGCCGAAGATCACAGGCGATCGCAGGCGATCACGGACGACCGCGGACGATCACGGGATTGGTACGAACCATTGACCGCACTGGTCTAGTCCTCCTACTGTTCCCCCGAGCGTCTTAACGCGTTCATGCCAAGACGCGCAACACAGGTCCACAGCTGCACCACTTCCCCCCTCCCTGTTTCCCCCCCACGAGGAGACACGATGCTCAGACCGCACACCCCCCGCGCCCGGTTCAAGGCGCTCCTCGCCACCGCCTGTTGCGCCGCACTCGGCGCCGGTCTGCTGGCCGGTGCGGGCAGCGCCGCCGCCGGGCAGGGCAAGGACTCCGCGACAAAGGCCACGAAGGCGACGAAGGCCGCCGCCGGTTCCAAGGTCGTCGGATACTTCACCGAATGGGGTGTCTACGACCGGAACTACCACGTCAAGAACGTCAAGACGTCCGGCTCGGCCGCCAAGCTCACGCACATCAACTACGCCTTCGGCAACGTCCAGGGCGGCAAGTGCGCCATGGGCGACGCCTACGCGGCGACCGACAAGGCGTACACCGCCGACCAGTCGGTGGACGGCGTCGCCGACACCTGGGACCAGGAGCTGCGCGGCAACTTCAACCAGCTGCGCAAGCTGAAGAAGGAGAACCCGAACCTGAAGGTCCTCTGGTCGTTCGGCGGCTGGACCTGGTCGGGCGGGTTCACCGAGGCGGCGAAGAACCCCGAGGCCTTCGCCCAGTCCTGCTACGACCTGGTCGAGAATTCCAAGTGGGCCGATGTCTTCGACGGCATCGACATCGACTGGGAGTACCCCAACGCCTGCGGCCTGACCTGTGACACCAGCGGGCGCGAGGCGTACAAGAACCTGATGTCCGCGGTCCGTTCGAAGTTCGGCAGCGGCAATCTCGTGACCGCGGCGATCCCGGCGGACGCGTCGGACGGCGGCAAGATCGACGCCGCCGACTACGCGGGCGCCGCCCAGTACGTCGACTGGTACAACCCGATGACGTACGACTTCTTCGGCGCCTGGGACGCGCAGGGCCCGACCGCCCCGCACTCGCCGCTCACCTCGTACGGCGGCATACCCAAGGAGTCCTACAACTCCGACGCCACGATCAAGAAGCTGAAGGCGCTCGGCGTTCCGTCCGAGAAGCTGCTTCTCGGGATCGGCTTCTACGGCCGCGGCTGGACGGGCGTCACGCAGAAGGAGCCCGGCGGCACCGCGACCGGACCGGCCGCGGGCAAGTACGAGCAGGGCATCGACGACTACAAGGAACTGAAGACCAAGTGCCCGGCCAACGGCACGGTCGGCGGGACCGCGTACGCGCACTGCGGCACCAACTGGTGGAGCTACGACACCCCGGCGACCATCGCGGGGAAGATGGACTACAAGAACCAGCAGGGCCTCGGCGGCACGTTCTTCTGGGAGCTCAGCGGAGACACGTCCGACGGTGAGTTGATCAAGTCCATCAACTGACCGTTCGCACGGGGGATTCGGGGCGGGAGCCGGTCGGCGGCTCCCGCCCCGTCCTCATGGCCGCGCCGGGGCCGGAAACGACGGCTCGAAGTCCTCGATGACGCGCAGTGTGTCACCGAGGGTGCGGACGAGCAGGTCGCAGACCGTCTCGCGGGCCAGCTCCCGGTGGCCGATCCAGTCGAGCGTGATGCCCTCGGCGCTGCACAGCCAGCCGAGCAGCGCGGTGCGCGCGAGCCGCGGGATGTCGCTGCGGCCGTACGCCCCTTCGGCGATCGTGCCGATCAGCGCCTCGCGCACACCGTCCCGTATGGCGTGCACCTCGGCGTCGAAGCCGACGCCGCCGCTGATGATGGTGCGGTAGGCGGCCTGGTGGTGCTCGGCGTAGCGCAGATAGCCGTCGATGGTGCGCTGCACCCGCTCGACGGGCGGCAGGTCGTCGTGGCGTCCGGCGCGGGCGACCAGGTCGGCGACGGAGTCCTCGATGATCGCGAGGTAGTACCCGCGCTTGGACTTGAAGTAGTAGTAGATCAGCCCTTTGGCGACGCCCGCCTGCTTCGCGATGTCGTCCATCGACAGCGCGTCGTAGGACGTGTCGGCAAACAACTTCCGGCCGATGGTGATGAGTTCGGCGCGGCGCGCCACGGAGCGGTCGGTGCCACGCTGTTGACTATTATTCAATTTCGGCCCTAGTCTCCAACTGCCTCGGGATGTCCGCAGTATGGCAGAACCGTGCCACCTGCCGGTTCGGCTCCCGACGGCGCTTCACGCACTCCCCTTACGCACGCCTGTGCACGCGGAACGACGTACGGGAGGAAGACAGTGGGCGCAGCACGCAGCGCGGTACGCGAAGGCAGAACTTCCTGGAAGAAGACGGCCGTTGTGGCCCTGCCGGCCGTCCTGGCCGTCGGCGCGATGGCCTCTGTGATGGCCGAGGGCGCGCTCGCCGCGTCCTTCGCCGTCTCGGGCACCAGCTTCCAGGTGTCGTCGGGGAAACTCACCAGCCAGGGCCTTTCCTCCTACGTACAGACCGACCGGGACATCGACGGCAAGGGGCACCCGGTGGCGCTCCTCGGGATCGGTGACGCGACGCTGTCCGACATCTGCCAGGCCGCCGAGGTCAAGACCCCGGTGGGCACGGTGGTGTTCAAGCTGACCGCGGGCGGCGAGGCCGGCCAGGTCACGGCGAGCAACCTCGTGATCGACGGCGAGGATCTGGAGGGCGACGCCCGCTTCGGCACGGCCCAGATCGGCCGGGACGCCTCCACGCTCGACGAAGTGCCCGGGGTCAAGGGCGAGAAGGGGAAGTTCGGCCTGCAGGCCGGCGACATCACCGTGTCCGGCGTGAAGTCGCACGCCTGGTCGGCGACCGGCGGGAACTTCCGGCTCAAGGGCATGAAGCTCGACGTCAGCGTCGGCGGCAAGAAGTGCTTCTGACCGGCGGCCGAAGAGCCGGGGTCAAGGCGTTCGGGCGTGACGGCGGCGGCTGGCTCGACGAGCGCCTTCCGCTGCGGGAGCCGCGCCGGGTGCTGCGCCGATGGCGGCGGACCCGCCCCTTCTGGGGCGGTCTGCTGCTGGTCCTGGGCGGCGCCGAGCTGCTGCTCGTGCCGCTGTCGCCGCTGACCGTCCTGGTCAGCCTGGGGCTCGGCGGGCTCGCCGCGATCGGCATCGGGCTCGCGCTGATCACCGCGGGGATCTTCCTGTGGCTGCTTCCGCACGCCCACCACTATGTGAGCGTCAACGCCCTGATCCTGTCGGTGCTTTCGTTCGCGGCCACCAACCTCGGCGGGTTCCTGGTGGGCATGGTGCTCGGCATCGCGGGCAGCGCCATGGGCTTCGGCTGGACGCCGGTCCCGGAGGGGGACGAGGAGTCGCCCGAGGTGCCGAAGGTGCGGGACGGGCAGGGCACGCGGACGCTCGCCGTGCTCCTTCCCGTGCTGATCCTCGCCGGGATCATGAACGGGAGCCCGGCCAAGGCGGCTCCCGGGGAGGCGATCGTGGCGCCGAGCACGCCGCCGACCGTCACCACCACCCTCTTCGCACCGCAGGGCTTCACCCTGGCCGGCGTACGCGAGATCCCCACGGCCGAGGGCCCGTTGAAGGTCATGGTGCTGCGGATGAAGGCCGCGTCGCTCACCGACTACCGCCTGAAGACCCGCGACGGGAGCCGTGAACTCGCCCTGGGCGCCGACACCTTGGACCTCAGCGGCTCGGTCACGCTCTATCTGACCAAGTTCAAGGGCTGTTTGGAGGGGCTGCTCTGTCTGACCTTCACGCCCGACAAGCTGCCGGTGCCGCCCGTCGTGCCGCCGTTCGTCTTCATGACGGACGTGAGCGCCGAACAGGCCCTGGTCACATCGGACTTGATCGTCACGGACGGGCTCACCCTGCGGGCGAGCCCATGACGGCGGAGGCCCGCGCATGATCCAGATCCAGGCCGCCCTGTTCTGGGCGTACGCGATCGGCGCGACGTTCGCGATGTCCGCGGGGCGGCAGTTGCAGGTGTGGGAGCGGATCAACGCGGGCGAGGGCCCGCGCACCCGCAGCCGCGCCGCCAATCCGTATCTGGCGCTCACGGTGCTCTTCGCGGCGGTGCTGCTTGTCCCGACGGGGCTCTTCCTGCTGTGGCAGAACCCGGCGTGGGCGACCATGCACGTCGCGGACGGGCACGAGGGGGTGTGGGCGGGGTTCGTGCTGTTCTACGCGGGCGGGATCCCGGTGGCCGCCGTCCTCGGGTTCCTGGTGGCGCAGGCGCTCGTCCTCGTGGGGGCCGGCTACTGGGCGTATCTCCAGTGCGTGGGCGGCTACTTCCTGCTCTTCGGGACGCTGGTGCACGGCTGGGACGGCCGGGGGTACGAGCGGTTCCTCGCGCCCGGCGCACGGGGCTTCGCGCGGTGGCGACAGGACAGTGTCGTCAACCACGTACTGGACTTCCTGACGTCCGGCACGTTCCTGGCGCTGCTGATCTTCGGCGCGGCGGTGATCGGCACCATGCTGCTCACCGAGATCGGCTGGCTGATGGAGGGCTGGTCGCTGCCGGGCGCCGACGAGGACCGCAAGGTGCACAGGGTCCTGGCGATCGCCATCGCGGCGGCCGGGGTCTACGGCCTGCCGTTCCTGGGCGCGCTGGTCGCGAGTGTCCTGGTGCGCCTCGTCGGCGGGTGGATCGGGCTTCCGCTGTTCGCGGTGCTCGCGGGCGTCACCCTGCTGTCGCGGCGCTCGCCCGTGCGGTGGCTGTACGGCCTGGTGGGCGTGCCGCACCGGCACTGGCGGGCGGATCTGGACCGGACCGCGGAGAGCTACGAGACCGAGGTCACATCAGCCCGGTCTGCGTGACCAGCATCGCGAGGACGACGACAAGGGTCCAGCCGAGCACATGCTCGAGGATCTTCGGGCCGTCTTCCTTGGGGCCGCCGGTGCGGGTGACCGCACGGGGCGCGGTGGCGGTGGCTGTGCTCGCAGTCATGGCAACTCTCGCTACATCGGTCGGCAGTGGCATCCCCCCACTGACCCGTCCACCATGCCACCGGATTCCGCCGTCGCGGGCGAGAGCTTGGTCACGCGTCGCTTGGTCACACGCCGCCGGGCCCACGCGGCACCCGGGAGGCCAGGTCCCGGCGCCCGGTACAACCGGGGCCGTCGGCCGTGCGTCTCACTACGAACGGCGGGGCATCTTCCCGCCGGCTCGTCCGCGCAACCATCCGACCGAAAGGTTTCCGATGAGCACGTACCGGACGCCCAGCCGCAGAGCACGGCTCGCCCTCGTGGCGGCCGTCACCGTGACGGCCGCCCTCACAGGAACGGTCTCGCAGGCCGCGCCGTCCGCACCGCCCGCCCCGTCACCCGGAGCGCCGGGCCTGGGCGACCCGATGTTCCCGCTGGACGGCAACGGCGGATACCGGGTCGACCGCTACACCCTCGACTTCGACTGGCAGGCCCCGAAGACGCCGTTCGAGGCGACGGCGACGATCAAGGCCACCGCCACGCAGTCGCTGTCCCGCTTCAACCTGGACTTCGGCGGCAACACCCTGCACGGCGTCAAGGTCAACGGCTCGACGGCGGGCACGTCCCGCGACGGCGACGAGCTGACCGTCACGCCCAAGTCCCCGATAGCCAAGGGCAGTTCGTTCACCGCGAAGGTCACGTACACCGCCGACCCGACCCAGACGCGGCACCGCGACGATGCCATCGAGGACTACGGCTGGATACCCACGGCCGACGGCACGGTGGTCTATCCGCAGCCGAACGGGGCCCGGCTGATCTTCCCGGCGAACGACCACCCCAGCCAGCGGGCGCCGATCACCTTCCGCATCACCACGCCGAAGGACCTGACTGCGGTCGCCAACGGCAGGCTGGTCGACCGCACCGAGCGCCCCGGTGACCGGGTGCGCTGGACGTACGACTCCGAGCAGCCGCTGTCCACGCAGCTCGTCCAGATGGCGGTCGGCAAGTTCAAGCTGATCGACTCCAAGGGTCCCGGCGGCCTTCCGCTGCGGGACGTCGTCCCCGACGCCCTGGTCGAGCCGACGGCGGAGTACCGCAAGCTCACCCCGGATCATCTGACGTGGCTTCAGGAGAGGCTGGGCCCCTACCCGTTCAACCGGTACGGCCTCCTGGTCGGCGACACGGACCTGGCGGTTGCCCTGGAGACCCAGACGCTCTCCCTGATCCCGAAGGCCGACCTCCTCGGCACGAAGGTCGACGCCGAGCGGAACATGGTGCACGAGCTGACCCACCAGTGGTTCGGCGACAGCGTCGCCCTGGCGAGCTGGTCCGACCTGTGGGTGAGCGAGGGCCATGCCCGCTTCTACGAACGGATGTACTCCGAAGAGCACGGCGGCGACAGCTTCGAGGCCGCGATGAAGACCGCGTACCAGGCCCATGACCAGTGGCGCCGCGACTTCGGCGCCCCCGCAGAGCCGACCGAGCCGAACCTCTTCAAGCGCATGCGCTACGACGGCTCGGCCCTGGTCCTGTACGCGCTGCGCGAGCAGGTCGGCGACGCGACGTTCCAGAAGATCGAGCGGGCGTGGATCAGCACCTACCGGGGGAAGACGGCGAGCACACAGCAGTACATCGACCTGGCGTCGAAGGTCGCGGGCGAGGACCTCGAAGGCTTCCTGCGGCCCTGGCTCTACGGCTCGAAGACACCGCCGATGCCGGGGCACCCGGACTGGGTGGTGGATCCGGCGAAGTGATGTCCTTGTGACGTACTCCGCGGGACCGGACGAAGCGGATGATCTCGTTCGGCTCCGCGGCGTCATGTCCGTCCATATGCTCACAGTTGATCTCCAGGGGGGAGATCAGTGTGTATGAGGAGGGGACCATGACCGGAGTTTCCAGACGTGCCCTACTGGGCTACTCGGGCAGCGCCGCGGCGGGTGCCGCCCTGGCGGGAGCCGGGTCGGCGCATGCCGCCGATGGCGAGCCGGCCGAAGCGGCCCAGGCGGACGCGGCCCAGTCGTCGGACGCCAACATCGCGAACGGCACCGAGTTCGCGGGCGACGTCAGCATCGGCGACATCGACGCGATGATGCAGATGTCGTTCAAGATCAGGGTCGAGAACGCGCCCGCCGCGAAGCAGATCACCCCGATGGAGATCGTGGACGCGTTCAACGAGATCGCCATGTCCCGCGGCTGGCCCAAGATGACGTTCTACTACGCCACTTCGGCGGCGCTGAACTGATCCCGCGCACGAGGGGCCCCACCCGGCTTCGGGTGGGGCCCCTCGTCACGCGGTCAGCGGATGCCCACGGCCGCCAGCGCCGACTTCTGGGCGGCGGAGAGCTTCGCCGGGAAGTACAGATAGCAGACGCCTCCGGTGCCGGAGACGACCTTGCCGGACGCGTTGTAGCGCTTGGTCCTGAGCCAGATGTTCTCCCACTCGCGCCTCTTGTAGACGCGGCGCACCGCCGGATTGGTCGGTGACGCCGGGTCGTTGGCGATCACGTCGCCGTCCGCCGTGAAGCCGATCACCGTCATGAGGTGACCCGCCGTGCCGTAACCGGCGCCGGTCAGCTCCTCCTTGATGAACGACTGGGACGTTATGGCCGGGATGCCCGCGGCGATCAGCGACTCCAGTTCGGTGAGCGAGTCGAGGCGGGTGACGACGCCCTGGAGGTCCTTGTACGTCGACGCGTAGGCCGCGTTGAAGGGCCAGTTGCCGCAGCCCGCGTACTGGTAGTCGAAGGTGTGGCGGGCCGCGTGGCACACCTGCGGGTCGGCGTAGGAGGGGTCGACCCAGGCGAGATCGTCCGCGGTCGGCTTGCGGCCCCAGAACTCTATGATCATCTGCGAGGAGGTGGGGCTGCACCAGGCCTCGCCGCCGTTGTCGTACTCCGGGTACTGCCCGGCGTGGATCTCCTGCGAGTAGCGCGGGACCGACAGCTCCTTGGCCGGGCCCGGCTTCGACGCCGGCACCGTGAAGCGGTCGGGCACTGCGGACGCCATCGCGCCGAGCCGCCACACGGTGGGCGTCACCGTGGCGCCCGGCTTGCGGTACAGCGTCAGGCGCAGGCGGTAGGAGGCGAGGCGCAGGCCCGTCGTCGTGTCGTCGATGGAGAAGGTGTCCGTCCAGATGCTGGACTTGCCGTCGCTCTGGTCGTCGACCGAGGTGCGGCGGATGTCCTTCTTGTCGTCGTCACCCGAGGTCCAGCGCCCCAGGACGTACCAGGGGGTCTTCTTCCCGTCCGAGTACGTTCCCTGCAGCTCCACCTGGAGCCAGGTGCCGGCGGGCGTACGGGCGTTCCAGGAGGCGACGACCTCCGTGGCGGGGACGGTGGGACGGTGCACCGGCGATGTCCACTGGGCGTACTCCCAGGTGGCAGTCGTGCCGGTGTGCGGATCGGCGTAGTCGGTGCGGCCCGCGGCCTTGGCGATCTCCACGGCGGGACGGGCCCCGGCAACGGCGCGGGTGCCCTTCGCGGTGCCGGCGCTCCAGTCCGCGTACGACGTCCAGAAGCGGTTGCTCACAGGCCGCTGCGCCCGCGGAGCCGCCGCCCGGCCGCCCGCGGCCAGCGCGGTGCCGGTGCCTGCGGTGACGGCGGCCAGTGCGGCGGCCGCGGCGAGGACGGTTCTGCGGGACATGTCATCAGCTCGGTCCATGGCGGGACCCCCAGTCGACGTGGGTTCCGGACGGATCCGGAAGGGGCAGGTCAGGTACACGCGGTAGGCCAACTATGGCTGCTGCACGCCGACTTCTGCCAGCGCTTCGGGGACCACCGCTGCCACCAATATTGGCCTCGACCACTGGCGTGAGCAGGGACGGCGCGCGGAGCGGCACATTCCGCACCCGTGAAGCGGCGGGCTCCGCCCCCGTACGCTGGTGAGCGATGACCGCACACGCCACACCCCTGTCCCACGTCGCCGACGCCCTGCGGCGCCTGCCGCCCTCCTGCGGCCCCGTCCGCCTCGTCGGCGTCGACGGACACGCGGGCTCCGGCAAGTCGACCTTCGCCCTGCGCCTGGCCGATGCCCTTGACGACGCCCCCGTGGTGCGCCTGGACGACATCGCGAGCCACGACGAGCTCTTCGGGTGGACGGAGCGGCTGCGGCGGCAGGTGATCGTGCCGCTCTCGCGCGGTGAGCGCGCGCGCTACGAGACGTACGACTGGCACGCGCGACGCTTCGGCCCCGAGACCCGCACCCTGCCGCCCGCGCCCGTGGTCATCCTCGAAGGTGTCGGCGCGGGCCGCCGAGCGCTGCGCCCGTTCCTCGCGCGGCTCCTGTGGATGGAGCTGCCCCGGGAAGAGGCGTGGGAGCGGGGGCGCCACCGTGACGGGGCGGAGCAGAGTGACTTCTGGGACGGGTGGGAACCAGCGGAGCGCCGGCACTTCTCCGAAGACCCCTCAAGGCCCTTCGCGCACTCTTTGGTACGACAGTGTCGCGAGGGATATGAGGTGCTCGCGGGGCCTGATGAGACCGCAGTGCAGAGCCAAATCGTCACGCACGGTGAAGGGCCGTCCGCGGTGCGCTGAACCTCCGGAAAGTCACTTCCGGAAGTTCGGCCGAGTTTCCATGAGTGCCTCAACTCCGCTTGACCGAGGGCCCTTACAGGACTTACGTTCTGAATGTGCGGCCTTTCGGGGCCGCCCGCAGACGCGAAGCCCCCGGTTGTTCCCCCGTGATCGGGGGCTTCGTTCTGCCTCCTCGCCCAGATTCCGGGCGCTCCGAGCCGCCATTCGCTCACACTCGGTGACGACCGCGTGCCGCCTCACCCGGCCCGACCTGGCTGATCCCGCGCTGCGGCACCCTACGGCCGAGCGCTCCCCCGCAGGTACGATGCCTTTCGGTGCGGCTTACGGACGGCTGCTCTGCGCACCGAGACAACTCCCGTCCGCAGCACGGCGGTTCAGCGAAGTTGCCGACGGGCACCGGCCTGGCGGTAAACGGGGGCACGGTTTGTGGGGGACGTGATGGACTTCGGCACGCAGGGCTCACCCGCCCCGGCCGACCTCGCCTGGATCAGGGGCGTCGACGCCTACACGATGGGCGCCTATCCCCAGGCGGAGGAGGAGTTCCGGGCCGCGGTGCGGATGGATCCGGGGATGGCCGACGGCTGGCTCGGACTGCACGCACTGCGCATCGACACGACGACAGCACTCCTTCGGATGTTCCAGCACCGGGACCGGTTCGGGGAGCAGCGCGCCCGGCACGGGCGCACACTCAACTCCTGGTACTGGCTCGGCTGGTGGGTGCAGCCCGTCCTGGAGAGCACGCGCGATCTGCTGCTCGCGCACGCCTCGCACTGGCTCGACGGGCGCCATGTCCCGGAGCTGGACCGGGCGTTGGCGGGCCTGCCGCCGGTCGACGCGGACCCGCAGGTGCGCTTCCTGCACGCCTGCCGGTCCTATCTGGTCAAGGACTGGGAGCAGTTGGTCCGGCACACGGACTCGCTCATCGACGACGCGATGCTGGGCATCGAGGCCGGACTCTTCGGCGGAATGGCCCGCGTACGCCTGGAGATGTACGGGCAGGCCGAGCCGCTCCTGTCCGCCGCCCTGATGCGCTGCCGCAGCGAGCAGCCGCAGCGCAAGGAGCTGCGCTACTGGCTGGCCCGCGCCCACGAGGGCACCGGCCGCTCGGCGGCGGCGCTGCCGCTGTACCGGGCGGTGCACCGGGTGGACCCGGCGTTCATGGACACCTCGGCGCGGCTCGCGGCGATCGCCGAGGGCGACGGGTACGACGAGGTCACCGACCTGGCGTCGATCGCCCTCTCCGGCTTCGGGCAGGACGTGATGGACGCCCCGGACGGCATCGACCCGCTCTTCGGCACGGAGGGCCGCGACCTGAAGGTCACCGAGCCCGAACTGCCGCCCGGCGGCGGCCCGTCCGAGACCGACGCGGTGCGCGAGAAGGCCGTGATCCCGGTCCAGCCGGGGCTGCCACAGCTGCCGCCGGGCCCGACGGACCCCGCGCTCCTGGAGGCGGCCCTCGCCGAGCTGGAGCGGATGGTCGGCCTGGAGCCGGTGAAGCGCCAGGTCAAGGCGCTGTCGGCGCAGCTGAACATGGCGCGCCTGCGGGCCGCGCAAGGGCTGCCCGTGCAGCCGCCGAAACGACACTTCGTCTTCTCGGGCCCCTCGGGCACCGGCAAGACCACGGTGGCCCGCATCCTGGGCAGGGCGTTCTACGCGCTCGGCCTGCTCGGCGGCGACCACCTGGTGGAGGCGCAGCGCGCGGACCTGGTCGGCGAGTATCTGGGCCAGACCGCCGTGAAGGCCAATGAACTGATCGACTCGGCGATCGGCGGCGTCCTCTTCGTGGACGAGGCGTACTCGCTCTCCAACTCGGGCTACGGCAAGGGCGACGCGTACGGCGACGAAGCCCTGCAGGTCCTCCTCAAGCGCGCCGAGGACAACCGCGACCACCTGGTCGTGATCCTGGCCGGCTACCCCGAGGGCATGGACCGGCTGCTCGCCGCCAACCCCGGCCTCTCGTCCCGCTTCACGACCCGGGTCGACTTCCCCTCGTACCGCCCTCTGGAGCTCACCGCCATCGGCGAGGTCCTCGCCGCCGACAACGGGGATGTGTGGGACGAGGAGGCCCTGGACGAGCTGCGCTCCATCAGCGGCCATGTCGTCGACCAGTCCTGGATCGACGAGCTGGGCAACGGCCGCTTCCTGCGCACGCTCTACGAGAAGAGCTGCGCCTACCGCGACCTGCGCCTGTCCGGCTATCCCGGAGAGCCGGACCGCGACGACTTGTCGACACTGCGCCTTCCGGACCTCATGCAGGCGTACGGAGAGGTCCTTTCGGGGCGGGGCCCGCAGGACCCGCCCCGGATGTGACCGCGAGGCTCAGCCGACCAGGGCGCTGTCCCGCACCTCCTGGGGCCTGCGGGGCACCGACACCCGGTGCGCCGGGTCGCGGACCTCGCCGACCAGGAGCTCGAGGACGTCCTCCAGGGCGACCAGGCCGAGCACCTTGCCCGACGCGTCGGCCACCTGCGCCAGATGCGTGGCGGCGCGGCGCATCACCGTCAGGGCGTCGTCCAGCGGGAGTTCGGCGCGCAGGGTCGTCATGGGGCGCCAGACCTGCTGCGGCACCGCCCGGTCCGTCTCCGCGCCATCGGTCAGATCCAGTACGTCCTTCACGTGCAGGTAGCCCATGAAGGCGCCGTTCTCCGCGCAGACCGGAAAGCGGGAGTAGCCGGTGCGCCCGGTGAGCTCGATGACCTGGCTCGGGGTGACCGAGGCGCCCACGGTGACCAGGGACGCCCGGTCGAGCAGGACGTCCGTCACCGGGCGCGAGCCCAGCTCCAGGGCGTCCTCCAGGCGCTCCTGCTCCTCGGGTTCGAGCAGTCCGGCCTGGCCGGAGTCGCCGACGAGCCGGTTGAGCTGCTCGCTGGTGAAGACCGCCTCGACCTCGTCCTTGGGCTCGACCCGGAAGAGCTTCAGGACGAGCCTGGCGCACGCCCCGAGCGCCACCGTGACCGGCCGGCACAGCCGGGCGAAGGCGACAAGGCCGGGGCTGAACCACAGCGCGGTCTTCTCCGGGGCCGCCATCGCGAGGTTCTTCGGGACCATCTCGCCGATGACGAGGTGGAGGAAGACGACGACGGCGAGCGCGATGGCGTACCCGAGCGGATGGATGATCCCCTCGGGGATGTGCGCCGCCTCGAAGACGGGCTCCAGGAGATGCGCGACGGTCGGTTCGGCGACCGCGCCGAGCGTCAGCGAGCAGATGGTGATGCCGAACTGGGCGGCCGCCATCATCTGCGGCAGATGTTCGAGGCCGTAGAGGACCTGGCGGGCCCGCTTGGTGTTCAGCGGCTCGATCTGGCTGCGGCGTACGGAGACGAGCGCGAACTCGGCCCCCACGAAGAAGCCGTTCGCGAGCACCAGGAGCAGGGCGAACAGGAGTTGGAGCACGCTCATCGGACGGCCTCCGCGACCTGTGCCTGGGGGGCACCGCTGATGTCCGCGGTCCGTACGAGGCGTACCCGCTCCGCGCGGTAGTGATCGACCTGGCGCACCGCGAGCCGCCAGCCGGGAAGTTCGGCCCGGTCTCCGGGGGCGGGGATACGGCCGAGCAGATCGGCGACGAGGCCTGCCACGGTCTCGTACGGCCCCTCGGGCACGTCGAGCCCTATCCGCTGGAGCGTGTCGACCCGGCAGCTGCCGTCGGCGTCCCAGGCGGGACGGCCGTCCTCCGCCGGTGCCGCCGCGAGTTCCGGCAGATCGTGCAGGTCGTGCTCGTCGCGGACCTCGCCGACGAGCTCCTCGACGATGTCCTCCAGGGTGACCACACCGGCCGTGCCGCCGTACTCGTCGACGACGACGGCTATCGGCTGCTCACTGCGCAGCTGCTCAAGAAGCTGCTGCACGGGCAGCGTCTCCGGGACCTGGAGCGGTACCTGCGCGATACGGCCCGCAGGCGTCCGCAGCCGCTCGTGCGCCGGGACCGCCAGGGCGTCCTTGAGGTGCACCATGCCGACGATCTCGTCGATCCGCTCGCGGTAGACGGGGAAGCGCGAGAGTCCCGTGGCACGGGTCAGGTTCACCACGTCCTGGGCGGTCGCCGACGTCTGCAGCGCGCTGACCTTCACGCGCGGTGTCATCACGTGCTGCGCGGTCAGCTCGCCGAGGGAGAGGGTCCGTACGAACAGGTCCGCGGTGTCCTGTTCGAGGGTGCCCGCCTGCGCCGAGTGCCGGGCCAGGGAGACCAGCTCGCCGGGGGTGCGGGCCGAGGCCAGCTCGTCGGCGGGCTCCACGCCGAACACCCGCACGATCCGGTTGGCGACGGCGTTCAGGAGCGAGATCACGGGCCTGAAGAGCCGCGCGAAGACATGCTGCGGACCCGCGACGAAGCGCGCGACCTGCAGCGGCCGCGACACCGCCCAGTTCTTCGGGACGAGCTCGCCGATCACCATCTGCACGGCGGACGCGAGCAGCATGCCGACCACTACGGAGACACCCGGTACGGCGCCTTCCGGAAGGCCGGTCGCCGTGAACGGACCCGCGAACAGATGCGCGAGCGCCGGCTCGGCGAGCATGCCGACCACGAGCGAGGTGATGGTGATGCCGAGCTGGGTGCCGGAGAGCTGGAAGGACAGCTCCTTGAGGGCGGCGACGACCGTACGGGCCCGTCGGTCGCCGTCGGCGGCGGCCTTCTCCGCGTCCGGGCGCTCCACGGTGACGAGCCCGAACTCGGCGGCCACGAAGAAGCCGTTGGCGAGAATCAGCAGAAATGCCGCCCCGAGAAGCAGCAGGGAAGTCGTCATGCCGCCGCCTCCCTGGTCAGACCAGTCCCGGTATGTCGGGAGGGGGCGGCGCATGTACTACAGGACGAACCGTCCATCGCCGGAGGGAGTCACTCCTCGGGTAGCAGGAGCCCCTGGGGGCCGGGCGGGCCCGTCAGGGGCGGGGCGGCACACCGGGCGTGCCCCGCCACCAGATTAATCAAGACCCGGCCCGAAGCGTCAGCCCCGCGGGGTGCGGGCGTCGGCGAGGGCGCGCAGGGCTCGGGCGTCGGCGATGGCCTGTGCCTTGGCGATGCCGGGCTGGATGCCCATCGCGGGCAGGCTCGTGCCGTCGCTGAGGTTGAGGAACACCCACGGGTCGCCGGGGCGCAGGTTCACCTGGACGATCTCGGCCCAGGCGAGGCGCCTGCTGGTGGCGATGTTGACGACGGTCACGCCCGACTCGTCGGCGACGACCTTCGGCCTGCTCAGGAGCGCGAGCACGCCGAAGAGCAGGGCGCCGGTGAAGATGAAACTGGTCCGCTCCCCCGGGCTGAGGCCCGGGATGAGCAGGGCGATCACCGTGAGGACCACGAGGATCGCGGCTCCCGCGGTGAGCAGCACGGCCCTGGTCCGGCCGGGCCGGAACGTGACGGGAAGGGCGGGAAGGTGCGTCTGGTCGGGCATGGCCGGGGTCTCCTGCCGGGTCATCAGAGGCGGCAGGCGTGGATGGCCGTGGTCAGGATCGCGCGCGCCCCGAGGTCGTACAGGTCGTCCATGACGCGCTGCGCCTCCTTGGCCGGGACCATGGAGCGCACGGCGACCCAGCCCTCGTTGTGCAGCGGCGAGATCGTCGGCGACTCAAGACCGGGAGTGAGGGCGACGGCCCGCTCCAGGTGCTCGGCGCGGCAGTCGTAGTCCATCATCACGTACGACCTGGCGACCAGGACGCCCTGCAGGCGGCGCAGGAACTGCTGCACCTTCGGGTCGTCGCCGTCCGCGCCGGTGCGCCGGATGACGACCGCCTCGGACTTCATGATCGGCTCGCCGAAGACCTCGAGGCCCGCGTTCCGCAGCGAGGTGCCGGTCTCCACGACGTCCGCGATGACCTGGGCGACGCCCAGTTCGATCGCGGTCTCGACGGCGCCGTCCAGGTGCACGACGGAGGCGGCCACGCCGTTGTCCGCGAGGTGCTTGGCGACGATTCCCTCGTACGAGGTCGCGACGGTCTTGCCTTCGAGGTCCTCGATGCTGTCGGCCGTGCCCGGCTTCGCGGCGAACCGGAAGGTGGAGCGGGCGAAGCCGAGCGGCAGGATCGGCTCGGCGTCGGCACCGGAGTCGACCAGGAGGTCCTGGCCGGTGATGCCGATGTCGAGCCTGCCGGTCGCGACGTAGATCGCGATGTCCTTGGGCCGCAGGTAGAAGAACTCGACCTCGTTCTCGGGGTCGACGAGGACGAGCTCCTTGGACTCCTTGCGCTGCTGGTATCCGGCCTCATGGAGCATCGCCGACGCAGGTCCGGACAGTGAACCCTTGTTGGGGACGGCGATGCGCAGCATGAGGCGGGATTCCTTTGCGTTAAGGGGAGTCGGGTCGGGCTTGGGCGTACGGCTCAGAGATGGGCGTACACGTCGTCGAGCGAGATGCCGCGGGCGACCATCATCACCTGCACGTGGTACAGGAGCTGCGAGATCTCCTCGGCGGCGGCTTCCTTGCCCTCGTGCTCGGCGGCCATCCAGACTTCGGCGGCCTCCTCGACGACCTTCTTGCCGATGGCATGGACGCCCTTGTCGACCAGCTCGGCGGTGCGGGAGGTTGCGGGGTCGCCGTTGGCGGCCTTGTGCTGGAGCTCGGCGAAGAGCTCCTCGAAAGTCTTCTTGGACATGATGTCGCTTACTTTACGCGGCTCCTCGGCCCGCTCACCGCCAGGGCTCGGACACGGAACGCAGCGTGGTCGCCGTGGCGACGGCCGCGGTGACCGCTTCGTGCCCCTTGTCCTCGCGGGAGCCCTCGATGCCCGCGCGGTCCAGGGCCTGCTCCTCGGTGTCACAGGTCAGCACGCCGAAGCCGACGGGCACCCCGGTGTCGATGCTGACCTGCGTGAGGCCCTGGGTGACGCCCTGGCACACGTACTCGAAGTGCGGGGTGCCGCCGCGGATGACGACGCCGAGCGCCACGATCGCGTCGTAGCCGCGGCCCGCGAGGACCTTGGCGACGACCGGCAGCTCGAAGCTGCCGGGCACGCGCAGGACGGTCGGCTCGTCGATGCCGAGCTCGTGCAGGGCGCGCAGCGCGCCGTCGACGAGGCCGTCCATGACCTTCTCGTGCCACTGCGCGGCGATCACCGCGACCCGCAGGTCGCCGCAGTTCTTCACGCTCAGTTCGGGTGCACCCTTGCCGCTCACGCGCTTCTCCTGGTTCTTGTACGGGATTTCTTGCGTCAGTACTTACTGGTTGCCGCAGGCCGACACCTCGGGCGTGTCGAGCCCGGGCAGGTCGTGCCCCATCCGGTCCCGCTTGGTGCGCAGGTAGCGGAGGTTGTGCTCGCCCGCGTGGACCGCCATGGGCTCGCGTCCGGTGACCTTCAGGCCGTGCCGGACGACCGCGTCGGTCTTGTCGGGGTTGTTGGTCATCAGGCGCAGGCTGCGGACGCCGAGGTCGTCGAGGATCCTGGCGCCGGCGCCGTAGTCCCTGGCGTCGGCGGGCAGGCCGAGCTCCAGGTTGGCGTCCAGGGTGTCGCTGCCGCGCTCCTGGAGTTCGTAGGCGCGCAGCTTGGACAGCAGGCCGATGCCGCGCCCCTCGTGGCCGCGGAGATAGACCACGACGCCGCGTCCCTCCTCCGTGATGCGCCGCATGGACGCCTCGAGCTGGGGGCCGCAGTCGCAGCGCAGCGAGTGGAAGACGTCGCCGGTCAGGCACTCGGAGTGGATGCGGACCAGGACGTCGTCGCCCTCGCCGATGTCGCCGTGGACCAGGGCGACGTGCTCCACGCCGTCGACGGTGGAGCGATAGCCGTACGCCGTGAACTCGCCGAACGCGGTGGGCAGGCGGACCTCGGCCTCGCGGCGGACCGTCGGCTCGGAGGAGCGGCGGTAGGCGATCAGGTCCTCGATGGAGATGATCGTCAGGCCGTGCTTGCGGGCGAACGGGATCAGCTCCGGCAGGCGGAGCATCGTGCCGTCCTCGCCCGCGATCTCGACGATGGCCCCGGCGGGGCGCAGGCCCGCGAGCCGGGCCAGGTCGACCGCGGCCTCGGTGTGGCCGTTGCGCGCCAGGACGCCGCCGGACTTGGCGCGCAGCGGGAAGATGTGGCCGGGCCGTACGAAGTCGGTCGGCTCGAAGGCGCCCGCCGCGAGCATCTGGAGCGTGGTGGCGCGGTCGGCGGCCGAGATGCCGGTGGTGACGCCGTGCGCGGCGCTCGCGTCGACGGAGACGGTGAAGGCCGTCCGCATCGACTCGGTGTTGTTCTCGACCATCTGCGGGAGCTGGAGGCGGTCCAGCTCGTCGCCCTCCATGGGCGCGCAGATCAGGCCGCGGCACTCGCTCATCATGAACGCGATGATCTCGGGGGTCGCCTTCTCGGCGGCGATGACGAGGTCGCCCTCGTTCTCCCGGTCCTCGTCGTCGACGACCACGACGGGCCGCCCGGCGGCGATGTCGCGGATGGCCGCCTCTACGGGGTCGAGGGCCAGGTCAGAGGCGTCTTCTCCATGACCCGTGCTGTACCAAACAGGTGCCGCAGTCATGCCGGGGCTCCTTCCATGACGGGCTGCGAGGACGCGGTGCGCGACCGCAGCCACCAGTCGCGCAGGCCCCACAGGACGAGGGCGAGGTAGATGACGTACACAAGGCCGGAGAAGGCGAGGCCGCTGCTGAACGCGAGCGGCACGCCGACCACGTCGACCAGCAGCCAGGCGAACCAGAACTCGACGAGACCGCGCGCCTGGGCGACCATCGCGGCGAGCGTGCCGACGAAGATGTAGGCGTCGGGCCAGGGGTTCCAGGACAGATCGGGTACGGCGGAGAACAGGGCGCCGACCGCGAGGGTGCCGACGGCGGTGCCGCCGAGCAGCACGCCGCGCTCCTTCCAGGTCGCGAACCGGACGGCGATGGAGCCGTCCTGCGCCTGCTGCTTGCCGTTGGTCCACAGCCGCCAGCCCCACAGGGCGACGCCGATGACGAGCAGCTGCTTGCCGACGCCGCCGGAGAGCTGCGCGGACGCGTACGCGGCGACGAGGATGACGCCGGACAGGAACTGGGCGGGCCAGGTCCATATGGAGCGCCGCCAGCCGAGGGCGAGGGCGATCAGGCCGACGGTGTTGCCCACCATGTCGGACCAGATCACATGCTGCCCGAAGGCCGTGAAGGCTTCGGAGTTGAGCCAGTTCACTTCGTGGCCTCCTGAGCGGCGGCGGGAGCGGGCGCGTGGATGCGGTCGCCGAGCATCCGCTCGACGTACTTCGCGATGACGTCGACCTCGAGGTTGACCGGGTCGCCGGGCTGCTTGATGCCGAGCGTGGTCAGCGCGAGGGTGGTGGGGATGAGGCTGATGGTGAAGTAGTCGGGTCCCGCGTCGACGACGGTCAGGCTCACGCCGTCCACCGTGATGGAGCCCTTCTCCACCACGTAGCGGGCGAGTCCTGCGGGGAGCGAGACCTTGACGATCTCCCAGTTCTCGGACGGCTTGCGCTCGACGATCTCGCCGGTGCCGTCCACGTGGCCCTGCACGATGTGCCCGCCGAGGCGGTCACCGACGGCCGTGGGCCGCTCCAGGTTGACCCGCGAGCCGACCGCGAGCGCGCCGAGGCTGGAGCGGTCGAGCGTCTCGGCCATCACATCGGCGGTGAACTCGTCGCCCTCGTGCTCCACGACCGTCAGACAGACGCCGTTGACCGCGATGGAGTCGCCGTGCTTCGCGCCTTCGGTGACGACGGGGCCACGGAGGCGGAAGCGCGAGGCGTCGGCCAGCTTCTCGACGGCGGTGATCTCGCCCAGCTCTTCGACGATTCCGGTGAACACTCAGTGCTCCTTCGCTGCAAGGGTGGCGGTGATGCGCAGATCGGGGCCGATGCGGACGCTCTCGCTCACGTCGAGGCGCAACGCATCGGTGATGGTCGTGATTCCGCCGCCGGCCAGGGCGGCGGGGCCCGCGCCGAGCAGCACGGGGGCGAGATAGCCGACGACGCGGTCGACGGCGCCCGCGGCGACAAACGCTCCGGCGAGCGTCGGCCCGCCTTCGAGGAGTACGGATCGCACCCCGCGCGCGTGGAGCTCGGCGAGGAGGGTTTGGATGTCCAACCCACCCTCCGCGCGCGGGAGTCGCACCGTTTCGGCTTCAAGTGCTTCAAGGTCGGCGCTCGCGTCCTCGGCGACCGCGACGAGCGTGGGCGCGGCGTCGTCCAGGACGCGGGCTCCGGGCGTGACGGCGGTGGCGTTGGTGTCGACGACGACGCGCAGCGGCTGCACGGCGCCCTCAATGCCCCGTACGGCGAGGTGCGGGTCGTCGGCGCGCTGGGTGCCGGAGCCGACCACGACCGCGTCGCACTCGGCGCGCAGCCGGTGCACGTCGGCGCGGGCCTCGGCGGAGGTGATCCAGCGGCTCGTGCCGTCGGCGGCGGCGATACGGCCGTCGAGTGTCGCGGCGTACTTCCAGGTGACGTACGGGCGGCCGAGCCGCACGGAGGTCAGCCAGGCGGCGTTCCCCGCGGCGGCCTCGTCCTCCAACAGGCCCGATTCCACGTCGATTCCGGCGGTACGCAGTCGCTGCGCGCCGCCGGTCGCGGTGGGGTTCGGGTCGCCGACCGCGTAGACGACGCGGGCGATCCCGGCGTCGATGAGCGCCTGGGCGCAGGGTCCCGTGCGTCCGGTGTGGTTGCAGGGTTCGAGGGTGACCAGGGCGGTCGCGCCGCGGGCCTTGTCGCCGGCCGCGCGCAGGGCGTGGACCTCGGCGTGCGGGCCGCCCGCGCGCTGGTGATGGCCCTCGCCGACGGTCCGGCCCGAGGCGTCGATGATGACGCAGCCGACGACCGGATTGGGGCTGGTGGAACCGAGTCCGAGAGCGGCGAGCGTGATGGCGCGGCGCATGGCGATGCGCTCATGGTCGTTCGCTGCGGCTGCGGTGGCCACCGGGTCCTCCTGCCTCATAGGGCACGGACTCCGGGGCCTGTCGATGACGACAGAACGTACGGACTGCGGCATCGGGAGCGACGCCGGAAAACGAGACTTCTCCCTGGGGAACCCGAAAGAAACGGGTATCCCAAAAACAAGCCACTCGGCGACGTGCACGAATGCCCGCCCGCCGCGCACTGCCTCCCATCCGGACTTTCACCGTCGGTCCAGGAATTTCACCTGGTCAACCGGTCGCTGGAGGCGACCGGGTCGCGGACTATAACCGCCGGTTCGGAATTACACCGACCCCGGAGTGCGCTGCTTTTGGTACGAGGCCAGTCTGCCACGCCTGATCGACGCCCATACGGGCGAACCCCTGTGGCCTGGCTCACAGGAGCCGCTCGTACCGCTTTGACCGGCTGCGATGCACCGCTCTCTGGCACGCTGAACGCGTGACGACAGCATCACTCGCCGAAGAGTTCGAGTCCCACCGCCCCCGGATGTTCTCCCTCGCCTACCGCATGCTCGGCTCCGCGCAGGAGGCCGAGGACACCGTCCAGGACGCGTATCTGCGGTGGAGCGGCGCCCGGCGCGATGACATCGGCCGGCCCGCGGCCTGGCTGGCCAAGGTCGTCACCAACCTCTGTCTGAACAGGCTGACCTCGGCGCGGGCCCGGCGTGAGCAGTACGTGGGGCCCTGGCTGCCGGAGCCGGTGATCACGTCCGGCGGTGCGCTCGGCCCCCTGGAGTCGGCGGAGCAGCGGGACGCGGTGTCGATGGCGCTGCTGATCCTGCTCGAGCGGCTCACTCCGGTGGAGCGCGCGGTGTTCGTGCTGCGGGAGGCGTTCGCCTACAGCCACCGGGAGATCGCGGGAGTGCTCGACATCGGCGAGGCCAACTGTCGCCAGCTGTACCGCAGGGCCACGCTGGCGGTGACCGAAGAGCAGGCGCGGTTCGAGGCCGCGGCCGAGCGGCGCCAGGAGTTCGTGGAGTCGTTCATCGCTGCGGCCCGTGACGGCGATCTGGCGGGCCTGGAGAAGGTGCTCGCTGCGGACGTGACGTGGTGGGGCGACGGCGGCGGCAAGGTCACCGCCGCGCGCAGGCCGATCGTCGGGCGCGAGAAGGTGCTGCGCTTCCTGGTGGGCGGCATGGAGAACTTCGGCCGGGCCATGGATCTCGCGTACGCCGAGGTCAACGGCGGGCCCGCGATCGTGGCGACGCTGGGAGGCACGGTGGTGGGCGTCGCGACGTTCGACTTCCGGGATGACGGCCTGGTCAGCGCCCTGCGGGCGGTGGTCAATCCTGACAAGCTCGGCTTCGTGGACGGGCAGCTGTCACATTCCTGATCACTGCCCGGTTCTCAGCTGGTGACGGACGCCGGTGCGGCGTCCCCGACAGCGAAGGAGCCTTGCGATGACCACGATCCTGGTGACCGGCGGCACGGGAACCCTCGGCCGCCCGGTGGTTGAGCGACTGCGGGCGGACAGCCATGACGTACGCGTCCTGAGCCGCCGTTCCCCGTCGTACGCCGTCGATCTGCGGGATGGCACGGGGCTCGACGCGGCCATGGCGGGCGCGGACGTGATCGTGCACTGTGCGAGCAGCCCGCGCGGGGGCGACGAGCAGGCCGCACGCCATCTGATCGAGGCCGCGCGGCGGGCCGGCGTCGGGCACCTCGTCTACATCTCGATCGTCGGCGTCGACCGGGTGCCGCTGGGCTACTACAAGACGAAGCTCGCCGTGGAGCGGCTGATCGAGGAGTCGGGGCTCGGCTGGACGGTGCTGCGGACCACGCAGTTCCACGATCTCGTCCTGCAGGTCTTGCGGAGTTCGGCGAAGCTGCCGGTGATGCTGCTGCCGTCGGGGGTCGGCGACCAGCCGGTCGAGGTCGGCGAAGTGGCGGACCGGCTGGCCGAGTTGGCGGTGGCGCCGCCCGCCGGGCGGGTCGAGGACATGGGCGGACCCGAGGTGCGTACGTTCCCGGACCTCGCCCGCGCCTATCTGCGGGCGAGCGGCAAGAAGCGCCCGCTGGTGCCGCTGCGGCTCGCGGGCAAGACGTACCGGGCGTTCCGCGAGGGCGGCCACCTGGCGCCCGAACGGGCTGTGGGGAAGGGGACGTTCGAGGAGTTCCTGGCGGGTCGGTTCGGGGGGCAACAGGGCGAGCAATAGTCAGCCCGTCCGGCGTTTGAGGACGAACTCGGCGAAGCCGGTGACAGACGGTGCGCCCACCGCCGCCTGCCGCCCCGGAGGGTTCAGCGCCCCGGCCCGAACAACTCCTCCTGCGCCGCCTCCCTCGCGGCAAGCAGCGCCCCCCGCAGCACGGCGGAGCCGCCCAGCGTGCTCGCCCTGACCTCGGTACGCAGGGGGGACATGGCGGTGACGCGCTCCCCGACGCGGACGGCCAGCGCGTCGCCGCCCGCCCGGCCCAGCTCGCCGCCGAGGACGACGCAGCCGGGGTCGAGGATGGCGGCCATCGCGGCGGCGCCGACGGCGATCCGGTCGGCGGCCGCGTCGAGATAGCCGCCGTGGCCGGTCGCGACGGCACGGCCCAGCACGTCGGCGGCGCTCTCCCCCGGTTTCAGGAGCCCGTGCTCGGCGCCGAGTTCGCGCAGCGCGGCGGCGCAGGCCAGCGAGTGGAAGCCGCCGTCGCAGCCGGTGGCGGACGGCAGCGACGCGGTGCCGGGCACGGGCAGGAAGCCGATCTCCCCGGTACCGCCCGAGGCGCCGCGGCGCAGCGCCCCGTCGAGGACGACGGCGGCACCGACGCCCTCGCCGAGCCAGAGCAGGACGAAGGTGTCGCGGTCCCTGGCGGCGCCTTCGCGCTGTTCGGCACGGGCGGCGAGGTTGGTCTCGTTCTCGACGAGGACGCGGGCCGCCAGCCGCTCCTGGAGCGCGCCCGCGAGCCTGCGGTGCCAGGCGGGCAGCGACGTGGTGTCGCGCAGTTCGCCGGATGCGGGGTCGATCAGGCCGGGGGCGCCGATGCCCACGGTGTGCAGCCGCCGGGCACCGCCCTCGTGGGCGGTGCGCTCGACGAGGGCGACGGCGCGCTCCACGGCGGGCTCGGTCCCGGTGTCGCCGCCGATGGGCAGCGACGCCTCGGCGAGCACCGCGCCGAGCAGATCGGTGACCACCACGGAGAGGCCTCCGGTGCGTACGTCGAGGGCCGCGAGGTGGGCCCGGTCGGCGACGATCCCGTACAGCCGGGCGTTGGGGCCCCGGCGCTGCGCGCCCGCCTCCCCCACCACCGTGATCAGTCCCGAGCCCTGCAGGCGCTCGACGAGATCGGCGACCGACGGCCGGGACAGGCCGGTCAGCTGCTTCAACTGGTTGGCCGTCAGCGGTCCTTCGCGCTGCAGGAGCCCCAGGGCGAGCCGGTCGTTGATGGCCCGGGCGGTGCTCGGTGATGCGGGCATGCCGGGGATCCTTCCATAAAGCTGCTATTTATCAGGCAGGGTTCCTGATAGTTTACGTCGCCGTAGCGGGGCGGTACCTGTCGCCGTAGCGGGGCAGCACGCTGGGAGGGGCGGAGCATCGATGAGTGAAGTGGTCTACGACGCACGGCAGTTGAAGCGGGCGCGGTACGCCGTGGCCGCCGTCTTCTGTGTCCACGGCGCCGTCACGGGCTCCTTCGCCACCCGCGTCCCCTGGATCCAGGAACACGCCGACCTCAGCGCGGGCCTCCTCGGCCTGGCCCTGGCTTTCCCCGCGATCGGCGCGTCGGTGGCGATGCCGCTGGCCGGCTGGGTCAGCCACCGCTTCGGCGCCCGCACGGCGCTGCGCGGCCTGCTCGCCCTGTGGACGATGGCGCTGATCCTGCCCTCGCTCGCGCCGAACCTGCTCACGCTCTGCCTGGCCCTGTTCGTGTACGGCGCCACGGCGGGCATGTCGGACGTGGCGATGAACGCGCTCGGCGTCGAGATCGAGACCCGTATGAAGAAGTCGATCATGTCGGGCCTGCACGGCATGTGGAGCGTCGGCGCCCTGATCGGCTCCGCGGCGGGCACGGTCGCGGCCCACCTGGGCGCGGACGCCCGGCTGCACCACGCGCTCGCCGCCGTGGCGCTCACCGCGATCGGCCTCGTCGCCTGCCAGGGCGTGCTCGACCTGCAGGCGGCCCCCGAGGAGGAGGCGCCGCCGCGTTTCTCGCTGCCGCCCAAGTCGGCCCTGCTCATCGGCGCGGTCGGCTTCTGCGCGGTCTTCGCGGAGGGCGCGAGCCTGGACTGGTCGGCGGTCTATCTGCGGGACGTCCTGGACAGCTCGGCCGGTCTTGCCGCGGCCTGCACCACCGGGTTCACGCTCACCATGGCGATCGCGCGGCTCGCGGGCGATGCGGTGGTGGACCGGTTCGGGGCGGTGCGCACGGTGCGGGTCGGCGGCGTGGTCGCGGCGCTCGGCGGGGTGCTCGTGGTGGCTGCGCCCCATCCGGCCATGGCCATGGGCGGGTTCGCCCTGATGGGACTCGGCATCGCGGTCGTGGTGCCGCTCGCCTTCGCCGCGGCCGGGCGCAGCGGCCCGAACCCCAGTCAGGCCATCGCGGGCGTCGCGACCATCACGTACACATCGGGGCTGATCGCCCCGTCGGCGATCGGCACGCTCGCCGACGCGACGAGCCTGGTCGTCTCCTTCGGCCTGGTGACGGTGCTGGCCTGCGGGCTCGCGGTGTTCGCGGGCGTCCTGCGCACGGACGGCCGCGACGCCACGCCGGTCGCCGCGGCGGACGCGGCGGCACCGGGCCCGAAGGCCTGAACCCGCCGTCGCCTGCCGGAACCGGCCGTCGCCTGAAACACCTGCCGAGCATCCGCGGACCTTACGCCCGTTTAACATTGCGCTGACTCATTCAGGTCTTGACAACAGGTCGGGCGCACAGAAGGCGGAACAGAACCATGGATCTCGGCGTGCGCTGGAGACTGCACGGAGACGGGCGCACCCCCGCGCCCGGAGCCGTCGTCCGACCTGACGAGCGGCTCTCCTGGCCGCGGACCTTCGGGCTCGGCGCCCAGCACGTCGTCGCCATGTTCGGTGCGTCGTTCGTGGCGCCCGTCCTGATGGGCCTCGACCCGAACCTGGCGATCATGATGTCGGGCGTCGCGACCGTCATCTTCCTGCTCGCCACGCGCGGCCGGGTGCCCAGCTACCTGGGCTGTTCGCTCTCCTTCGTGGGCGTGGCCGCCGTCATCCGCGCGCAGGGCGGCTCCTCCGCGACCGTGACGGGCGCGGTCTTCGTGGTCGGCGCCGCGCTCTTCCTGGTGGGTCTGGCCGTCCAGAAGTTCGGCGCGCGGATCATCCATGCCGCAATGCCCCCGATCGTCACCGGCGCCGTCGTCATGCTCATCGGCTTCAACCTGGCGCCGGTCACCGCGTCCACGTACTGGCCGCAGGACCAGTGGACGGCCCTCCTGGTGATGCTGTTCACCGGTCTGGCCGTGGTGTGCCTGCGCGGTTTCTGGTCACGCATCGCGATCTTCCTGGGGCTGATCTTCGGGTACGCCCTCTCCTGGGCCCTCGACCTGGTCTTCGGCAAGATCCACTCGACGGACGGCTCCGGCAAGGTCGTCGACCACTGGCGCCTGGACCTCTCCGCCGTCGGCAACGCCGACTGGATCGGCCTGCCGTCCTTCCACGCCCCGAGCTTCGAGTGGTCGGCGATCCTCGTCGCACTGCCCGTCGTGATCGCGCTGGTCGCCGAGAACGCGGGTCACGTCAAGGCCGTCGGCGAGATGACCGGCGACGACCTGGACGACAAGCTCGGCACCGCGATCTCCGCCGACGGCGCCGCGTCCATGCTCTCCACTGCGGTCGGCGGCCCGCCCAACACGACGTACTCCGAGAACATCGGCGTGATGGCCGCGACCCGCGTCTACTCCACCGCGGCGTACTGGGCGGCCGCGTGCTTCGCCCTGCTCTTCGGTCTCTGCCCCAAGTTCGGCGCGGTCGTGGCGGCCATCCCCGGCGGCGTGCTCGGCGGCATCACCGTCATCCTCTACGGCATGATCGGCCTGCTCGGCGCCCAGATCTGGATCAACGCCAAGGTGGATCTGCGCAATCCGCTGAACCTGGTCCCGGCCGCCGCGGGCATCATCATCGGCGTCGGCGGCGTCTCCCTGAAGATCACCGACAACTTCGAGCTGAGCGGCATCGCACTCGGCACGATCGTCGTGATCACCGGCTACCACGTGCTGCGCGCGTTCGCGCCCCCGCACCTCAAGACGCAGGAGCCCCTGCTCGACGAGGGCACATCCTCGTACGACGAGACGGATCCGGAAGCGGGCAGGGACGACGCTCAGCCACGCGCCAAGTCATAGGCGTACCCGGGTGTGAAGGTCCCCGGCGTGCCCTTGCAGCCGTCGGACTCGCCCGGCAGCTTGATCCACAGATAGGCGTCGATACGGGCCTGGCCGGTGCGCAGCGTCGGGCTCGGCCCGAGCTTGCGGCCCGCCGGGTCGCACCACTCGCCGTCGGCCGGGGCGCCGTTGCCGTTGCGGCTGGTGTCGATGACGGCGCCGAGGCCCGAGGGGCCGCCGAGCGCGGCAAGGACCTTGCGGGCGTAGGCGGCCTCGTCGGCGGTGCGGTGGAAGTTCGAGACGTTGGTGAAGATCCCGTCGGACGACGCCGCCGACGCGGCGCCCGCCGCGCGCAGCCGCCCGGCCTGCTTGGTCGCGGCGTTCCAGCCCGAGTGCCCTGCGTCGTAGTAGACCCGGGCCTTGGGGTTGGTGGCCTTGAGGGTGCGGCCCGCGCGGGCCAGCGAGGCGTACCGGTCGGCCCGTTCGCCCGCCGACAGGCACTCGGAGAGCGCGATCGCGTCCGGTTCGAGGATGACGATGACCTCGCCGGAGCCGAGCCCCGCGGCGAACTTCTCGATCCACGCGTCGTACGCGGCGAGATCCGGCGCCCCGCCTTCCGAGGCTCCCCCGCAGTCCCGGTCCGGTATCGCGTACGGAACGACGACGGGCACCCGGCCCCCGGCCCCCGACGTCACGGCCCGCACGCGTGACGTGATGGTCCCCGGCGAGTAGTCGGCGAACCACACGGCGGCCGGCTGGTCGGCGATCTTCGACTCTATGAGCGGCCGCCGCGGGTCGCCGCGGTTGGCCCTGACCCAGTCGAGCACCTGCGAATCGCCGTACCGGTAGAGGGAGTTGGCGGACGGCTTCTCCGCGCGCCGCGTCGACGGCTTCGGTTTCGGTTTCGGCTCAGGCTTCGGCTTCGGCTTCGGCTTCGCGGAGGACTTGGCGGGGGACGGCTTCGCCGAGGACTCGGAAGCGGACGGCGTCGGCACCGCGGGCAGCGGTTCGAGCGTCGGCGACTTCGTCACCTTCGGGCGCGCCCGGTCCTTGCCACCGCCCTCGTCGAGCGCGGACACCATGCCCGTGACGGTGCCGACGGCGGCCACCACCGAGGCCGCCGCCACCATGACCCCATGGCGGGCGGCGCTCCTGCGCTCGGCCCGTCGTCCGGCGCGATGTCGTGCGCGATTGCCTGACACGGTGCTGCTCCTCCCCCTCCCCGTGTCCCCCCGGACACGGTGTACAGCTCCCCTCCCCAGGGGCACACACGGACGCCGTTCCCCCGTTCTGGGGAAGCGCCCGGTGCGGTGACACTCGGGCCAGCCTATGACTGGGACCCTGCCACCATGGCGCAGTTGGAGCGGTTTGCGGAGTTCACAGGCCCGGCACAGGGGGTTGACGGGGTGGTGACGCGGATGCGCGCGCTCGGTGCGGACCTCCCGTCGGGCGACGGGGTCGGCGTCTTCAACGGGGTCTATCTCTCGGTCACCGAAGAGGTCGACCGGCACCTGGACAGCGGCCGGTTCGCCGACTCGGGGACCGCGATCACGCTGGACGTGCTGTTCGCCGAGCGCTATCTGCGGGCCGTCGACGCGGCGGCCGACCAGCACAGGTCGCCGGCGTGCTGGCGGCCCCTGCTGCAGTTCCGCCGCCATCCCGGTGTACGTCCGCTGCAGTTCGCGCTCGCGGGCATCAACGCGCACATCGGGCACGATCTGCCGCTGGCCGTCGTGGACACCTGTCGTACGCTCGGCTGCGAACCGGCGGACGTCGAGGACGAGTTCGATCGCGTGGGCGACATCCTCGTCTCGCTGGAAGAGCGCATCCGCGAGGATCTGATGCCGGGCCCCGATCTCTTCCAGATCGCCGATCCCCTGACCCATCTGGTGGGCTCCTGGAGCCTGGAGCGGGCCAGGGACGGAGCGTGGGCGGCGGCGCGGGCCCTGTGGGCGCTGCGTGGACTCCCGGGCGTGGCCGAGGAGTTGCGTACGCGCCTGGACGGTGCGGCGGGCCTCGTGGGCCGCATGCTGCTCACCCCGCTGCCGGACTGATCCGGCCAGTCCTCCCTCCTGAGGAACTCCCCTGCGATCGCCGTACGTTGACGCGTGGGACCCCTGATGCGAAGGAGCACCACCATGGCCACTCGACTCGGACTGAGCCTCCCGCAGGGCCGGCAGTACAGCATGGGACAGGACGTCCCGGCGGTCGCCCGAGCCGCCGAGGAGATCGGGTACGAGAGTCTGTGGGTCTACGAACGCATCCTGTTCCCCGAGCCCGCCACCCAGGGGCTCTACGGCATAGAGGGCCTGCCCTGGCCCGACACCTACCGCTCGGTGCCCGACCCGCTGATCACCCTGACGCTGGCCGCGGCCGTCACGGAGCGGGCCCGCCTGGGCACCAGCGTCCTGGTCGCCCCGCTGCACGTGCCGTTCCAGCTGGCGCGCTCCCTGGCCAGCCTGGACGCGGCGAGCGGCGGCCGGGTCGTCGCGGGCCTGGGCACGGGCTGGTCGCTCGACGAGTACGCGGCGGCGAGCATGGCCCCCTTCAAGAAGCGCGGCAAGGTCCTCGACGAGCTGATCGACGTCTGCCATGCGGTCTGGGGCCCGGACCCGGTGTCGTACGAGGGCGAGCTGACGACCATCACGTCGGCCGTGGTCGGTCCGAAGCCGGCCCGCCCCATCCCGATCCTGCTGCCCGCCAACAGCCCGCGAGCACTGCGCAGGCTCGTCACACGTGCGGACGGCTGGATGCCGATCGGCATGGGCGCCGACGCGCTCGCCAAACAGTGGCAGCAGGTCCAGGAGGCCGCCGCCGAGCAGGGGCGCAAGGAGCCGATCCAGAGCGTCCTGCGGGTCAACACGCGCTACACGGCGAAGCCGTACGAGGGCGAGAGCCGCGCCCCCTTCCAGGGCAACGTCGCCCAGATCATCGAGGACCTGGCGGCACACGCCGCGGTGGGCGCGGTGGAGGAGATCCTCATCGAACTGCAGGGCAGCGCAAGGGACGGCGAGGAACTGAAGGACTTGGCGGCAGAGGTGTACGAGGCGGCGCGAGCAGCCGGGGTGTAAGGGGGGGCGCGCCCCGAAGGGGCGCGGGGAACTGCGCGACCAGCCACAACGGACCGCCACACTCCCACGCGCCCCAGGCAAAACGGCGCTATCGATCAGTCTTCAGGCAACTCGACGGGCGCAATCTCGTCGTACACATCCCCGGGCCCGGGATTGGTCGAGTCCGTCCCCCCGCCGAAGTGGTTCATAACGCCCCACACAGCGTTCAGCGCAGTCGTCACGGCGCCCTCCGCCCATCCCGCCGTCCAGGAAATGTCATCCCCGGCGAGGAAGATCCCCCGCTTGTCCGCCGGCAGGCGATCCTGCATGAAGTGCGTGAACAGCCGCCGCTGGTAGCGGTAGTGCCCCGGCAGGTTCGCCTTGAAGGCGCCCATGAAGTAGGGCTCGTTCTCCCACGACACCGTCACCGGGTTACCGATGATGTGCTTCCTGATGTCGACCTTCGGGTAGATCTCGCCGAGCGACTTCAGCATGACTTCCATGCGCTCGTTCGCCGACAGCGGCAGCCACTTCAGGCTGTCGTCGCACCAGGTGTAGGAGAGGCAGATGACGGCGGGCTTGTCCGGCCCGTCGTCGAGCAGGTAGGTGCCCCGGGTCATGCGGTCCGTCAGCGTCATCGACATGACGTCACGCCCGGTCGGGTTTCCCCTGTCGTCGACGGCCTTGTCCAGCCAGAAGGGCCGGTCGACCGGGACGAAGAGCTTGGAGGACTCCATGTAGTGGGTCCGCTCCATCGCCGTCCAGTGGTCGATGGGGAAGAGCGAGTCGTCGCACGCGATCTTGGAGAGCAGCATCCAGGACTGGGCGGTGAAGATCGCCGCAGGATACGTGCGGATGTCGCCGGAGGCGTCCGTCACGGTGACCCGGTTGCCCGCGGTGCGGTCGAGCCGCGTCACGGCGGGCTTGGGCTCGCCGCCCTCGTGCAGCGACTTCAGGGACGTACCGAGATCCCAGTGCACGATCTTCTGCGGCTCGCGCTCCCACAGGCGAAGCGGCAGCTGCTGGCTGCCGCCGACGATGCCGCGGTGGTAGTCGTCGGCCTCGGTGTAGACGACCCGCAGGATCTCCAGGATGGAGTTGGGGAAGTCGGTGTCCCAGCCGCCGGTGCCGAAGCCGACCTGGCCGAAGATCTCGCGGTGCCGGAAGGACTTGAAGGCCTCGGAGTCGCAGAGGAAGCCGTAGAAGGTCTGGTTGTCGAGCTTCTCGACGAGCTTGGACCAGATCTCGCGGATCTTGGGCACGTCGCGCTCGCGCAGGGCGCGGTTCATGTCGGAGAAGTCCGCGCCCTCCTCCAGACAGGCGTTCCAGGCGTTCATCACGTCGCGGTAGACCTGCGGCAGGTCGTCGACGGACGTCGCGTAGTGGGACTCGCCCTTGAGGTCGACGACCGTCGAAGGGGTCGACTCCGCGAGGGGGTTGGGGAACGCCTTGGTCTTCAGGCCGACCAGGTCGATGTAGTGCTGCAGCGCCGTCGAGGACGGCGGGAAGCGCATCGCGCCCATCTCGGCGGTGAGCGAGTCGTCGCAGCCCTCGAAGCCGACGGTGCGAAGGCGGCCGCCGATCTGGTCGGCCTCGTAGACGACGGGCTTGAGGCCCATCTTCATCAGCTCGTACGCGGCGATGATGCCGGAGAGGCCGCCGCCGATGACGGCGACCTCGGTGCCGTGCTCGGTCGCCGGTATCTGGCCCAGGCCCGCCGGGTGCGCGAGGAAGTCGTCGTACGCGTAGGGGAAGTCGGGACCGAACATGGTGATCGGCGGCTGCGCGTCGGTGTGCTGGACGGCATTGGGCACCGTGGACGTCATGGGGTACGGACTCCTTGCGGGAACGGCAGAACAGAAGAAGGGGAAGCTCGGGAGGGGTCAGATCAGCGACGCGTACAGACCCGGGCGGCGGTCGCGCAGATAGGGGTTGTTCTCGCGCGACGCGGCCAGGAACTCCGGGTCGGCGTCGCCGAACACCAGCTGCTCGTCCCGTCCGGCGCGGGCGCGGGCGACGCCGTCGGGACCGGCGAGCGTGGAGAGCCCGACGAACTCGAACTCCCCTTCCTTGCCGACCCGGTTGACGTACGCCACGTACATCTGGTTCTCGAAGGCCCGCACCGGCACGACGGAGTCGGCGACGAACTGGAAGGGGTGCATCTGGGCCGTGGGCACCAGCAGCAGGTCCGTGCCGGCCAGGGCGTGCGCGCGGACGTTCTCCGGGAACTCCACGTCGTAGCAGATCATCAGGCCGATCCGCAGACCGCCGAGCTCGGCCTGGACGACGGCCTGCTCACCCGGGGTGAAGTGGTCGCGCTCGAAGCAGCCGAAGAGGTGGGTCTTGCGGTAGTTCGCCAGGCGGGTGCCGTCGGGGCCGATCAGCTGGACGGAATTGAAGACCCGCTCGCCGTCGCGCTCGGGGTAGCCATAGGCGACGGCGACACCATGACGTACGGCGATCTCGGCGATGGCGGCGGCCGAAGGACCGTCGGCGGGCTCGGCCAGGCGCGGGATGTCGTCGCCGATCGCGTAGCCGGTCAGAAAGAGCTCGGGCGCCACGAGCAGCCCCGCCCCCGCGGCGGCGGCGCGGCCCGCCGCGTCGTCGAGCCCCTTCAGGTTCTCGGCGACGGATCCGAGCTGCCCTGAGCTCTGGAGCAGGGCGGTGCGCAGCGCAGGCATGGCGGATCCTCATGGCGTACGAAGGGGACGGTGGGGTCCGTTAGACGGTACGGTCGGCGGCCTTGCCCGGACAAGGCGCGAGCGTTGCGGGCTGCCGCGCGATCTGTTGCGCATGGCGGGCCAGGGGCGGCGATTCGTTGCGCGGCGCCGTGCGCCCCGGGTATCGGGGGTGTCCTCCTCCGGGTGCAGGGGTCCGCGACGGGCCCCCGCCGCGCGGCGGAAGCGGAGTCCCGCCCGTGGCCGGACGTGCCGGACCCCCCTTCCGCGAGAGCGTGATCTCACCCGGAAACGCCGGGTGAACGGCCTCGCAGACGGAGGACTTCCATGAGCCGCACGACCGCGCCAAGCACCCGCAATTACCCCCGCGTCATCGCCGTGGGCGCCGCGCTCCTCATGACGGCGGGCGCGGCGGGTGTGGCCGTCGCTTCCGGCGACGACTCGGCGCGCTCCGCGTCACATGCCGAGGCGCAGGCCGAGCCCCAGGCCAAGCCCCGTGAGGCCGCCGCGCTCACCGGCTCGGCGAAGATGTACCGCAAGACCACCGAGGACGTGACGTTCACCTTTGACGCGCATCTGGCGGCGAAGGACAACCGCGACCCGTCGAAGGCCACCGGCACCTTCCGCTTCGTCCACCTGGAGAAGCCGGGCGGCAAGGGCGGCTGGGCGAAGGGCCGCATCGACTGCCTGATGACGGGCGGCAAGGTGGCCACGGCGACCGGCATCATCACCGACTCCAACCTCAAGGACATCAAGGGCGGCCGCGTCGGCTTCACCGTCCACGACCAGGGCAAGAAGGACCGCGTCGGCTACAGCTGGGCGGCCGTGGGACGCCCCGACGGCACCAAGAAGCTGACCAAGTGCACCAGCTCCGCGCCGCACGAGAAGGTCAGGCAGGGCACCGGCGACTTCCAGGTCGTGCCGTGGAAGGTGCCGTACCCGACGAACTGACCGGCGCGACCACGGACGAGGAGCCGCCCGGACGGGGGTCTGGCGGCTCCTCCCCGGGGAGGGCCCGACAAGCCGGCGTCCCCGCCGCGCGGCGGAGGCGATCACCGCCTCGCGTGCGATGCGCGGGGCGCCGGTGCACGAGAGCGTTGATCCCGCCCGGAGCGACCGGGCGAAGCCACCGCAGACGGAGGACCCCTCATGACCTTGACCCGTACCCGTGTCGCCGCAGCCTTGGGAGTCCTGGTCGTGCTCGCCACCGGCGTTGCGGTACCGGCCGTCGCGTCGGACGCGCAGCACCGAGAGGCGGCCGCACTGACCGGCACCGCGATGATCGACCGCCCGAAGGGCGACGAGATCACGTTCACCTTCGACGCCCGTCTGGACGCGAAGGACAAGAACGATCCGGGCAAGGCCCACGGCACGATCAAGTTCAGCCACTACATGGAGAACCCCAAGTGGGGCGGCTCGGCCGAGGCACGGGTGGACTGCCTGCTGACCGGCGGAAAGGTCGCCACGGTTTCGGCGGTGGTCACCAAGGCGGACGGCGTCTTGAAGGAGTCCGTCGGCAAGCGGGTCGGCCTGACGGTCCACGACAAGGGCAAGCAGGACGGCTTCGGCTACAGCTGGGCGATGGTCGGCATCCCGAACGACCTGCCGGACGACATGCCCAAGTGCGTGAGCGCGGCCCCGTTCGAGAAGACGAGGCCGGGAAGCGGCAGTTTCAAGGTGCTTCCGTAGGAAGCAAACGCAGGGGGCGCCCCGTCAGGGGCGCGGGGAACTGCGCGAGCAACCCAAGACAACCCGCAGTCGGCGAACTACGCAGGCGACCCGGACGAAAACCGCCGCATCAACGGCGAAAGCACCAGCACAGACCGGGTCCGCTCCACAAACGGCTCCCCCGCAATGCGCTCCAGCACCCGCTCAAAATGCCGCATATCCGCAGCAAAAACCTGAACGATCGCGTCCGCGTCCCCGGTAACGGTGGACGCGGACGCAATCTCCGGATACCGCTCAAGCCCCCGCTTGATCGCCTCCGGCGAGGTATTGCGGCGACAGTAGATCTCGATGAACCCCTCGGTCTCCCACCCCAGGGCCGCGGGGTCCACCCGCACGGTGAACCCCGTGATGGCCCCGGTCGCCCGCAGCCGGTCCACGCGCCGCTTCACGGCAGGCGCGGAGAGTCCGACCAGCTGGCCGATGTCGGCGTAGGAACGGCGGGCGTCCTCGGCGAGGGCGTGCACAATGCGTTCGTCGAGATCGTTCAGTCGCACTGGGGGTGGATCACTTCTCTGCTGTGGCCAATCGGGAGCGGCTCATGCCGTACAGGAAGTAGAACACGAGGCCGACGGCCATCCAGACACCGAAGACCGTCCAGGTGATGGAGTCGAGGCTGAACATGTTGTACGCGCAGAAGCCGAAGCCGAGGACCGGGAAGAGCCAGCCCAGCGGCACGCGGAAGGTGCGCGGCATGTCCGGGCGGGTCCGGCGCAGCACGATCACGGCGATGTTGACCAGGCCGAAGGCGAAGAGCGTACCGATGCTGGTGGCGTCGACGAGCTTGCCGAGCGGGATCACCGAGGCGAGGGCGGCGCAGAACAGCGACACGATGACGGTGTTCACGCGGGGCGTGCCCGTCTTCTTGCTGACCTTGCCGAACACCTTGGGGACCAGGCCGTCGCGGGACATGGCGAACAGGACGCGGGTCTGGCCGTAGAGGACGGTCAGGACGACGGACGCGATGGAGATGACCGCGCCGGCGGCGAGGATCGTGCCCCACATGCTCTGCCCGGTGACGTCGTTCATGATCGCGGCGAGCGTGGCCTCGGAACCCTCGAAGTCCTTCCAGTTCCAGGCGCCGACGGCGACGGCGGCGACCAGGACGTAGAGCGCGGTGACGATGATCAGCGAGAGCATGATCGCGCGGGGCAGGTCACGCTGCGGGTTCTTCGCCTCCTCACCGGCGGTGGATGCGGCGTCGAAGCCGATGTACGAGAAGAAGAGGCTCGCGGCGGCGGCGCTGACCCCGGCCGTGCCGAGCGGCATGAAGTCGGAGTAGTTACCGGACTTGAAGCCCATGAAGCCGATGGTGCAGAAGAGCACGAGCGCGGCGATCTTCACGATGACCATGATCGTGTTGGCCAGCGCCGACTCCTTGGCGCCGCCCAGCAGGAACACCATGGCGAGCAGCACGACGATCAGGCCGGGCAGGTTGATGATCGCGCCGTCGACCTCGCCGGGCGCCGCGGAGAGCGCGTCGGGGATGGTGACACCGATGGTGCCGTCGAGCAGCTCGTTGAGGTACTCGCCCCAGCCGACGGCCACGGCCGCCACGGACACGCCGTACTCCAGGACCAGGCACCAGCCGCAGACCCAGGCGATGAGTTCGCCCATCGTTGCGTACGCGTACGAGTAGGAGGAGCCGGCGACCGGTATGGAGCCGGCCAGCTCGGCGTACGAGAGGGCCGAGAAGAGGGCGGTGAGGCCGGCGATCACGAAGGAGATGGTGATGGCGGGTCCGGCCTTGGGGACGCTCTCGCCGAGGACGACGAAGATGCCGGTGCCGAGCGTGGCACCGATGCTGATCATGGTCAGCTGCCACATGCCGAGGGAGCGCCGCAGCGAGCCGCCATCACCCTGGCCGCCCTCCGCGACCAGGGCTTCCACCGGCTTGCGCCGCATGAGACGGCTGCCAAGCCCGGCGGCTCCCGGGGGGCTTGGGCGGTTCTGCGGGGGTGCGCCTTGGTCGAGCACGCATGGCTCCTTCATCGCTGCCGGTCAGGGCGGCGGGACCGGCGGCAGCACCCCACGTATGGATGGGGACCGCCGAGCAGGCGGTCCCCGCCACACCACGTACAGCGGATGACTCTATGAGTCAGGCTTCACTCACGTAATGCAGCAACCTTGCGCAGCAGCGGATGATCGTTGCGTACTTCCGATTCCTGCGGGTCTTCGTTGCGCGGTCCGTTTCGTCCGTTGCGTTCCGGGGCTCAGGGGAAGTGGTTGACACTTCGTCAGATCTCCCCCATCGTGCACCCCGGTCGAGAGGGAGGCAGCAGGCCATGGACCTCGATGTGCTGTACGAGATCGACGTACCGAAGCCCTGGAACGGACCCCATCCGCACGGCCAGCGCACCGCCGAACAGCGCGCCTACCGCGAGGCCGTGGAGCAGATCCGGCTCGCGGACCGGGTGGGCTTCCGCACGGTGTGGGCCGTCGAGCACCACTTCCGCGAGGGCCGCTCGCACTGCCCCGCGCCGGAGGTCCTGCTCGGCCACCTCGCGGCACTGACCGAACGCATCCGCCTCGGTTTCGGCGTGACGCTCACCCCCTTCGGCTTCACTCCGCCGCAGCGGATCGCGGAGAAGGTCGCGGCGGTGGACGTGCTCTCGGACGGCCGTGTGGAGTGGGGCACCGGCCGCTCAACTCCCATGGAGCAGACGGCTTTCGGCGTCGACAGGGAGCAGTCGCGCTCCGACTGGCGCGAGGCGATCGAGATCGTGACGGGCATGTGGCGCGAGGAGTACTTCGCGTACGAGTCGGAGCGCTTCACCTTCCCCCGCCGGATGGTGACCCCGAAGCCGGTCCAGGACCCGCACCCACCGTGCTGGATGGCGGCCACGTCCCCCGGCTCGGCGGAGGTGGCGGGCGCCGCGGGCCTCGGCCTTCTCTCCTTCTCGATCATGCAGCCGCTCGAAGCAATGGCCCGGCAGGTGAGGGCCTACCGCGAGGCGGCGCGCACGCCGGCACCGATCACGGACGTCACGACGAACCGCGTCAGCGCGTACACCCTCGTGCACGCGACGGACCGTCCCTCGCAGCGGGTCTGGGACTCGGTCGCCTGGTGGTACCGCAATCTCGCCCAGTTCACGCTCGACTGGGAACTGCCGCACTTGAACACGGAGGAGCGCGAGCGGACCTTCCCGCTCCTCACCCCGATCATCGAAGGCAGCGTCCCCGTCCAGGAGTTCAACGACGGCGACATGATCCTCATCGGCGACGCGGAAACCATCGTCCGCAAGGCCAAGCACTACGCCGACCTCGGCATCGACCAGCTCATCTGTTACGTCCAGTGGGGCTATCTGGAGCATCAGGAGATCCTGCGCACGATCGAGATCCTGGGCAAGGAAGTCATCCCGGAACTGGCGTCGTACCGACCCCGCAAGGCGGCCCGATGACGGCGCCCGACACCTCCCCCGTCCCCGACTACGCCTCCCTGCACCGCCTGGACGGCCGCGTCTTCGTCCTGCTCGGCGCGGGCAACGGCATCGGCCGCCAGACCGCGCACGCCCTCACGGCGGCGGGGGCACGGCTGCTCTGCGTGGACGTCGACAAGGACCGAGCGGAGGCGGTCGCCGCCGAGACGGACTCCGCCGCGTACGTCGCGGACGTGACGCACCGCGAGGAGGTGAGGGACCTTTTCGCGTACGCCCAAAGGGAGTTGGGCCCGGTCGGCGGCGTCATCGACATCGTCGGCATGGCCCGCTACACACCCCTGGCGGAGCTGGACGACGAGTCCTGGGACTGGCACTTCTCGATGGTCCTGCGGCACGCCTGGCTGGCCGTCCAGTACGGCGGCGAGGCGCTCGCCGAAGCGGGCGGCGGCCCGCTGGTCTTCGTGGCATCGGTGTCGGGCCTCACGGGGGCGCCCCTGCACGCGGCGTACGGCGCGGCCAAGGCGGGCCTTGTCTCGCTGGTCCGCTCGGCGGCGGTGGAGTACGGCCCGTGCGGGGTGCGGGTCAACGCGGTGGCGCCCGGCGTCGTGTGGACCCCACGGGTGGCGGCCCTGATCGGCGAAGAGGGCCGCGAGCACAACGCCCGCAACGCGCCGCTGAACCGCGTCGCCGAAACCTCGGACATCGCGTCCGCCCTGCTCTTCTTCGCCTCGCCGCTCTCGTCGTACGTCACCGGGCAGACGCTCGTCGTGGACGGCGGGGTCGGCGTGAAGTTCCCCTACCCGACGATCGGGGGCGCGCGGTGAGGGAGTTCGTGCGGGGCATGGCGTGGTGGGCACGTGATGGCCGCCCGGTGCGCACCGATCCCGCCGACACCTGGGAGCGGGCGGGCCTCCCGGACGGGGTGCGGCTTGAGTTCAGCGCGGGCGGTGCACGGGTGAGGGAGTTCACACGGGACGCGGCATGGTGGTCACCGGACGGCCGCGTGCGGCGCGCCGACCCGACGGACCGGGACCGGCTGCCGGGCGGGCCTTGCGGCCGGGGTGCCCATCGGCAGTGCGCAGTGAGGGAGTTCACGCGAGGCGCCGCATGGTGGTCACCGCACGGCTGTGCACTGCGCGCCGACCCCGCCGACCGGGAACGACTGCCCGGCGACACCGGGGAGCGGGCGGGCCTTCCGGCCGAGGTACCCACCGGCGGTGCGCAGTGAGGGAGTTCACGCGAGGCGTGGCATGGCGGGCACCGGACGGCCGCGTGCAGCCCGCCGACCCGACCGACCGCGACCGACTGCCCGGCGACACCCAGGAACGGGCGAACCTCCCCGCCGCAGTACCCACCGGCGGTGCGCCATAAGGGAGTTCACACGGGGCGCCGCATGGTGGTCACCGGACGGCCGTCCGCTGCGCGCCGACCCCGCCGACCGGGAACGGCTGCCCGGCGACACCTGGGAGCGGGCCGGCCTGCCGGCCGGAGTGCGGCTTGAGTTCAGTGCGCGCGGGGTGCGGGCGGTGGAGGTGGCGTACGCCGCCTCGCCTCCCTCGGATACGGACTCGTACCGCAACGCGCCGCCCGTCTTCACGCTGCTCGCGGACTCCGGCGAGGAGGCGGGCATCCCCGTCCCCGCGCGATGGGGCAGCGGCAGCACGGAAGCCGTCGGCATACCTTCACAGCAGGACGCACCCGCGCAAGCCCCAGGCACGCCCACGCCGCCGGGCGTCAGCGCACAGACCGCCTTCGACACCCCCGCGGCACCGGGCTCGCACGTGGCGCGGATTGAACTCCCTTACCCGGATGGGGACTTCACCCTCCATCTGCCGGAGACGCTGCGCCCCACCCTCACCAACCTGCGCCCCGTCGGCGGTGGCACGATCGAGCCCGCCGCACGGCGACCGCGCTGGCTCGTCTACGGCGACTCCATCGCGGAGGGCTGGTCGGCGTCGCGCCCCCATCTGGCATGGCCCGCGCTCGCCGGACGGGCGCTCGGCCTGGACACGGTGAACCTCGGGTACGCGGGAGCGGCGCGCGGCGAAATCGCGAGCGCGCAGCAACTCGCCTCCCTGCAGGCCGACTTCATCACCGTCGCGTTCGGCACGAACTGCTGGGCCCGTACGCCGCATTCGGCGGCGCTGCTCCACGAGACGACACGGGCGTTCCTGACCCTGGTGCGCCAGGGGCACCCGGGGGTTCCCCTCCTCGTCCTCTCCCCCGTGCTGCGCCCGGACGCCGAGTCGGTGCCGAACGCCCTGGGCGCCACGCTCGGCGAGCTGCGCTCCGCGGTGGAACGGGCGGCCGGGGACGCGGGGGCCGCACTGCTCCCCGGCGGCGGTCTCCTGGAATCCCGGCATCTGGTGGACGGCGTACATCCGGGGGACGCGGGCCACGGCCTGCTCGCGGACGCGGTGGCGGCGGCCCTGCGCCGCGGTCAGCCCTGGACCGCGTCGTAGGACTCGCGGGCGGCGGCGATCGCCGGACGGTGGTCGATGGACCAGTCGGCGAGTGCCTTGACGAGGTGGGTGAGGCTGTGGCCCATCTCGGTCAGCTCATACTCGACCTGCGGCGGAATCGTCGGGTAGACCGTGCGCTTGACCAGCCCGTCGCGCTCCAGACGGCGCACGGTCAGGGTGAGCATCCGCTGCGAGATGCCGCCGTGGATCCGGCGCTGCAGCTCCTTGAACCGCAGGACGCCCGAGGCGAGTTCGACCACCACGTACACGGACCACTTGTCGCCGAGCCGGTCCAGGACATCCCGCACCCCGCACTCGTCCTGCGGGGTCTCACAGCTGATCACCGGCTCGACGACCGCCTCACGAGCCGGCGGGGTGGTTACCGCGGTGTGCCCTGCTGACATGAAAGTGCCTCCTTATGCGGCAGCGCGCCGCCGATCACCATGGTCACAGGCACAACCACTCACCACGGGGGAACCTTCCCATGCTCATGATCACCGGCGCCACGGGCGCCCTCGGCAAGCTCGTCACCACCCGCCTCGCGGGCCGCGACGACGTCGTCATCGGCAGCCGCCACCCCGCTCCCGGCGGCCGCCGCGTCGACTTCGACGATGCGGCGTCCCTGGACTTCGGCGGAGTGGACACGCTCCTGGTCATCTCCGCCGGGGCCGCCGAGGACGACGTGGTCGTCGCCCGCCACGAGGCCGCGATCTCGGCCGCGGAGAAGGCGGGCGTCCGGCACCTCGTCTACACCAGCCTCAGCGGCGACGGCGACCATCTGACGTACGCGCTCGCGCACCGCTGGACCGAACGCAGACTGCGCCGCTCCTCGCTCGACTGGACGGTGCTGCGCAACGGCCTGTACGCGGAGTTCCTTGCCGCCATCGCGGCACCGGGCCCCGACGGCACCATCGCCGCGCCCCTGGGCGATGGCCGACTCGCAGCCGTGGCCCGCGACGACCTGGCCGAGGCCGCGGTACGGGTGGCGACGGATCCGTCCCCGCACGCGGGCCGCACCTACGAACTCGTCGGCGAACAGCCCCTGGGCGGCGAGGAGTTGGCCGCGGCACTCAACGGCTCGTACGAACCCGGCACCCTCACCGCGACCCGCGAGGCGATCACCGCGGCCGGCCAGGCACTGCCCTTCCAGGTACCGATGCTCCTGAGCACGTACTCGGCGATAGCAGGGGGTTTCCTGGACGGCACGGGGGTCGAGGACCGCGGGGCACTGCGATCCCTGCTGGGCAGGGCACCCCGCCCGCCGATAGAGGCGTACAGGACCGCACTCCGGGGCTAGCGCCCCAAAGGGGCGCGGGGAACTGCGCGACAAGCCACGACGCAACCGCAGTCGAATCGCACAGCTCCCCGCGGAGCGCCTAGCTCCAGCTGGCGTGCAGAGGCTTGCCCTCCGCGTAACCCGCAGCGCTCTGCACACCCACGGTCGCCCGCTCCGCAAACTCCTCGAGCGAGCCGGCGCCGGCGTACGTGCAAGAGGAACGAACACCGGCGATGATCGAGTCGATCAGATCCTCGACACCGGGACGCTCCGGGTCGAGGAACATCCGGGAGGTCGAGATGCCCTCCTCGAAGAGCGCCTTGCGGGCACGGTCGTACGCCGACTCCTCGCTGGTGCGGTTCTTCACCGCACGCGCCGAGGCCATGCCGAACGACTCCTTGTAGAGGCGGCCGTTGGCATCCTGCTGCAGGTCGCCCGGGGACTCGTACGTACCCGCGAACCACGAACCGATCATGACGTTCGCCGCACCGGCGGCCAGCGCCATCGCGACGTCACGCGGGTGCCGGACACCGCCGTCGGCCCACACGTGCTTGCCGAACTTCTTGGCCTCGGCGGCGCATTCGAGCACCGCGGAGAACTGCGGCCGGCCGACGCCGGTCATCATGCGCGTGGTGCACATGGCGCCGGGACCGACACCCACCTTGATGATGTCGGCACCGGCCTCGATGAGATCCCGGACGCCCTCGGCGGCGACGATGTTGCCCGCGACGATCGGCACCTGCGGGTCGAGTCCGCGCACGGCCTTGACCGCGGCGATCATCGATTCCTGGTGGCCGTGCGCGGTGTCGACGACGATCGTGTCGGCGCCCGCGTCGAGGAGCTGCTTGGCCTTGGCCGCGACGTCGCCGTTGATGCCGACGGCGGCGGCGATGCGCAGCTTGCCGTCGGCGTCGAGGGCGGGCGAGTAGAGGGTCGCGCGCAGGGCGCCGGTGCGGGTCAGGATGCCGGCCAGGCGGCCGTCCTTGTCCACGGCGGGCGCGTAGCGGCGGTTCGCGTGGTCCAGCTTGTTGAAGGCGTCGCGCGGGTCGATGTCCGCGTCGAGCAGCACGAGGTCCCTGGACATGACCTCGGAGAGCTGGGTGAAGCGGTCCACGCCGTTCAGGTCCGTGTCGGTGACGACGCCGACCGGCTTCTGGTCCTCGTCCACGACGACACCGGCGTTGTGCGCGCGCTTGGGCAGCAGTGCCAGCGCGTCCGCGACGGTCTGGTGGGGGGCCAGCACGATCGGGGTGTCCAGGACGTGGTGGCGCGTCTTGACCCAGGCGATGACGTCGGTGACGACCTCGATCGGAATGTCCTGCGGGATCACGACGAGACCACCGCGGCGGGCGACGGTCTCGGCCATGCGGCGGCCGGCGATCGCGGTCATGTTGGCGACGACCAGCGGGATCGTGGTGCCGGTGCCGTCCGGCGACGAAAGGTCTACGCCCTGACGCGAGCCGACGGCGGAGCGCCTCGGCACCATGAAGACGTCGTCGTACGTCAGGTCGTACGCAGGCTGGATGTCATTGAGGAAGCGCACGTGCTGCTCATCCCAGTCGATCAGAGGTGGCCCCCGGACAGTTAGCCGGGGGAAAAGCACGTACTTCAGTGTCCCATGCCGCGGGGGTCGAACCGCCTGGGATGATCACCCAGGCAGGTCACGGGGCCCCTGGTCGGATCGTCCAAGCGGCCCCCACAAGCGGAACACTCGGCTCACGCCCCGCCACGCTCCGTGGCGGCCGCGGGCCCGAACGCGAGAATGATCTCCAGGCCGGTGCTCCGCTCACGCGCGTACGCCACCGCGTCGGTGAACACCTCCTGGGCGACGATCCACTCCTGGGGCGCGGCCTCCGCGTACGCCTGCCAGCCGGAGACGACCAGCAGGAGGCCGGGCGTGGACGGCACCCGGGGCAGGTCGCTGAGGCAGTCGGCGAGCGCGTCCCAGTTGTGGCCGAACCAGTCGGGCAGATCGAGCGCGCGGGCGCAGCGGTCCATGAAGCCGCGCTTGTCGCTCACACCGCTCAGATCGAGCGAGACGGTGCTCAGACCGGCACCGCGCGCGGCGTCGAGCAGGGGCACGAGGGGTTCGGACGTCATCTCAGTACCGCCTTGAAGGACGCGTAGTGGTCGTCGGTGTAGTAGACCTCGTCGCCGCTTCCGGTGACGATCCGCCGTGCGCCGCGGTCGCGTTCGCCGGGGGTGGGCACGGTGTACTCGTGGTAGTAGCCGCGCCGCTGCTTCGGCAACTCGCCCTCGAAGTTGCCGAAAACAGCCCCGTCCTTGGCATACGGAAACGGCCCACCGTCATCGATGAGCCGCAAGGTCCGCCGGGCTTCAGGGGGCAGGCGATCGACATGGACGGTGTCCATGCCGCTGCCCGATGAGCATCCGCTGACGAGAACGACGAGACCGACAAGCAGCGCCGCCAGAACGCGGGGAACAAACCGGGACGCCATGGGCAGATGCTGTCATAGCCGTCCCTGCACTGCAGCGCCCCGTAAGGGGCGCGGGGAACTGCGCGACAAGCCCCCACGCCCCGCAGTGAAATCAACTACCGTCCGGATCCGCCCGATCCAACGCGGGATGCGGCGTCGGCCCCATGACCAACAACTGATCGGCGGCAGCGGTATCCGTGACCAAGCTGGTCACGAGGCCCGAACGCAGCACCGCGTCAATGGCAGCAGCCTTCCGCTGCCCCCCGGCAATCGCCACAACCTCAGGAATCCGCCGAAGCCGGTCGGCTTCGACAGTGATGCACCGCTCCCCCAGGTCCCGCCCCACCCGACGCCCCTCGGCGTCGAAAAGGTGCGCGGACATCTCCGCGGCCACACCCAGCGAGGCGTAATGGGCACGCTCCTCGTCGGACAGCATGTCGTGCACCGTCGAGATACCGGGCTCCCAGGAGCCGATGGAGACGGCGGCGACGGTGACCTTGTCGAAGTACTCAAAGGCCCGCGCGATCCCCGTCTGGTTCCGCAGCGCGGCGGCCGTGGCCGGGTCGGGAAGCAGCATCGGCGCATAGATCGGGTGGGCCTCGCCGCCGGAGACCTGCGCGGCCCGCCGCACGGCCTCGACCGAACCGCGCTCGGCGGTCCCGGCGTCGTACACACCCGTCAACTGCACGACCGTGCACGGCGGCAGCTGATCGAGCGCGGCCGCCATGTGGATGGTCGAGCGGCCCCACGCGAGGCCGAGCACATCGCCCTCGGTGACCAGCTCGCCGAGCAGATCGGCCGCGACCTCGCCGAGGTTCTCGGGGTCGGGGGAATCGTCGATCTCCTCGGTGGGAGCCGGCGACTCCACGACGACCGCGTGCCGCAGGCCGTAGCGGGCGCGCAGCGCGTCCGAGCGCTCGGCGTCCAGCTCCGCGGGCACACGGATCTCGATCCGTACGAGATCACGCTCGAGCGCGGTCTCCAGGACCCGGGCCACCTTGAAGCGGCTGACGCCGAACTCCTCCGCGATCTGGATCTTGGACTTGCCCTCGAGATAGAAGCGGCGGGCCATGGCCGCCGCCTGCACCAGCTCCGCGGGTCCCATCCGCATGGCTGACCGGCCGCCCGTCGACACGACGATCTCCTCACTGTCATTCACTCAATTGTCGTTCACACATTCACACGCATTTCTGCGGCTTCACGCGTGTTGCTGCGGTTTCGAGCGCGTTGCCGCAGCGCAACCTGGGTTCGCCGTTCATCCTTGCAGATCCGGCGTGCTTGATCAGCCCTGAAGGACTGCGTTCACGTTCCCGTGGCTCAGTGGCCGCATGCCCATGCGGCCGCCGCGGTCGAGTCGGCCGCTTGGCTGCGCAATGCACGTACCGCCGCTGCCGGGTCCTTCGCGCCGTAGACGGCGGAACCGGCGACGAAGACGTCGGCTCCCGCGTCGGCGCAGCGCTCGATGGTCGCCGCCGAGACGCCGCCGTCCACCTGGAGCCAGAGTTCGAGGCCGTGCTTGCTGATCAACTCGCGGGTCCGGCGAATCTTCGGCAGCATGATGTCGAGGAACGCCTGACCGCCGAATCCGGGCTCGACCGTCATGATGAGCAGCATGTCGAGCTCGGGGAGCAAGTCCTCGTACGGCTCGATGGGCGTCGCGGGCTTCAGCGCCATGGAGGCGCGGGCCCCCTTGGCGCGGATCTCACGGGCCAGGCGGACGGGCGCGGCAGCCGCCTCCGCGTGAAAGGTGACGGATCCGGCGCCCGCTTCGACGTACTGGGGAGCCCAGCGATCGGGGTCCTCGATCATCAGATGGCAGTCCAGCGGCGTATCCGTCGCACGGGCCAAGGACTCTACGACCGGCACCCCAAGGGTGAGGTTAGGGACGAAGTGGTTGTCCATGACGTCGACATGGAGCCAGTCGGCACCTTCGACCGCCTTTGCCTCCTCGGCAAGACGGGCGAAATCCGCGGACAGGATGCTGGGGTTGATCTGCACGGCCATGCCCCAAGCCTGCCATGCCCGGCGCCCGTTGCTCACCGCCGTCCGTAGCGTGAGCGGAGAGGCCCTCTTGACCATGGACCGCGTGCCATGCTGTTCGGTCCACCGGCACGACGTGGGGCAGCGGGGGTAGCCATGCCGGACGAGCGGACGGACAAGCAGCCAGGAGTACAGCCGGAAGGACAGCGCCAGGCGGGCCGCGGTGTGGCCTGGCTGGTGTGCGGGAAGCGCACCAAGTGGCTTGTGGTGCTGTTCTGGCTGGTGGTGATCGTCGTCGCGGCACCCCTCGCCCAGAAGCTCACGGACGCCCAGGACAACCAGGCCTCTTCCTGGCTGCCCGGCTCCGCCGAGTCCACCCAAGTCCTGGAAATCTCCGAGGACTTCAGGCCGGAGCAGATTCCCGCGGTCGTCGTGTACGCCCGTGAGGGCGGCCTGACCGCGCAGGACCGCGCGCAGATCACCAAGGACGTCAGCGAGCTCAAGCAGCTGAGCGACCACGGCATCCGCGGCGCGGAGACCCGCGGCCCCGTCTTCGACACCAAGGACCCGAACAGCGCCGAGGCGGCCCAGATCTTCGTACCCATCACGATGGACGAGAAGGGCTGGGAGCGGATCGGGCCCGCCGTCGACTCCATCCGCGAGGACGTGGGCGAGGGTTCGGACGGGCTCGCGGTGCACATCACCGGGCCCGGCGGTACGTCGGCGGACTTCTCCGAGGCGTTCGAGGGCATCGACTCGACGCTGCTGCTCGCGGCGGGCTCCGTCGTCATCGTGATCCTGCTGGTCACCTACCGCAGTCCGATTCTGCTCCTGGTGCCACTGATCTCCGTGATCGTCTCGCTGTTCGCGGCGCAGGCGCTGATCTACCTCCTGGCGGAGTACGGCGGCCTGACGGTCAACGGCCAGAGCGCCGGCATCCTCACGGTCCTCGTCTTCGGCGCGGGGACGGACTATGCCCTGCTCCTGGTCGCCCGGTACCGCGAGGAGCTGCGCCGCCACGAGGACCGGCATGAGGCGATGCAGCTCGCCCTGCACCGGGCGGGGCCCGCGGTCATCGCGTCGGGCGCCACGGTCGTCCTGAGCATGCTGGTCCTGCTGACCGCCGACATGAACTCGACGCGGGGCCTCGGCCCCGTCGCGGCCATCGGCGTCGCGGTCGCCCTCCTTGCGATGCTGTCGCTCTTCCCCGCCCTCCTGGTCGTCTGTGGCCGGTGGCTGTTCTGGCCGCTGATCCCGCACGTGGGCTCGGACGAGCCCACCGAGCACGGCGTCTGGGCCCGCACGGGCGTCCGTATCGCCCACCGGCCCCGGCTGACCTGGACGGTCACGGCGGTGGCTCTGGCGGCGATGGCGTTCGGTCTGACGCAGCTGCGGGCCGAGGGGCTCAGCAACGCGGACTCGTTCACGGAGAAGCCCGACTCGATCGTGGGCCAGGAGGTGCAGGCCGAGTACTTCCCCGCGGGCAGCGGCGACCCACTGGTGATCGTGGCGAACACAGGCCAGGGCGAGGCGGTGGGCCGCGCCGTCGCAGCGACACCCGGCGTCGACCCGGCGAGCATCGGCGTGCCACCGGGGTCGAAGGCGGAGGCCGACGGCCGGGTCCTGTTCGAGGCGACCCCGACCGACCCGGCCGACAGCGAGGCCGCCAAGCAGACCGTGGAGCGGGTCCGCGACGCGGTGCACGCCGTGCCCGACGCGGACGCGATGGTGGGCGGCGGCACGGCCGCCCTCCTGGACATGGACAAGGCAACGACCCACGACAACAAGCTGGTCATCCCGCTCGTCCTGGTGGTCGTCCTGATGATCCTCTGCGTGCTGCTGCGGGCCCTTGTCGCGCCACTGCTGCTGATCGGGACGGTCGTGCTGTCCTTCTCCGCCGCGCTGGGCCTCAGCGCGCTCGCCTTCCGGTACATCTTCGACTACGCAGGTGAGTCGACGGACTTCCCACTCTTCGTCTTCGTGTTCCTGGTGGCGCTCGGCATCGACTACAACATCTTCCTGTCGACCCGTATCCGTGAGGAAGCGGGCCACCAGGGCACCCGTGCGGGCGTGCTGACGGGCCTCGCCGCGACCGGCGCGGTGATCACATCGGCGGGCCTCGTCCTCGCGGGCACCTTCGCCGCGCTCGGCACGCTCCCAATGGTGGCGTTCGCCGAGATCGGCTTCGCGGTCGCACTCGGCGTCCTGCTCGACACCTTCATCGTGCGGTCCGTCCTGGTCACCGCGTTGTTCCTGGACGTGGGCCCGAAGGTGTGGTGGCCGCACCCCCTGAGCAAGGACCCGGCGGCCCCTGCTCAGGCGGCGGAAGCAGGCTCAGGCGGTGCGCCGGATCAGCGCTAGGTACATCGCGTCCGTGCCGTGCAGATGCGGCCACAGCTGGATGTCGGGTCCGTCGCCCAGCGCCGGGACGCCGGGCAACAGCGGGCGCGCGTCGATGAGTTCGGCACCCTCGGCACCCTCAAGGTGCTTCAGTACGTCGTCCACGACGGCACGCGTCTCCGCCAGATGCGGTGAACAGGTCGCGTAGCCGACGACGCCGCCGACGCGCACGGACTCCAACGCCGTGCGCAGCAGCCCCCGTTGCAGCGGCGCGAAGCCGTCGAGGTCCTCAGGGCGGCGCCGCCAACGGGCCTCGGGGCGGCGGCGCAGGGCGCCGAGTCCGGTGCAGGGCACGTCCATCAGGACCCGGTCGAAGGTGCCGGGCTGCCACGGCGGCCGGGTGCCGTCGGCGGTGATGACCTGATACGGGCCGGGGTTGCCGCGCAGCGCCTGCGCGACGAGGCGGGCCCGGTGCGGCTGCTTCTCGGCGGCGAGCAGGGCCGCGCCGCGCTGCGTGGCGAGACCGGCGAGCATGGCGGCCTTGCCGCCGGGCCCGGCACAGCCGTCAAGCCACTTCTCGTCGCGCCCTTCCAGCGGGGCGTTCGCGAGTGCGATGGCGACGAGCTGGCTGCCCTCGTCCTGGACGCCCGCGTTCCCCTCGCGCACGGCCCCGATCGCGCCGGGCTCGCCGCCCTCGCTGAGCCGCACGGCATACGGCGACCAGCGGCCCGGCAGCGCGGACTCCTCGCCGACGGAGTCGAGCAGTTCGTCGGCGGTGGAGCGGCCGGGGCGGGCCACGAGCGTCACCTCGGGCCGTTCGTTGTCGGCCTCGAGCAGGTCCTCGATCCCGGCGCGCCCGCCGCCCAGCGAGTCCCAGAGTGCCGAGACGACCCAGCGGGGGTGCGAGTGGACGACGGCGAGATGGTCCTCGGCGTCCTCGTCGTAGGGCGGCGCGACCTTCTCCAGCCACCCGTCGAGATCGTCGGCGGCGACCTTGCGAAGGACCGCGTTGACGAACTTGGCCCGCCCGTCGCCGAGGACGACGCGCGCGAGCTCGACGGAGGCGGAGACCGCGGCGTGCGTCGGGATACGCGTCCCGAGCAGCTGATGCACCCCCATGTTCAGCACGTCCAGGACCGGCGGGTCGACCTCCCGCAGCGGCCGGTCGATGCAGGCCGCCACGATCGCGTCGTACGTTCCCTGCCTGCGCAGCGTGCCGTAGACCAACTCGGTGGCGAGCGCAGCGTCACGCGCGTCGAAGTCACCCTTGTCCCGTGCCTTGCGCAGCAGCGGCGGCAGGACAAGATTCGCGTACGCATCGCGTTCGTCGACGGCCCGCAGCGCCTCGAAGGCGAGGAAGCGGACGGGGTCCTTCTTGGGACGGCGGTGGGGCTTGCCGGGCTTCCCCTGCTTGCGGGGAGGCCGGCCTGGCTGGTCGTTCAAAGGTGCTCCGCTGATGGTGATGAGGCGTATTCGTTCAGCGTACGTCGGTGGCGCCGACCCGCTCGCCCGGGGCGATCCGCACCCCGCGCGCCCAGTCCGCGCCGCGCATCGGCTTCTTGCCCTGCGGCTGGACCCAGAGCAGCTCCACGGCGTGCGAACCGGAGCCGACGTACACGTTGTTCTTGGCGGCGAAGAGCTCACCGGGCGCCAGGTCGGTGCGGTCCGGGGCGAGCGCGGCCTGGATGATCTTCAGCCGCTCCTCGCGGAAGACGGTCCAGGCGCCGGGCGCGGGCGTGCAGCCGCGCACCACGCGGTCGACGCGCAGGGCCGGGGCCGCCCAGTCCACCTCGGCGTCCTCGACGGTGATCTTCGGCGCGAGGGTGATGCCGTCAGCGGGCTGCGGCACGGCCTTCAGGGAGCCGTCCTCGATGCCGTCCATGGTGGCGGCGAGCAGCCCGGCGCCCGCGAAGGCGAGGCGGGTGAGCAGGTCACCGCTGGTGTCGGTGGGCCGGACGACCTCGGTGACGGTCCCGTACACCGGCCCGGAGTCCAGCCCCCGCTCGATCAGGAAGGTGGAGGCGCCCGTGATTTCATCCCCCGCCATCAGGGCGTGCTGAACGGGCGCGGCGCCGCGCCAGGCGGGCAGCAGCGAGAAGTGCAGATTGACCCAGCCACGCGCCGGCACGTCGAGGGCCACCTGAGGCAGCAGGGCTCCATACGCGACGACAGGGCAGCAGTCGGGCCCGATCTCCCGCAACCGCGCCAGAAACTCCTCGTCACGCGGCTTCGCGGGCTTGAGGACCTCGATGCCGGCCTCCTCCGCACGCTGCGCGACCGGGCTCGCGACGAGCCTGCGGCCGCGGCCCGCCGGGGCGTCGGGGCGCGTGACGACGGCGGCCACCTCGTGCCGGCCGGAGGCGATCAGGGCGTCCAGGGCGGGGACGGCGACTTCGGGGGTGCCTGCGAAGACGAGCTTCATCGGTGGCTGTCGGCCTCTCGGGCGGGAACATGACGGGAGCGCACCAGTCTATGAGCCGCGCTCCCTGGCCGCTCTCCTCGGGGCGCCCGCCCGGGCCGTGGCCGTTCCCCTCCCGGGGGCGTACGCATGGACGCGCGCCCTGTGCATATGCGCATACGCCCCTGCACCGTGACCCCACACGAGCTAGCGCGTTGGTCAAGAAAGAGTTGACCACAGTGGGCCGCGGATGCGGCCCGAATCCTTTTCAACGCCGGTTCGAGAGGCTTGTTCATGGCCGACCACGCAACCCACGACGCCCAGGCACGGGCCAGCCTGCACCTCCTGGTGCGGGACATCGAGCGGGTCCGCCGGCAGGTGGACGCACTGCGCACCCTCACCGCCCAGCTCGGCAACGTCTACCGCCCGCGCCGCTCCAGCCCGTCCGCGGGTTTCGTCGTGTACGGGCGGGCCCCCGCCCCGACCGTCCGCCTCGCCCAGGAACTGCGGGACAGCGTCGAGACGCTGGTCACCGCGGCAGTGGACTTCGACCGCTCGCTGGGCTTCTCGTGGGACGCGGTGGGCTCGGCCCTCGGGGTCACCAAGCAGGCGGTGCACCGCCGTTACGGAGCTCGCAGGGCCACGACGCAGGCGGCGGCCGAGGCGGAGCGCGCTACGGAGGCAGCACCGTCAACCGCGGCTGCTGCCGCGACCGCGACCGCCGCCCGGCCACCGGTCCCGGTCGGCGCGCAACTCCCCTCCGTGCCTTCGGTCCCCGCGGCCCGCGCGATGCCGACCCAGCCGACGGCAGGCAGCTCCGCCCTCCGAGAAGACCCCCGCCCCCCAGCCTTCCCCAGCCCCCGCAACGGCTAGCCCTTACCTGACACTTAGCTGCCTCCCCCCTTCCGAGGGCGGGGGGCAGCGCTATGCGGGCCCTCTGCCGCACCTAGCACGACGCCCGTACGCGACCGGCGGCTCTCGCTGCGCCCATCCGCCCCGCACACCACGCCCGACCGACCGGCCGTCCCCCGTTGCGGCCAGCCATTCCGCACACCCCGGCCAACCGGCCACCCTCGTTGTGGGCAGGCGTTCCACACGCCCAGGCCGACCGGCCGCCCTCGTTGCGGGCAGGCGCTCCGCACACCGCCCCCACCCTCAACAATCCGCCGTCCGCGTTGTGGGCAGGCGTTCCGCACGGCGGAACGGGTGGGCACAACGCACAGCCGCCGGGCCCCGACACAACAAGGCGGCAAGCACCGGCACAACACCGCGCACCAACGCCGGAGGCGAGGCCCGCCGCAGGCGAGACGACCGCGGCGAGGACAGCAAGGCCTAGCCGATATCCAACGGGTCCACCCGAATCCGCACAGGCTCCGCCGCCCCGCGGGCCATCCGCCCCGCCTGCGCCACCTTCAACGAAGCGGCAAGCGCGGCCCCACTCCCCGGCGGCACCCGAATCAACACCCGCTCCCAAGCCTCCCCAACAGGCGCACCCCCAGCCCGACGCCCACCCCCCGGCACCGCATCACGCACCGGAACAGGCCCCAACACAACAGCATCCGCCGGAAGTTCAACCCCCGCGAGAAACGCGGAAAGCACCTCCGGAGCCCCCGACACCGCAGCCATCCGCGACACCGGCGGAAACCCCAGCTCCGCCCGCTCCGCAAGCTCCCGCACCGCATGCCCCACGGGATCCCACCGCACCAACGCCTGCACAGGCCGCAGCGTCGGCTCGGCGACGACCACCACGGTCCCCCCGACACCCTGCGGTCGCACCAGGGAAGCCGCCCCGATCCACCGCCGCAACGCGTCCTCCCCCGCCCGCAGATCAGGCCGCCCCAACATGGCCCACCCGTCAAGCAGCAGCGCAGCCGCGTACCCACCCTCGGCAACAGGCTCCGCCCCCGGCGTACTCACCACCAGCGCGGGCGCCCCCGCCACGGTGTCAAGCACCTGCTCCCGCCCCGAAGTCCGCACCGGCACGGCCGGAAACGCCCGCCCCAGCTCCTCAGCCGTACGTCGCGCCCCCACAATCTGCGCCCGCAGCCGGAATCCACCACAGGAACCGCAGTGCCAAGCGGCCTCCTCCACCCCGCACCAGCCGCACCGCAGCGCGGCCCCACTGCCCTGCGCCTCCAGCGGCCCGGCACACCGCCGGCACCGCGCGGGCTCCCGGCACCGCTCGCACGCGAGCCGGGGCACATACCCCCGCCGCGGCACCTGCACGAGCACGGGCCCATGCTTCAGCCCCTCCCGCACCACACTCCACGCCAGAGTCGGCAACCGCGCGGCCCGCGCCGCCTCGTCCCGAGCAAGATCCCCGTCCCCCACCGTCCGTACGAGCGGCGCGGCCCCCCGCACCTGCTCACGATCGGCGACGAGCGGCGCGGCCCACCCGCTCTCGACGAGCTGGGCCGCCTCAACGGTGCAACTCCAACTACCCAACAAGAACCCGCACTTGTCCCGCGACGCCCGCAGCTCAAGGACTTCCCGCACATGCGGGAAGGGCGCGTTGTCATCGCTGTGACTGGCATCCCCGTCGTCCCACACGACAACGAGCCCCAGATTCCGCACCGGCGCGAACATCGCGGCCCGCGTCCCGACAACGGCCCGCACGGCCCCCCGCCGCACGGAGAGCCACTCCCGATACCGCTTCTCCTGCCCGGCATCGGCGGTCAGCACGGCATGCTGCCCCGGCCCCATCAACGCGGTCAGCGCCGCGTCGACCCGGGCAGCAGGCCGCCCGGCGGGCACGACGACCAACGCCCCCCGCCCCGAGGCGAGCGTCGCCTGTACGGCCCGCGCGATCTCCTCGGCCCACTCGGGCCCCGGCAGCGCGGTCCACACGGCCCTCGGCGCACCCCCGGAGGCAAGCGCCCCCAAGAACTCCGCCCCATGCCCGTACCGCCGCCAACTCCCCACATCAGGAACAGCGGGAGGCACCGGCGCCTCCCCCATCTCCTGCGCCTCTGCCCGCGCATGCCGAGGCGGAACGGCCAGTTGCAGCACATCCGCAAGGCTCCCCGCGTACCGATCGGCAACAGCCCGGGCAAGCCCCAACAGCTCCGCATCGAGCACAGGCTCAGGCGAAACGACCTGCGCCAGGGCGGCCAACGGCCCGGAGTAATCCGACTCGGCAACCCGCTCCACAAGAAACCCGTCGATCAACCCCCCACCCTCACGCCGCCCGCCCCGCACATTCCGCGCCCCGGCCCCGAACCGCACCCGAACCCGCACCCCGGGCTGCGCCTGCTCATCCAATTCCTCGGGCACGGCATAGTCGAAGTACCGATCGAGATGCAGCACCCCTTTGTCGACAAGAACCCGCGCCACGGGCAACTCCTTGGCCACCGCGGCCCCCCGCCACGTCCGCGGCTTGGCCCGCGGCACCTTGGCCTTGCGCACACTGTCCCGAATCAACGCAAGCTGCTCGGGCTCGGGCACCCCACTCTCGGCACCCTCACCCACACCCGACCCGTTCTCCCTGCTCACAGCTGCATTCCTACCAGACCGCACTGACACTGCCGGGCGCCCGAGATCAAGCCGGCCGCGGATCACGAACGCCACCAAGGGCGCTTCTGCCATCGCCCACTCGGCCATACCGATCGAAGACCGGCAGCAGGATTCGAACCTGCGAGGGAGTCATCTCCCGGAAGTACCCGCAGCCATCGCACCGGGCGCCTCGACAGTCAGCTCTCCCAGGACTGGGAGAGCACCACCCTACGAAGCACCGGACCGGCCGCGCCAACCCTTTCCCTCCGCGACGACCCACCCACCAGGTGCCCGCCAACGACGAAGGCCCGGCCCTCCCGAAGGAGAGCCGGGCCCCAGAGCCTGATGAAGCGCGGATCCTACAGCCCCGCAGCCTTCCGCAACGCCTCGACCCGGTCCGTCCGCTCCCACGTGAAGTCGGGAATCGCGCGGCCGAAGTGGCCGTACGCCGCGGTCTGGGAGTAGATCGGGCGGAGCAGGTCCAGGTCGCGGATGATCGCGGCCGGGCGGAGGTCGAAGACCTCGGCGATGGCGGCCTCGATCTTGTCGGTGTCGACCGTGGCCGTGCCGAAGGTCTCCACGAACAGGCCCACCGGCTCGGCCTTGCCGATCGCGTAGGCGACCTGGACCTCGCAGCGGGCCGCGAGGCCGGCCGCGACGACGTTCTTGGCGACCCAGCGCATCGCGTACGCCGCCGAACGGTCCACCTTCGACGGGTCCTTGCCGGAGAAGGCGCCGCCGCCGTGGCGAGCCATGCCGCCGTACGTGTCGATGATGATCTTGCGACCGGTGAGGCCGGCGTCGCCCATCGGGCCGCCGATCTCGAAGCGGCCGGTCGGGTTGACCAGGAGGCGGTAGCCCTCGGTCTCCAGCTTGATGCCGTCCTCGAGGAGGGCCTTCAGCTCCGGCTCGACCACGAACTCACGGATGTCGGGGGCCAGGAGCGAGTCCAGGTCGATGTCCGACGCGTGCTGGGACGAGACGACGACCGTGTCGAGGCGGACGGCCTTGTCGCCGTCGTACTCGATGGTGACCTGGGTCTTGCCGTCGGGGCGGAGGTAGGGGATGGTGCCGTTCTTGCGGACCTCGGACAGGCGGCGCGACAGACGGTGCGCGAGGTGGATCGGGAGCGGCATCAGCTCCGGCGTCTCGTCGCACGCGTAGCCGAACATCAGGCCCTGGTCGCCCGCGCCCTGCTTGTCGAGCTCGTCCTCGTCACCCTCGACGCGCTTCTCGTACGCCGTGTCGACGCCCTGCGCGATGTCGGGGGACTGCGAACCGATGGACACCGAGACGCCACAGGAGGCGCCGTCGAAGCCCTTCTTCGAAGAGTCGTAACCGATCTCGAGGATCTTCTCGCGCACGAGCTGGGCGATCGGCGCGTAGGCCTTGGTGGTCACCTCGCCGGCGACGTGCACGAGGCCGGTGGTGATCAGCGTCTCCACGGCGACCCGGGACTTCGGGTCCTCCCGCAGAAGCGCGTCGAGAATGGTGTCGCTGATCTGGTCAGCGATCTTGTCGGGGTGACCCTCGGTCACAGACTCCGAGGTGAAGAGACGGCGGGACACATCGCTCCCTGTGGTTGCAGCGGCTGCTGGCTGATCATTGGTGGACGGGCCGAGAGCTGCGCTCGGCGTCGTCCGAGACCAGTTTATCGGTCGTACTGGGCCGCCGGACCACGTGTCTCGCCACTTGGGAGCGCTGTGACCTGCGGCACTGCATTGTGCGGTACGACGATCGGTCTCCACCAGAGGGCCTCGCGCCCGAATTTCCCGGGTTTGACGCGCCCAGTGGGGCGAATGTGACATCCCACCTCGGGGTTTGCGCCCCTTACATCGGAAGGCCGATCCTCTCCTGCTTTCTCGAGGTTACGCCCCGACTTCACCAGACGTTCAACGATCACTTCCCTCACTGAACGTTCGGCGACTACTTCGTCAGGCGTTCCGCCACCAGATCCCAGACGGTGTCCGCCAGCGCTTCCTTCGGGCCGTACGGCACCGGCGTCTCACTGCCGTCCGCGCCGAGCACGACCGCCTCGTTCTCCTCGGAGCCGAACGTCTTGCGTTCGCCGACCTCGTTGACGACCAGCAGATCGCAGCCCTTGCGCGCCAGCTTGGCGCGGCCGTTGGCGAGGACGTCGTCGGTCTCGGCGGCGAAGCCGACGACCACCTGGCCCGGGCGCGGGCGGTCACCCGCGATCTCGGCCAGGATGTCGGGGTTGCGGACCAGGGCGATCGGGGCCGGCTCCTGCCCGTCCTTCTTCTTGATCTTCCCGGTCGCGTACGTCTCGGGCCGGAAGTCGGCCACGGCGGCGGCCATCACCACCGCGTCGGCGTCCGCCGCGGCCTTGAGGACCGCCTCGCGGAGCTGGACGGCCGTGCCGACGGGCACGACGTCCACGCCCGCCGGGTCCGGCAGCGCGGCGTTCGCCGAGAGCAGCGTGACCCTGGCTCCCCGGGCGGCCGCGCTGCGCGCGAGCGCGTAGCCCTGCTTGCCGGAGGAGCGGTTGCCGAGGAAGCGGACCGGGTCGAGCGGCTCGCGCGTCCCGCCCGCGCTGACCACCACGTGCCGTCCCGTGAGGTCGCGGGCCAGGTCGCCGCGTGCGAGGACACGGCGTACGACCTCGAAGAGCTCGGCGGGCTCGGGGAAGCGGCCCTTGCCCGTGTCCACGCCGGTGAGGCGGCCGACGGCGGGCTCGATGACGAGGGCGCCGCGGCGGCGGAGCGTGGCGACGTTCTCCTGGGTGGCGGGGTGCTCCCACATCTCCGTGTGCATCGCGGGTGCGAAGATCACCGGACAGCGGGCGGTCAGGAGCGTGTTCGTCAGGAGGTCGTCGGCGAGGCCGTGGGCCGCCTTCGCCATCATGTCGGCGGTCGCCGGGGCGACGATGACGACGTCGGCCGCCTGACCGATCCGGACGTGCGGCACCTCGTGGACGGAGTCCCACACCTCGGTCGAGACCGGGTTGCCGGACAGCGCCGACCAGGTCGCGGCCCCCACGAAGTGCAGCGCCGAATCGGTCGGCACGACGCGTACGTCGTGGCCCGACTCGGTGAGCCGCCGCAGCAACTCACAGGCCTTGTACGCGGCGATCCCGCCACTGACCCCCAGAACGACCTTGGGCTTGCCCACGGTGCCTCCCCGCACTCGGATCCCCACACTCGGAAAACGTACGACTCAACGTACGACTCCATGACACACCACAGGCCCGACAGTCGCGCTGCCGGGCCTGTGGCCAAAGAAATGCTCAGAGAAAACTGATGCCTACTGGGCCGGGCCCTCGATGGCCTCGGACGTCAGCAGACCCGCGTTGATCTCGCGGAGCGCGATCGAGAGCGGCTTCTCGTGGACGTGCGTGTCCACCAGGGGGCCGACGTACTCCAGCAGGCCCTCACCGAGCTGCGAGTAGTACGCGTTGATCTGGCGCGCGCGCTTGGCGGCGTAGATCACGAGGCTGTACTTCGAGTCGGTAGCTTCGAGCAGCTCATCAATCGGCGGGTTGATGATGCCCTCGGGCGCGGTGATGGAAGAGGACACGCTCTGCCTTCCGATGGGGAAATGAAGATCAAACTGTGGTCGAGCCATGATGGTCGAACCGTGGTGAAGATCAAACAACTTTCATCAAGGCTAGCAGCTCACGGGCCACGTCCTCGACGGAGGTATTGACCAGGGTCGTATCGAACTCTTCCTCGGCGGCGAGTTCGGTCTTCGCGGCCTCGAGCCTGCGCTCGATGACCTCGGGCGCCTCGGTCCCGCGGCCGGTGAGCCGGCGGACCAGCTCGTCCCAGCTCGGCGGGGCGAGGAAGACCAGCTGCGCCTCGGGCATCGAATCGCGCACCAGGCGCGCGCCCTGCAGATCGATTTCCAGGAGAACGGGCTCGCCCGCCTCCAGGCGCTCGATCACCGCGGCCCGCGGTGTGCCATAGCGGTTTCCCGCGAACTCGGCCCATTCGAGCAGCTCGCCATTGGCGATCAGCTTGTCCATTTCCTCGTCGGAGACGAAGAAATACTGGACGCCGTGCTTTTCGCCGGGCCGCGGCTTGCGGGTCGTGGCCGAGACCGAGAGCCAGACCTCGGGGTGTTCCTTGCGCATATGAGCGACGACCGTGCTCTTGCCGACCCCGGAGGGGCCGGAGAGCACGGTCAGCCGCGGACGTACGTCCGGGGGCACGGGGGTCGTCCCCCGGGATGTTGCAGCCATGCAGCGATTATCCAGGTTCTCAGGAGTGCCTGAGAACATCAGCCAGCGGCACTGCCGCCGAACTCACGCTCCAGTGATGCGATCTGATTCGAGCCGAGACCGCGCACGCGGCGACTCTCGGAGATGCCAAGACGCTCCATGATCTGCTTGGCGCGGACCTTGCCCACGCCGGGCAGTGACTCCAGGAGGGCGGAGACCTTCATCTTGCCGATGACATCGTTCTCCTGACCCTGCTTGATGACCTCGTGAAGCGAGGCGCCGGAGTGCTTGAGTCGATTCTTGACCTCGGCCCGCTCCCGGCGAGCCGCGGCGGCCTTTTCGAGCGCGGCTGCGCGCTGTTCAGGGGTAAGGGGCGGAAGAGCCACGCCTACGTCACCTCGGATGTCGAACTGTCGGATACGGACCGGTGAGGAACCTAGTCGCCCCACACCTGGTGAGCAACGTGCAACGCGCCTGCTAAGCGCTTGCCCGTTCGCTCTCGTCGGAGACTAGCGGCCATGACGGCCGGAGTCAGCGAGAACAGACGAAAAGTCCTGGTCAGCCTCTGTCGAGCCGTACATATCGGGCATTTCGCCCCGGATTTGGCCTGGTGAGCCATCAACGAAACGCATGCGCCCGTCCCGAGGCGTCCTCCGAGGGCGTAAAAACACCTCCGCCCCGGCTCCGGAAGTCCGGAACGGGGCGGAGAGAGCGATCTCAGGCAGAAGCGACGGCCGCACGGATCTCGTCCGCGAAACGGGCGGCCGCGTCACGCAGCCCCGCCACGTCGGGACCGTGCCGCAGGACGCCGCGGCTGACGGTCGGCACGACATTGCGTACGGACGCCCCGAAGACACCCGGCAGATCCGCGGGCGTGGCCCCCTGAGCCCCGATCCCGGGGGCGAGCAGCGGGCCGTTGATCGCGAGGTCGTAGGAGGACAGGTCCCCCAGGGTCGCCCCGACGACGGCGCCGAAGGACCCCAGGGGCTGTGCACCGGCGTTCTCGGCGGCCAGGTGACCCAGCATCGTCGCGCCGACCGTGCGCCCGTCCTCGCGCACCGCGTGCTGCACCTCGGCGCCCTCGGGGTTCGAGGTGAGGGCGAGCACGAAGAGGCCGGTGCCGTTCTCACGCGCCAGGTCGACGGCCGGCTTCAGCGAGCCGTAGCCCAGGTAGGGCGAGACCGTGAGCGCGTCGCTGAACAGCGGCGAGTCCTTGTGCAGGAAGGTCTCCGCGTACGCGGCCATGGTCGAGCCGATGTCGCCGCGCTTGGCGTCCATGACCACCAGGGCACCGGCCGCGCGCAGCTCCTGGACCGCCTTCTCCAGTACGGCGATGCCGCGCGACCCGAAGCGCTCGAAGAACGCGCTCTGCGGCTTGAAGACGGCGACGGTCCCGGCGAGGGCCTCGACCACCGTCCCCGTGAACCGCTCCAGGCCCGCGATGTCGTCGTTCAGCCCCCAGGCGGACAGCAGGGACGCGTGCGGGTCGATGCCGACGCAGAGCGGGCCGCGCTCGTCCATGGCCCGGCTCAGGCGCGTACCGAAGGGTTCAAGGGCACTCATGCTGGTCATTCGGGCTTCCTCACGTCGGCGCCGACGGCGTCGGCGAGGGTGGCGTACGGGCTCGCCCCAAGGCGCGCGGCGAGGCCCTTGTGGATCGCGCGGCCCCAGAAGGGCCCTTCGTAGATGAACGCGCTGTAGCCCTGGACCAGGGTGGCGCCGGCGAGGATCCGCTGCCAGGCGTCCTCGGCGTTCTCGATGCCGCCGACGCCCACGAGCGTGATGCGGTCGCCCACGCGCGCGTAGAGGCGGCGCAGGACTTCGAGGGAGCGCTCCTTGAGCGGAGCCCCGGAGAGCCCGCCGGTCTCTCCGTAGAGCGAAGGTTCGGATTGCAAACCGAGTCCTTCGCGGGCGATGGTCGTGTTCGTGGCGATGATGCCGTCCAGGCCGAGCTCGACGGCCAGGTCCGCCACCGCGTCGATGTCCTCGTCCGCCAGGTCGGGGGCGATCTTCACGAGGAGCGGCACGCGCCGCCCGGTGACGCTCCGGTCGGCCGCCTCGCGTACGGCGGTCAGGAGCGGGCGCAGCGACTCCGTGGCCTGGAGGTTGCGCAGGCCGGGGGTGTTCGGGGACGACACGTTGACCACGAGGTAGTCGGCGTGGGCGGCGAGCCGCTCGGTCGACTTCACGTAGTCGCCGGCGGCCTCCTCCTCGGGCACGACCTTGGTCTTGCCGATGTTGACGCCCACGACCGTCTTGAAGACGGCCTTCCGGGCGCCCAGGCGCTCGGCCACGGCCGCCGAGCCCTCGTTGTTGAAGCCCATGCGGTTGATCAGCGCGCGGTCCGCCACGAGGCGGAACAGCCGCTTCTTGGGGTTGCCGGGCTGCGGCTCCCCCGTGACGGTGCCGATCTCGATGTGGTCGAAGCCCAGCATCGACATGCCGTCGATCGCGACGGCGTTCTTGTCGAAGCCCGCCGCGAGCCCGAAGGGACCGTGCATCCGCAGCCCGAAGGCCTCGGTGCGCAGCTCCTTGTGGCGCGGCGCGAGGACGGCCGCGACGAAGGTGCGCAGCACGGGGATGCGGGCCGTGAGCCGGATCCAGCGGAAGGCCATGTAGTGGGCCTGCTCCGGGTCCATGCGCTTGAAGACGAGGTTGAAGAAGAGTTTGTACATGGAGGTGTCCTCACCAGAAGGGGGACACCGGATCGGTGTCCCCCTAGTGGGCTGCTAGTCGCGGGCCGCGGTCAGATGCTCCGCGTGTTCCTGGAGTGAACGGACGCCCACGTCCCCGTGGTTGAGCGCGTCGATGCCCTGGACGGCGGCGGCGAGCGCCTGGACCGTCGTCAGGCACGGCACGGAGCGGGACACGGCGGCCGTACGGATGTCGTAGCCGTCGAGGCGGCCGCCGGTGCCGTACGGGGTGTTGACGATGAGGTCGACGCCGCCGTCGTGGATCAGCTGGACGATCGTCTTCTCGCCGTTCGGGCCCTCGCCCTCGGACTGCTTGCGCACGACGGTGGCGTTGATGCCGTTGCGCTTGAGCACCTCGGCCGTACCGGACGTGGCGAGCAACTCGAAGCCGTGCGCGACCAGTTCACGCGCCGGGAAGATCATCGAGCGCTTGTCGCGGTTGGCGACGGAGATGAAGGCGCGGCCCTTGGTCGGCAGCGGACCGTAGGCGCCCGCCTGCGACTTGGCGTACGCGGTGCCGAACACCGAGTCGATGCCCATGACTTCACCGGTGGAGCGCATCTCCGGGCCGAGGACCGTGTCGACGCCACGCCCGTGGATGTCGCGGAAGCGGCTCCACGGCATGACGGCTTCCTTCACCGAGATCGGCGCGTCCATCGGCAGCGTGCCGCCGTCGCCGGTCGCGGGCAGCATGCCCTCGGCGCGCAGCTCGGCGATGGTCGCGCCGAGCGAGATGCGCGCGGCGGCCTTGGCCAGCGGCACCGCGGTCGCCTTCGAGGTGAAGGGGACGGTGCGCGAGGCACGCGGGTTGGCCTCGAGGACGTACAGAATGTCGCCGGCCATCGCGAACTGGATGTTGATGAGCCCGCGGACGCCGACGCCCTTGGCGATGCCCTCCGTGGAGGCGCGAAGGCGCTTGATGTCGTAGCCGCCGAGCGTGATCGGGGGCAGCGCGCACGCCGAGTCGCCGGAGTGGATGCCGGCCTCCTCGATGTGCTCCATGACGCCGCCGAGGTAGAGCTCGGTGCCGTCGTAGAGCGCGTCCACGTCGATCTCGATCGCGTCGTCGAGGAAGCGGTCGACGAGGACCGGCCGCGAGGGGCTGATCTCGGTCGACTCCTCGATGTACGAGGAGAGGCGGGTCTCGTCGTACACGATCTCCATGCCGCGGCCGCCGAGCACGTACGACGGGCGGACGAGGACGGGGTAGCCGATCTCGTCGGCGATGGCCTTGGCCTCGGCGAAGGTGGTGGCGGTGCCGTGCTTGGGCGCGGGCAGGCCGGCCTCGGCGAGCACGCGGCCGAAGGCGCCGCGGTCCTCGGCGGCGTGGATGGCCTCGGGCGAGGTGCCCACGACCGGCACGCCGTTGTCCTTCAGGGCCTGCGAGAGGCCCAGCGGGGTCTGGCCGCCGAGCTGGACGATGACGCCCGCGATCGGCCCGGCCTGTGCCTCGGCGTTGACGATCTCCAGGACGTCCTCGAGCGTGAGCGGCTCGAAGTACAGCCGGTCGGAGGTGTCGTAGTCCGTGGAGACGGTCTCGGGGTTGCAGTTGACCATCACGGTCTCGTAGCCCGCGTCGCTCAGCGCGAAGGAGGCGTGGACGCAGGAGTAGTCGAACTCGATGCCCTGGCCGATGCGGTTGGGGCCCGAGCCCAGGATGATCACCGCGGGCTTGTCGCGCTTGGCGACCTCGTTCTCCTCGTCGTACGAGGAGTAGAAGTACGGCGTGTTGGCGGCGAACTCGGCGGCGCAGGTGTCGACCGTCTTGTAGACCGGGCGGACACCGAGGGCGTGCCGCACCTCGCGGACGACGTCCTCGCGCAGGCCGCGGATCTCGGCGATCTGCGCGTCGGAGAAGCCGTGCCGCTTGGCCTCGGCGAGGAGGTCGGCGTCCAGGCGCTCGGCGGCGGTCAGCTCGTCCGCGATCTCCTTGATCAGGAAGAGCTGGTCGACGAACCACGGGTCGATCTTCGTGGACTCGAAGACCTCCTCGGGGGTGGCTCCGGCGCGGATGGCCTGCATGACGGAGTTGATGCGCCCGTCGGTCGGCCGCACGGCCTCCGCCAGAAGCTCCGCCTTGTCGCCGGGCTCGCCCACGAAGGTGAACTGCGAGCCCTTCTTCTCCAGCGACCGCAGCGCCTTCTGCAGCGCCTCGGTGAAGTTGCGGCCGATCGCCATGGCCTCGCCGACCGACTTCATGGTGGTCGTCAGGGTCGAGTCCGCCGACGGGAACTTCTCGAAGGCGAAACGCGGCGCCTTGACCACTACGTAGTCGAGGGTCGGCTCGAAGGAGGCCGGGGTCTTCTCGGTGATGTCGTTCGGGATCTCGTCCAGCGTGTAGCCGACGGCCAGCTTCGCTGCGATCTTCGCGATCGGGAAGCCGGTGGCCTTCGACGCGAGCGCGGAGGAGCGCGAGACGCGCGGGTTCATCTCGATGACGATGACCCGGCCGTCCGTCGGGTCGATGGCGAACTGGATGTTGCAGCCGCCGGTGTCGACACCGACCTCGCGGATGATCGCGATGCCGACGTCGCGCAGGGTCTGGTACTCGCGGTCGGTCAGCGTCATCGCGGGCGCGACGGTGATCGAGTCGCCGGTGTGCACGCCCATCGGGTCGAAGTTCTCGATGGAGCAGACGACCACCACGTTGTCGTGCTTGTCGCGCATCAGCTCCAGCTCGTACTCCTTCCAGCCGAGGATGGACTCCTCCAGGAGCACCTCGGTGGTCGGCGAGAGCGTGAGGCCCTGTCCGGCGATGCGGCGCAGCTCCTCCTCGTCGTGCGCGAAGCCGGAACCGGCGCCGCCCATGGTGAAGGACGGGCGGACGACCACGGGGTAGCCGCCGAGCTCGTCGACGCCCTTGAGGACGTCGTCCATGGAGTGGCAGATGTACGAGCGGGCGGACTCGCCGTGCCCGATCTTCTTGTTGACCTCTTCGACGACGCCCTTGAAGAGGTCGCGGTCCTCGCCCTTGTTGATCGCCTCGACGTTGGCGCCGATGAGCTCGACGCCGTACTTCTCGAGCACACCCTGCTCGTGCATCGAGATCGCCGTGTTGAGGGCCGTCTGGCCGCCCAGCGTCGGAAGCAGCGCGTCGGGGCGCTCCTTCGCGATGATCTTCTCGACGAACTCGGGGGTGATCGGCTCGACGTACGTGGCGTCGGCGATCTCCGGGTCGGTCATGATCGTCGCCGGGTTGGAGTTGACCAGGATGACGCGCAGGCCCTCGGCCTTGAGCACGCGGCAGGCCTGGGTGCCGGAGTAGTCGAACTCCGCTGCCTGGCCGATGACGATCGGGCCGGAGCCGATGACCAGGACGGACTGGATATCGGTGCGCTTAGGCACGCTGGCCCTCCATCAGGGATACGAAGCGGTCGAAGAGGTACGCGGCGTCGTGCGGTCCTGCAGCCGCTTCGGGGTGGTACTGGACGGAGAAGGCCGGCTGGTCGAGCAGCTGCAGCCCCTCCACGACGCTGTCGTTGAGGCAGACGTGGGAGACCTCGGCGCGGCCGAACGGCGTCTCGCTCGCCTTGTCGAGCGGCGCGTCCACGGCGAAGCCGTGGTTGTGCGCGGTGACCTCGACCTTGCCGGTGGTGCGGTCCTGCACCGGCTGGTTGATGCCGCGGTGGCCGTACTTCAGCTTGTACGTGCCAAAGCCCAGGGCGCGGCCGAGGATCTGGTTTCCGAAGCAGATGCCGAACAGCGGCGTCTTGCGCTCCAGGACGGCTCGCATGACGGCAACGGGGCCGTCCGCGGTCGCCGGGTCACCGGGACCGTTGGAGAAGAACACGCCGTCGGGCTCGACCGCGTAGATGTCATCGGCGGTCGCGGTCGCGGGCAGAACGTGCACCTCGATGCCGCGCTCGGCCATGCGGTGCGGGGTCATGCCCTTGATGCCGAGGTCGACGGCGGCGACGGTGAAGCGCTTCTCGCCGATCGCGGGGACGACGTACGTCTCCTTGGTGGCGACCTCCGCGGCGAGGTTCGAGCCCTTCATCTCGGGCTGCTGGCGGACCTCGGCGAGCATGACGCCCGCATCCGGAAGCGCGTTGCCGGAGAAGATGCCGACCCGCATCGCGCCGCGCTCGCGCAGGTGGCGGGTGAGCGCACGCGTGTCGATGCCGCTGATGCCCACGACGCCCTGGTTGACGAGTTCCTCGTCGAGGGTGCGCTGGGAGCGCCAGTTGGAGGACACGCGCGCGGGGTCACGCACGACGTATCCGGCGACCCAGATCCGCTTCGACTCGGGGTCCTCGTCGTTGACGCCGGTGTTGCCGACGTGCGGGGCCGTCATGACGACGACCTGGCGGTGGTACGAGGGGTCGGTCAGCGTCTCCTGGTAGCCGGTCATGCCGGTGGAGAACACCGCTTCGCCGAAGGTCTCCCCCACGGCCCCGTAGGCGCGGCCGCGGAAGATGCGGCCGTCCTCCAGGACGAGTACGGCGGGAACCTTGCTGGCTCCCCTGGTGGAGGTCGTCATCGTGCGGTGCCTTCCTTCGTTTCGGTTGTGCTGGTGTTGATCATGTTGTTGATGGCCTCGACCCACTCGGCCTGCTCGGCCGCGTGGTCCGAGCGGAAGCCGGAGTCGATCAGCTTCTCGCCGTGCTCCCACGTGACGATCAGCAGTCCGCCCTCGGCCAGGACCTTGCCGGCGATGCCCTTGTCGAGGCGGGCCTCGCGCAGCTGGGCCACCGGGACGAAGAAGTCGGCGGCCCCGGGGCGTACGACATCGAGGCCCGCGTCCGTGAGCGTCAGCTCCACGCGGCTGCGGGTGCCGAGACCGTGCGCCACGATGCGGTCGAGCCACTGCCCTGCCGAGGTCGAGCCGTGGTAGCGGCCGCTGAGCTCAAGTTTCGCCGGGCCCGCGTCATCCGGCACCACGGGAAGCGGCGGCAGGTCGCTCTGGAGCGTGCCGCGCCACTTCCAGCCCTCGCGCATCAGCCAGTAGACGAGCGCGATGAAGAGAAGGAGTCCGACGACCCAGCCGGCGCGGGCGGCCCAGTCGGTCACGTCCGCCGATTCCTTCTCGGCGGCCAGTTCCAGAAGAGATGTCACGCGAGCTTCCCGTCGACGAGCGTGGCGCGGCCCCGCAGCCACGTGTGCGTCACGCGGCCCGGCAGCTCACGGCCCTCGTAGGGGGTGTTGCCGCTGCGCGAGGCGAAGCCCGCGGGGTCCACGACCCCACGGTATGCCGGATCGACGAGCGTGAGGTTCGCGGGCTCACCCTCCGAGACGGGCCGGCCGTGGCCCAACGCCCCGCCGATCTCGGCGGGCTTGACGGACATCCGGTCGGCGACCGCGGCCCAGGTGAGCAGGCCCGTCTCGACCATCGTCTGCTGGACGACGGAGAGCGCGGTCTCCAGGCCCACCATGCCCATGGCGGCCGCGGCCCACTCGCAGTCCTTGTCCTCGTGCGGGTGCGGCGCGTGGTCGGTGGCGACGATGTCGATGGTGCCGTCGGCGAGCGCCTCGCGCAGCGCCATCACGTCGCGCTCGGTGCGCAGCGGCGGGTTGACCTTGTAGACGGGGTTGTACGAGCGGACCAGCTCGTCGGTGAGGAGGAGGTGGTGCGGCGTGACCTCCGCCGTCACGTCGATGCCGCGCGACTTCGCCCAGCGGACGATCTCGACGGACCCGGCGGTCGACAGGTGGCAGATGTGCACCCGCGAGCCGACGTGCTCGGCGAGCAGCACGTCACGCGCGATGATCGACTCCTCGGCGACGGCGGGCCAGCCGCCGAGGCCGAGCTCCGCGGAGACGACGCCCTCGTTCATCTGGGCGCCCTCGGTGAGGCGGGGCTCCTGCGCGTGCTGGGCGACGACGCCGTTGAAGGCCTTCACGTACTCCAGGGCACGGCGCATGATCACGGCGTCGTCGACGCACTTGCCGTCGTCGGAGAAGACGGTGACTCCGGCGGCGGACTCGTGCATGGCGCCGAGCTCGGCGAGCTTCTTGCCCTCAAGGCCCACGGTGACGGCGCCGATCGGCTGCACGTCCGCGTAGCCGGACTCCTTGCCCAGGCGGTAGACCTGCTCGACGACGCCGGCGGTGTCGGCGACCGGGAAGGTGTTGGCCATGGCGAACACGGCGGTGTAGCCACCGCTGGCTGCGGCCCGCGTGCCGGTCAGGACGGTCTCGGAGTCCTCGCGGCCGGGCTCGCGCAGGTGCGTGTGCAGGTCGACGAGGCCGGGCAGCAGGACCTTGCCCTCGGCCTCGACGACGGTGGCGTCGCCCGCGTCGATGCCGGTGCCGACCTCGATGATGGTCTCGCCGTCGATCAGGACGTCCTGGGGCTCGCCGCCAAGGACCTTCGCACCACGGATCAGGGTCTTGCTCATGGTCTTACTTCTCCTCGGAACCGGTGGGGCGGGTGTGGGTGACGGCGGGTTCATTCCCGCCCAGGAGCAGATAGAGAACGGCCATCCGGGTGTGGACGCCGTTGGCGACCTGCTCGATGACCGTGCAGCGGTCGGAGTCGGCGACCTCGGCGGTGATCTCCATGCCGCGGACCATCGGGCCGGGGTGCATCACGATGGCGTGCGCGGGCATCTTCGCCATGCGCTCGCCGTCCAGGCCGTAGCGGCGCGAGTACTCGCGCTCGGTGGGGAAGAACGCGGCGTTCATGCGCTCGCGCTGCACCCGCAGCATCATCACGGCGTCGGACTTCGGGAGCACCCGGTCCAGGTCGTACGACACGTCGCAGGGCCAGCTCTCCACGCCGACCGGCACGAGCGTGGGCGGGGCGACCAGGGTGACCTCGGCGCCGAGGGTGTGCAGCAGGTCGACGTTGGAGCGCGCGACGCGGCTGTGCAGGACGTCGCCGACGAGGGTGACGCGCTTGCCGCTGAGGTCCTGGCCGAGGCCCTCGTCCTTGCCGACGAGGCGGCGCCGCATGGTGAAGGCGTCCAGCAGGGCCTGCGTGGGGTGCTGGTGGGTGCCGTCGCCCGCGTTGATCACGGGGGCGTCGATCCAGCCGGAGGTGGCGAGCCGGTAGGGGGCGCCGGACGCGCCGTGCCGGATGACGACGGCGTCGACGCCCATCGCCTCCAGGGTCTGGGCGGTGTCCTTCAGGGATTCGCCCTTGGAGACGCTGGATCCCTTGGCGGCGAAGTTGATGACATCCGCGGAGAGGCGCTTCTCGGCGGCTTCGAAGGAGATCCGGGTCCGGGTCGAGTCCTCGAAGAAGAGGTTGCAGATCGTACGGCCGCGCAGCGCGGGCAGCTTCTTGATCGGCCGGTCGGCGACCCGGGCCATCTCCTCGGCGGTGTCGAGGATGAGAACGGCGTCGTCGCGGGTGAGGTCGGCGGCCGAGATGAGGTGTCGCATCATCTGGGTGTACTCCGTGATGAGGAGGTGTGCGGGCACGCGGGCGCGCAGGGGTGTGCCCCGGGGCCCGTGGGGAAGCCGGTCTTACGCGGAGGCGGGCTTGGCACCGAGCAGTACGGCGTCCCGGCCGTCCTCCTCGGCGAGCTGCACCTTGACCGTCTCCCGCAGCGACGTGGGGAGGTTCTTGCCGACGTAGTCGGCGCGGATCGGGAGTTCGCGGTGGCCGCGGTCGACGAGGACGGCGAGCTGCACCGCGCGCGGGCGCCCGATGTCGTTCAGACCGTCGAGGGCGGCGCGGATGGTGCGACCGGAGAAGAGCACGTCGTCGACGAGGACGACGAGGCGGCCGTCGATGCCGTCACCGGGGATCTCGGTGCGGGCGAGTGCGCGCGGCGGATGCATGCGCAGATCGTCGCGGTACATGGTGATGTCGAGTGAGCCGACCGGGATCTTCCGTCCGGTGATCTCTTCGAGCTTCTCGGCGAGGCGCCGGGCGAGGAAGACGCCGCGGGTGGGAATGCCGAGCAGCACCACATCGTCCGCGCCCTTGGCGCGCTCGACGATCTCGTGGGCGATACGGGTCAACACCCGTGCGATGTCCGGGCCTTCGAGCACGGGCCGGGCGACATCGGGTTCATTCGTGTCGTGCGTGTCCATATGAAACGGACCTCCTTCTCCGCCTCACGGGACGGACCTTAAAGGACGTCGGATTTGCGCCATCAACGGTACCAGCAGTGGCAACACCGCCGGTCACGACCCCCCTCGGAAGGGGCGGTACGGACCATTCGGCTTGACGCAGCCAAGTAACGCTGCGTAACCTCACAGTGAGTTACCAGCAGCGCGGCGGAGCCGCACGTTGTCCCAGCGTCCGGGGAGCTTTATGTCCAGCGAATACGCCAAACAGCTCGGGGCCAAGCTCCGCGCCATCCGCACCCAGCAGGGCCTTTCCCTCCACGGCGTCGAGGAAAAGTCCCAGGGTCGCTGGAAGGCGGTAGTGGTCGGCTCGTACGAGCGCGGCGACCGCGCCGTGACCGTACAGCGCCTCGCCGAGCTGGCGGACTTCTACGGAGTCCCGGTCCAGGAGCTGCTGCCCGGTACCGCTCCGGGCGGCGCCGCCGAGCCGCCGCCCAAGCTCGTCCTCGACCTGGAGCGCCTCGCGCACGTGCCGGCCGAGAAGGCGGGCCCCCTCCAGCGGTACGCGGCCACGATCCAGTCGCAGCGCGGTGACTACAACGGCAAGGTGCTCTCGATCCGCCAGGACGACCTGCGCACCCTCGCCGTCATCTACGACCAGTCGCCCTCGGTCCTCACCGAGCAGCTGATCAGCTGGGGCGTCCTGGACGCCGACGCGCGTCGCGCCGTCGCCCACGACGACGTCTGATCCCGCAAGGGAAGAGCTCAGCAGAAACGTGCCGCCGGGGTGGCCGGAACCGATCGGTTCCGGCCACCCCGGCGGCTTTGTGCGCCCCGAGGAGCGCCTGGGAGACCCACGGGCACCCCTGGGGCGCCCGTGGTCGCCCGCGTACGCCAGAGGGCCCGCAGCGCGTGGCTGCGGGCCCTCTGTACGGCCTGTGAGCTCAGGTCACGACTCGTCGCGTCGCAGCCCCGGCTTGAGGTCCTTGAAACGGCCGAGAAGGCCGTTGACGAAGGACGGCGAATCGTCCGTCGAGAACTCCTTGGCGAGCTGGACGGCCTCGTCCAGGACCACCGCGTCGGGCGTCCCGTCCACCCAGATCAGCTCGTACGCGCCGAGCCGCAGGATGTTGCGGTCCACGACCGGCATCCGGTCGAGGGTCCACCCGACGGCGTACTGGGAGATCAGCTCGTCGATGTGGCGCGCGTGCTCCGCGTACCCCTCGACCAGCTCCATGGTGTACTCGCTCACCGGCGGCTGCCGGGTGTCGGACCGCGAGTGGCGCACCCAGTCCGCGAGGACCGTCACGACGTCGGCCCCCCGCTGGTCGGCCTCGAAGAGGATCTGGAAGGCGCGCTTGCGGGCCGTATTACGAGCAGCCACGGTTAGCTGTTCACCCGGCCGAGGTAGCTGCTGTCGCGGGTGTCGACCTTGATCTTCTCGCCGGTGGTGATGAAGAGCGGCACCTGGATCTGGTGGTCGGTCTCCAGCGTGGCGGGCTTGGTGCCGCCGGTGGAGCGGTCGCCCTGGACGCCGGGCTCGGTCTCCTTCACGACGAGCTCGACGGCGGCCGGCAGCTCGACGAAGAGCACCGCGCCCTCGTGCTGCGCGACGGTGGCGGTGAAGCCCTCGATCAGGAAGTTGGCGGCGTCACCGACGGCCTTGCGGTCGACGTGCAGCTGGTCGTAGGTCTCCATGTCCATGAAGACGAAGTAGTCGCCGTCCATGTACGAGAACTGCATGTCGCGCTTGTCGATCGTGGCCGTCTCGACCTTGACGCCGGCGTTGAAGGTCTTGTCGACGACCTTGCCGGACAGCACGTTCTTGAGCTTGGTGCGCACAAAGGCGGGGCCCTTGCCGGGCTTGACGTGCTGGAACTCGACGACGGACCAGAGCTGGCCCCCGTCGAGCTTGAGCACCAGGCCGTTCTTGAGGTCGTTCGTGGAAGCCACGGTTGCGGAATCTCCTGGACTGACGTGGACGACCCCGGGGCACGCGCAACAGCTGAAAGCTAGAGCGCGAGCAGCTCCTTGGTCGTAATGGTGAGTAGCTCGGGTCCGCCGTCCGCCTCGGGGCGCACGACGAGCGTGTCATCGATCCGGACACCACCCCGTCCCGGGAGGTGAACCCCCGGTTCGACGGTGACCGGCACGCAGACGTCCAGTTTACCCATGGCCGCGGGCGCCAACTGCGGGTCCTCGTCGATTTCGAGCCCCAGCCCGTGTCCCATCAGTGGAGCAAGGCCGTCCGCATACCCCGCCGAGTCCAGTACGTGCCGTGCCGCGCGGTCGATGTCACGGTAGGCGGCACCCGGCCCGAGCGCCTCCCTGCCCGCCCGCTGAGCGGCGAAGACGAGGTCGTACAACTCGATCTGCCAGTCCGCGGGCGACGTACCGATGACGAACGTACGCCCGATCTCGCAACGGTAGCCGCCGTAGATCGCGCCCAGGCATACGGAGAGGAAGTCGCCCTCCTCGACGCGCCGGTCGGAGGGGCGGTGGCCGCCGCGCCCGGAGTTGGGTCCGGTGCCGACGGAGGTCGCAAAGGCGGGCCCGTCCGCACCGTGGTCGACAAGTCGACGTTCCAGTTCCAGCGCGAGGTGACGCTCGGTCCGCCCCACGAGAATCGACTCCAGGAGCTCGCTCAGCGCCTGGTCCGCGATCTCGGAGGCGATCCGCAGACAGGAGATCTCCTCCTCGTCCTTGATCAGCCGCAGCTGCTCGACCGCTCCCCCGAGATCCGCGAGACGCAGCCGGGGCGCGACCGAACCCATCGCGCGATGCCGGGCGACCGTCAGGTGGTGCTCCTCCACGGCGAGCGTCTCGACGCCCTGCGCTGCCGCGAAGTCGGCGCCCGCCACGGCGGGATCCCCACCGGGCCCGTCGAGCACCTGCACGCGCAGCGCCTCGTCGGGCCGCCCCGCACCCTGCTCGTCACCGGGCGGCCGCCCGCAGACCAGCAGATCCTCGCCCCTGCCCAGCAGAAGCACAGCCCCGAGGGGCGCCGCCCCCGCGAGATACCGCACGTTGGCGGGACGGGACACCAACGCCGACGCGCTGCCACCCGCGGCACAACGCTCCCTCAGCCGCTCACGGCGGGCCGCGTAGACCTCTGACATGGGACGAGCCTATGAGCGGCGGCGACGGACGGCCCGTTCAGCGCACCCGACCGAGCGGCCCGGGACGTCCCCGAGGCGTCAGGCGGGGGCCCGCGCTACCACTTCGGCGGGCTCGCGATCGAGCGGGCCAGGACGTCGTCCAGGACTCGGGCCGTTGCGGGGACGTCCAGTTGGGAGTTGTCGATGATCGGGAGGCCCGAGCCGTACCAGCCGGCCATGCGGCCGTGGATGCGGGCCACTTCCTCGTCCGTGAGGCGGCGGTTGCCGCTGCGCTCCGCGTTGCGCTCCAGGACGATCTCCAGGCCGGGGAGGAGGACGACGGGCAGCAGGCCGGGGCCCACGTGGCGCTTCCAGCCGCCGAGGCCGACGACCGGGCGGTCGGGGAAGACCGCGTCGTCGAGGATGCAGGAGATGCCGTTGGCCAGGAAGTTGCGCGCGGCGAAGCCGCAGGTGCGGCGGGCCAGGCGGTACTGGGCCTCCGAGTGGTCGTTCCAGCCCGACTGGGGGTCCGCGAAGCCCGAGCGCACCCATTCGCGTACGTCGTCGAGGCTGATGTGGGCCGTCGGCACACGGCGGTGTTCAGCCCAGAACTTGGCGACGCTCGTCTTGCCCGCACCCGCGGGGCCGATCAGCAGGACGGCGAGCGTGGTGGCCCCGGTGTCCGCCTGGGCCATGCCGGGCGGCGGGCTCGGCATGGCGACGGGGCCGCCGGGCGGGAGCTGGATGTGGCCCGTCGTGTCCGGGGTCGGCGGCACGGGAGCGCCGGGGACGCCGGGGACGTGGTTGTGCTGGGGCTGCGGGACGCCCGGGCCCGCGTGCTGCGGCGTCGGGGCGTGCGGGTGCTGGGCCGTGCCCGGCGCGCCCGCGAAGCCCGGTGCGGGAGGCGGGGGGCCGCCCGGCGCGGCACCCGGCGGCGGACCGCTCGGGTGGTGTGCGGCCGGGGACCAGCCGGTGGCCGGTCCGTGCCCCGGCTGATGGGGCGGCGGCAGCGGAGATCCCACTGCGTGCTGCATCCGGTGCCACTCCGTCTCGTGCGACTGACGCTGGTCGGGCGGCGGCCGGGGCCACCCGTACCGAACGGTACCTTCCCCGGCCGACGTTGTGTGAACGGCCGGGGAAGCCGCAGGGTGCCCGTGGCTTGTTCTAGTGCGTCACACTGGTGATCCAGTGCGCCGCTCAGGCGCTCTAGTTCGCCACTTCGCCGTACGCGGCGAGCAGGACCGCCGGGTCGGGGCCCTCCAGGACGGTCGGCTTGCCGAGGCCGTCAAGGACGATGAACCGCAGCAGGTCACCGCGGGACTTCTTGTCGACCTTCATGGTCTCCAGGAGCTTGGGCCACTGGTCGTAGCGGTAGCTCAGCGGCAGCCCGACCGACTCCAGGACGGTGCGGTGCCGGTCGGCGGTCGCGTCGTCCAGGCGCCCGGCCAGGCGGCCGAGTTCGGCCGCGAAGGCCATGCCCACGGAGACGGCGGCGCCGTGCCGCCACTTGTAGCGCTCGTTCTTCTCGATGGCGTGGGCGAGGGTGTGCCCGTAGTTGAGGATCTCGCGCAGGCCGGCCTCCTTGAGGTCGCCGGAGACGACCTCGGCCTTGACCTTGATGGAGCGCTCGATCAGCTCAGCGGTGTGCGGGCCCTTGGGGCTGCGCGCCGCCTGGGGGTCCTCCTCGATCAGTTCGAGGATCGTCGGGTCGGCGATGAATCCGGCCTTGATGATCTCCGCGAGCCCGGACACGAAGTCGTTGACCGGCAGCGAGTCCAGCGCGGCCAGGTCGCAGAGCACACCGGCCGGCGGGTGGAACGCCCCGACCAGGTTCTTGCCCTCGGCCGTGTTGATGCCGGTCTTGCCGCCGACCGCCGCGTCCACCATGCCGAGCACGGTCGTCGGTACGGCGATCCAGCGCACCCCGCGCAGCCACGTCGCGGCCACGAACCCGGCGAGGTCGGTGGTGGCGCCGCCCCCGACACCGATGACGATGTCGCTGCGGGTGAAGCCGGACTGACCAAGGGCCTTCCAGCAGTACGCGGCGACCTCGGCGGTCTTGGCCTCCTCGGCGTTCGGCACCTGGATCGCGACGACCTCGTACCCCTGGTCCGCCAGGTCCTGGCGGAGCGCGTCACCGGTCTCGGCGAGCGCCTCGGGGTGGATGATCGCGACGCGCTTGGTCTGCTCGCCGATCAGGCCCGGCAGCTCACCGAGGAGCTGCATCCCGACGAGCACCTCGTACGGCTCGGTGCCCGCGGTGCCGCCGACCTGGATACGGGTGGGCGCCTGCCCCGAAATCTCCGTCATGCTTCCTTCAACTCCAGTGCGTCGAGGACCGCTTGGGCGACCTCTTCGGGGGTGCGGTCGTCGGTGGCGACGACGGCGCGGGCCACTTCGGCGTACAAGTGGCGGCGGGCGTCCATGAGTTCGCGCCACTGCTTGCGCGGGTTGACCGCGAGCAGCGGCCGCGCGACGTTCAGGCCGGTGCGCTTGACCGCCTCCTCGACGTCCATCGAGAGATAGACGACGGGCTGCGACGCGAGCAGCGCCCGGGTCGACTCGTCGAGAATCGCGCCCCCGCCGAGGGCGAGGATCCCCTCGTGCTCGGCAAGCGCCGTACGCACGGCATCCCGCTCGACCTCACGGAAGTACGGCTCACCCTCGTCCACGAAGATGTCCGCGATCTCCCGGCCCTGGGCGGCCACGATGTCGGCGTCGGTGTCCCGGTAGGCGGCGTCGAGCCGCTCGGCGAGCAGCGCGCCCACCGTCGACTTGCCCACGCCCATGGGCCCGACCAGAACGATCTGCGGGCCGGTCACCGGATCTGGAGGTTGTCGAGGTACGACGTCACGTTCCGCCGGGTCTCGGGCACGCTGTCGCCGCCGAACTTCTCGGCGACGGCGTCGGCCAGGACGAGCGCGACCATCGCCTCGGCGACGATGCCGGCCGCGGGAACGGCACACACGTCGGAGCGCTGGTGGTGGGCCTTGGTGGCCTCGCCGGTGGCGACGTCGACGGTGGCGAGCGCGCGCGGCACGGTCGCGATGGGCTTCATCGCGGCGCGGACGCGCAGCAGTTCACCGGTGGTCAGACCGCCCTCGGTGCCGCCGGAGCGGCCGGAGGTGCGCTTGATGCCCTCGTCGGTGGAGACGATCTCGTCGTGCGCCTTGGAGCCCGGCACCCGCGCGAGCTCGAAGCCGTCGCCGACCTCGACGCCCTTGATGGCCTGGATGCCCATGAGTGCGGCGGCGAGCCGCGCGTCGAGCCGACGGTCCCAGTGCACGTGCGAGCCGAGCCCGACCGGGACGCCGTACGCGAGCACCTCGACCACACCCCCCAGGGTGTCGCCGTCCTTGTGGGCCTGGTCGATCTCGGCGACCATCGCCTTCGACGCGTCGGCGTCGAGGCAGCGCACCGGGTCGGCGTCGAGCTTGTCGACGTCGGCGGGGGTCGGGTAGACGCCGTAGGGGGCCTTGGCCGCCGCCAGCTCGGTCACATGGCTGACGATCTCGATCCCGGCCGTCTCCTTCAGGTACGAGCGGGCCACCGCGCCGAGCGCGACGCGGGCCGCGGTCTCGCGGGCGGAAGCGCGCTCCAGGATCGGCCGGGCTTCGTCGAAGCCGTACTTCTGCATGCCCGCGAGGTCGGCGTGGCCGGGCCGGGGGCGGGTCAGCGGGGCGTTGCGAGCCAGGTCGGCGAGGATCTCCGGGTCGACCGGGTCGGCCGCCATGACCTGTTCCCACTTGGGCCACTCGGTGTTGCCCACCATGATCGCGATCGGCGAGCCCATGGTCAGGCCGTGCCGGACGCCGCCCAGGAAGGTGACCTCGTCGCGCTCGAACTTCATGCGCGCACCGCGCCCATAGCCGAGGCGCCGCCGGGCCAGGTGGTCGGCCACCATCTCCGTGGTGATCGGCACGCCGGCGGGAAGACCCTCCAGCGTCGCCACAAGTGCGGGTCCGTGGGACTCGCCCGCGGTCAGCCAACGCAACCTGCTCAACGGTGCTCCTCATGCTCGCGCCTGGAACTGCGTGGCGCGGCCGGGTGCGCGGCCCTGGCCCGCCACGTCTGATCCTCCCACGCCGGGGCCCGGGACCCGGCCCCTGGTCCACCAGCCGGACGACGCCACTCAGTCCTCGGCCTCCGCGGCAGCCGCCCCGGGCCCGGCGTTCGCCCTCGCGCGCCAGACGGCCCATACCGTGACAGCGGCGGTCAGAACAAGGCCGAAGATGGTCAACTGCAGCCAGACCGGCAGGAACCGCAGCAGCAGGAACCGGGCCAGGAACTGGATCAGCAGCTGGAAAACGTCCCACCGGCCCGAGGCCAGCGTCACCCCGTTCCCGGCCGCGGACACGACACTCTCCATCGACGATGCACTCCCCCTGATCGCTGCCGAACAGAGTGGATCTTAACGTCCGTCGAGCGCGTGTTCCCCGGCCTTCCGCATCACGTCGAGCGGCGCGGGAGCCCGCCCCGTCATCTGCTCGACCTGCAGCACCGCCTGGTGCACGAGCAGGTCGAGACCGCTGACGACCGCACCGCCGTACCCCGACCAGCGGGCCGCGAGCGCGGTGGGCCACGGGTCGTACAGCACGTCGAAGAGGGTGGCGGGCCGCTCGGGCACGGCCTTCGAGAGCGCGTCGGTCGTGCCCGCCGGAGTCGTGGCGATCACCAGGGGCGCGCTCAGCGCACGCTCGGCGTCCGCCCAGTCCGCCGTCCGCACCTCCACATCGAGCCGCTCGCCCCACTGCCGCATCTCGGCGGCGCGCGCCTCACTGCGTACGTACGCGACGACCTCGCCCGTGCAGATCCGCGCGAGCGCGGCAAGCGCGGACGACGCGGTGGCGCCCGCGCCGAGGATCGCCGCGGACTCGACCTGCTCGATACCGCGCTCGCGCAGGGCGGCGACCATGCCGGGGATGTCGGTGTTGTCCCCGACGCGCCGGCCGTCATCCGTGCAGACGACCGTGTTGACCGCCTCGACGGAGGCCGCGGTCTCGCTGACCTCGTCGAGCAGCGGGATCACGGCGCGCTTGAGCGGCATCGTCAGGGAAAGCCCGGCCCACTCGGGGCCGAGCCCGGCGATGAAGCCGGGCAGCGCCGCCTCGTCGACCTCGAACAGGTCGTACGTCCAGTCGGCAAGACCCAGCTCCCCGTATGCGGCGCGGTGCAGCACCGGGGAGAGGGAATGGGCGATCGGGGAGCCGAGCACCGCCGCTCGGCGGCCACTCTCAGTCGCCATTCTTCTGCCGTTCATTGAATTCCGCGACCAGCTTCTCGTGCTCGGAGAGCGTCTTGGTGAACTGCGTCTTCTTTCCGTCGACGGAGATGAAGAACATCCAGCCACCGTCGTCCGGATCCACTGTGGCCTTCAGCGCTTCGTCGCCCGGGTTTCCGATCGGTCCCGGCGGGAGGCCCTTGTGGTAGTAGGTGTTGTACGGGTCGGGATCGCTGCGGATCTTTGAGATCGGGATGTTGATCTCGCTCTGGCCCTTGAGGTAGTTGTACGTCGAGTCGAACTCAAGCTTCTGGTTGGTGACAGTGTTGGACGTCTTCAGACGGTTGTAGACGACAGCCGCCATCTTCTTGAAGTCGTCGTGCGTCATGCCCTCAGCCTGCACCAAGCTGGCCACCGTGAGGACCTGCAGCGGGTCCCCTAGCTGCAGCGCGTCCGCCTTGGACTTAAGGCCCAACTCGTCATACTTCACGCTGGCTTGGGCCACCATCTTCTTGAGGACGGCCTCGGGCTTCTGCCCCTTGGCGACCGGATAGCTGGACGGGTACAGGAAGCCTTCGAGCGGATCCTTGATGTCCTTGCTCGTGTTCGCCCAGTCCGGAAGTCCGAGACTCTTCCATTCCTTCTTGGCAATGCCCGCCGTCGTCCCCTTGTCGAGATCCAGGCGGGTGTCGATCTGCGCGTAGACCCAGGAATTGCGCCGACCCTCAGGAATAATCAAATTATTCCTGCTCGTCGGGCTCAGCATCAATTCGACGGCACTCTTCGCCGACATTTCCTTCTTCAGGACATAGACGCCCGCCTGAATCGACTCACCCTTGGGGTTCTGCGCCTGCGCAGACACAAAGGCGTCCACGCTCTTGACGACCCCGGCGTCCTTCAGCTTCTGGCCGATGACATAACCGCCGGAACCCTTGGGGATGTCCACGGTGGCGGTTCCGGTTCCCTCGCCCGCGTAATCGGGCGACGTACCGAATCGGTCCTGATAGAACTGATAGCCGAAATAGCCGACCCCGCCGAGACCGCCGGCGAAGACCAGCGTCACGACCAGGCAGGCGCAGCCGCTGCGGCGCTTCTTCGGCTTCTTGCCGCCCCGGCCGCCGCGACGGTCCCCGCGGCCGCCCTTGCGACCCGGCTCGTCGTCGTGGTCGTCGTCATCGTCGTCGGCGCCCGAGAAGAAGGCGTGCTCGCCCTGGTCGGGGCCCGGATCCCAGTCCGGCTCTGGCTCGGGGGCCGGGCGGCGGCGGTGCGGCGGCTCCGGCGGCGGGTACGCATCGGGGGTGCCGTAGTAGTCGGCGCTCTCCCCGGCGTAGCCACCCGGCTGACCGCCGTAGGGGTCCACCGGGTCGCCGCCGTAAGGGACCTGGCCCTGCCGGCCGGTGTCCCAGCCACCGTTGTACTGCTGCTGCGCACCGGTACCGTCGTACTGCTGCTGGGCGCCCGTGCCGTCGTACTGCTGCTGACCGTAGGCCTGCTGCTGGCCCGTGCTCCAGTCGTCGTACTGGGACTGCTGAGGGTGCTGCTGGGGGTGCTGCTGAGGATGATGCGGCTGCTGCGGGTGGTACTGCCCCTGGCCGCCGTAGGTGGACGGGCCGCCCGCGGGCGCCTGTCCTCCCCATCCGCCGTCCCCGTACAACGGGTCCTCGGGATGCCACGGTTCGGAGCCTGGGCCCCGGCCATACTCAGTCATCGATCCCCTACATGCCGCGAGGCGGGGCCGCCGACTGGATAGGAGGGCAACCGATCCGCCTCTTGATGCTGTGCGGCAGCTGTTCGAACGCCGCCGCATCGCGCGGAACGTTACCGTATCGCGATCAGATGACCACTTCGACGCCCTCGCCCGGAGCTTTACCTGACGCCCGTTCGGACTCCAGGGCCTGCTGAAGGATGATGACGGCGGCCGCCTGATCGATGACAGACCTGCCCTTTTTGGACTTCACGCCCGAGGCGCGCAGGCCCTGACTCGCCGTCACTGTGGTCATCCTCTCGTCCAGCAGGCGCACCGGTACGGGTGCCACCATGCGGGCGAGGTCCTGGGTGAAGGCGCGGACCTTGACGGCCGCCGGGCCCTCGCCCCCCTTGAGGGAGCGAGGGAGGCCGACGACGATCTCGATTGGCTCGTACTCGTCGACGAGCTGCTTCAACCGGCGCTGGGCGGCCGGGACATCGCGTCCCGGCACCGTCTCCACCGGAGTGGCGAGGATCCCGTCGGGGTCGCACGATGCGACCCCGATGCGGGCATCGCCGACGTCGATCGCGAGGCGTCGGCCCCGGCGCATGCCCCCTGCGGAATCGGACATCAGGCCGTCTCGGTGACGAGGCGCTCGACGGCGGCCATGGCGTCGCCGATGGCGGCCGGGTTCTGGCCGCCGCCCTGCGCGACGTCCGGCTTGCCGCCGCCACCGCCACCGAGGGTCTTGGCGGCCGTACGGACCAGGTCGCCGGCCTTGAGGCCGCGCTCGCGGGCGGCCTCGTTGGTGGCGATGACCGTCAGCGGGCGGCCGTTGGCCGTGGTGAAGAGGGCGACCACGGCCGGGCGGTCGCCCGGGATGCGGCCGCGTACGTCGAGGACCAACTTGCGCAGGTCGTCGGCACCCGTGCCGTCCGGCACCTGGCCGGTGACGAGCGCGACGCCGCGTACGTCCTTGGCGGAGTCGACGAGACCGGCGGCGGCCGCGAGGACCTTCTCCGCGCGGAACTTCTCGATCTCCTTCTCGGCGTCCTTCAGCTTGCCGAGCATGGCGGAGATCTTCTCGGGCAGCTCCTCGGCGCGGCCCTTGACCAGCTCCTGGAGCTGGGCGACGACCGTGTGCTCCTTGGCCAGGAAGTTGTACGCGTCGACGCCGACCAGGGCCTCGATGCGGCGCACGCCCGAACCGATGGACGATTCGCCGAGCAGCTTCACCAGACCCAGCTGGGCGGTGTTGTGGACGTGCGTCCCTCCACACAGCTCCTTGGAGAAGTCGCCGATGGTGACGACGCGCACGCGCTCGCCGTACTTCTCGCCGAACTCGGCGATGGCGCCCTGCTTCTTGGCGTCGTCGATCGACATGACCTCGGCCTGCACGTCGAGTTCACGCGAAAGCACTTCGTTGATCTTCTGCTCGACGTCCGTCATGACCACCGTGGGTACGGCGGACGGGGAGCCGAAGTCGAAGCGGAAGCGGCCCGGCTGGTTCTCGGAGCCGGCCTGGGCGGCCGTGGGGCCGAGCGCGTCGCGCAGCGCCTGGTGCGTGAGGTGCGTGGCGGAGTGGGCGCGGGCGATGGCATTGCGGCGGTGCCTGTCGATCGAGGCCCAGACCTGGTCGCCGACGGTGATCTCGCCGACCTGGACGACACCCTTGTGGACGTGCACGCCGGGGACCGGCTTCTGTACGTCACGGATCTCGACGACGGCGCCGTTGTCGAGCCGGATGCGGCCGGAGTCGGCGATCTGGCCGCCGCCCTCGGCGTAGAAGGGGGTGCGGTCGAGGACGACCTCGACCTCGTCGCCCTCGCGGGCGGCCGGGGACGAGACGCCGTCGACGAGGAGGCCCACGATCACGGCCTCGTTCTCCGTGAGGGTGTAGCCGGTGAAGTCGGTGGCGCCGGAGGCGTCGGCGATCTCGCGGTAGGCGCCGAGGTCGGCGTGGCCGGTCTTCTTGGCCTGGGCGTCGGCCTTGGCGCGCTCCCGCTGCTCCTTCATCAGGCGCCGGAAGCCGTCCTCGTCCACGGAGAGGCCCTGTTCGGCGGCCATCTCCAGGGTGAGGTCGATCGGGAAGCCCCACGTGTCGTGCAGCAGGAACGCCTTGTCGCCGGAGAGGACCTTGCCGCCGGCGGCCTTGGTCTCGGTGACGGCGGTGTCGAGGATGTTCGTGCCGCCCTTGAGGGCCTTGAGGAAGGCGGCCTCTTCGGCGAGGGCGACGGTCTCGATGCGCTTGCGGTCGGTCTGGAGCTCGGGGTACTGCTCGCCCATCGACTTGATGACCGTGTCGACGAGCTCCGCGACGACCGGGCCCGTGGCGCCCATGAGCCGCATGTTGCGGATGGCACGGCGCATGATGCGGCGCAGCACATAGCCGCGGCCCTCGTTGCCGGGCGTCACGCCGTCGCCGATGAGCATCACGGACGTACGCATGTGGTCGGCGACGACGCGCAGGGAGACGTCCGAGCCCTGCTCGGCGCCGTAGCGCACGCCGGTCAGCTCGGTGGCCGTGTCCATGATGACGCGCAGGGTGTCGGTCTCGTACATGTTCTGCACGCCCTGCAGGATCATGGCGAGACGCTCGAGGCCGAGGCCGGTGTCGATGTTCTTGCTGGGCAGCTCGCCGAGGATCTCGAAGTCCTCCTTCGAGGTGCCCTCGCCGCGCTCGTACTGCATGAAGACCAGGTTCCAGATCTCCACGTAGCGCTCGTCGTTGACGGCCGGGCCGCCCTCGACGCCGAACTCGGGGCCGCGGTCGTAGTTGATCTCGGAGCAGGGGCCACAGGGTCCGGGGACGCCCATGGACCAGTAGTTGTCCTTCTTGCCCAGGCGCTGGATGCGCTCGGCGGGGACGCCGACCTTCTCGCGCCAGATCGTCTCGGCCTCGTCGTCGTCCAGGTAGACCGTCACCCAGAGGCGCTCGGGGTCGAGGCCGTAGCCACCGTCCGCCACGGAGCTGGTGAGCAGCTCCCAGGCGTACTTGATGGCGCCTTCCTTGAAGTAGTCGCCGAAGGAGAAGTTGCCGCACATCTGGAAGAACGTGCCGTGCCGGGTGGTCTTGCCGACCTCTTCGATGTCCGGCGTACGCACGCACTTCTGCACGCTCGTGGCGCGCGAGAACTGCGGCTTGACCTCACCCAGGAAGTAGGGCTTGAAGGGCACCATGCCGGCCGGGACGAGGAGCAGAGTCGGGTCGTCCGCGATGAGCGACGCCGAAGGGACGACGGTGTGCCCGCGCTCCTCGAAGAAGCTCAGCCAGCGGCGACGAATTTCTGCCGACTCCATCAGTGGTCCTCATTCCGGTTGTGCGAGAACTTCGTGTTCTCGAGGTACTTCGTTTTGTTCTTGTCGCTGTGGTTCTCGATGACCGCGAAGCGCCGCTGCGCGGGGAGTTCGGCGTCGGGGTGGCGGTTCAGGCCCAGCGCCTCGCCGAGTTCGGACTCGCGCTCGACCATGCCGTCCCGCACGTCGAGTGCGAAGTCCTTCAAGCGGTGACCGGCGTCGATCGCCTTGTTCGCGGCCTGCGCGGCGAGGCTCTCGGGGGTCAGCTTCTTGAGCTTGCGGTTGACCTTGGTGGTGGCCCACACACCGGCAGCGGCGCCCGCGGTGAACCAGAACGTACGGCGGAACATCGCTGCGTCAGTCCTTCTTCCGCTTGCCCCGTCGCCGCGCGGAGGGCACCGTGCGCCCCACGATCACGGTACGTCGGGCGGGCGCCGGGGGCACATTGTTTGATTCGGGTCCTGCCTTGCGGCCCAGGGCCCTGCGCACCCCGTAGCCGAACGCCGCGACCTTGACGAGGGGCCCGCCGAAGGTGGAGGCCACCGTCGTGGAGAGCGCGGAGGCGTTCGACGTCACTTCCTGGACGTCGGACGCGATGGCGTCGACCCGGTCGATCTGGGTCTGCGCGGAGCGCACGGCGGTGGAGGCGTCCGCGAGGAGCGGGACGGCCTGCTCGGTCACTTCCGCGACGAGCTTGGTGGTCGCCCTGAGCGTCTGGGCCAGCCTCACCAGCACCACGGCCAGGAAGGAGACCAGGATCGCCCAGAAGACGGCCACGAGAATCCCGGCCACCTCTCCACCGGACACTGTGCACCGCTCCCTGAACATCGGCCCTGAACATCAAAAAGTTGTCCCCCGACCCTATCGCGCCGGGGCGACGGCTCCGCACCGCATTACCGCGTACGGTCAAGGGAGTTGCGCGAACTGATTGTACTGACTGCTTACGGATGAGTACGCTCCGTATCCCATGCGACGCGATCAGCGCCCAGGCGACCGCCGGTACGTTTCTTCCGCCTCCGCGGCACGAACCGGCAACCTCCCCCTGGAGCTCAACGCCTTCATCGGACGGTCGGCCGAACTCGCGGATCTCGCCTCGGCGTTGGCGGCCGGACGCCTGGTCACGGTGACCGGCGTCGGCGGGGTCGGCAAGTCGCGCCTCGCCAGCCGGGTCGCCGCGGACGCCTCTCCCCGCGACGGCGCCTGGCTGGTGGAGCTCGCCGCCGTACGCGACCCGGATCTGGTGGAGCACGCGGTCGCCGACGCGCTGCGCCTCACCGACCACACGCACCGGCCGCCGCGCCAGGTGCTGCTCGACCATCTCGCGGAGCGGGACGTCCTGCTCGTCATCGACGGGTTCGAGCACCTGGTGGACGCCTGTGCCTCGCTGGTGCGGGATCTGCTGGTGCGCTCCCCCGGTCTTCGGGTCCTCGCGGTGGGGCGTCGGCCCCTGGACACCGGCGGCGAGCGGATCTTCCCGCTGGCGCCGCTGCCCACCGCGGACGCGGCCGCGCTCTTCGCCGACCGTGCGGCCGCGGGCCTCGCCGGCTTCACCCTGGACGAGGAGAACGGCGTCGACGTGGCGGAGCTGTGCCGCCGCCTCGACGGGATCCCACTGGCTGTCGAGCTGGCGGCCGGGCGGCTGCGGTCGCTGTCGCCGGCGCAGCTGCTCGACCGGCTCGACGACCGGTTCGGGCTCCTGACGGGAATCCGGCGGGACGCACCGCCGCGGCACCAGACCCTGCGTACGGCCATCGGCTGGAGCCATGAGCTGTGCACGGCCGACGAACGGCTGCTGTGGTCGCGGCTCTCGGTGTTCTGCGGCCCCTTCGACCTGGAGGCGGCCGAGTACGTCTGCAGCGGCGACGGGCTGCGCTCCGACGACGTCCTGGACGTGCTCGGCGAGCTGCTCGCGCAGTCCGTGGTGACCCGCGAGGAAGGACCGACAGGCGTGCGCTACCGCATGCTCGACACGGTCCGGGCGTACGGCGCCGACTGGCTGGCGGCGACGGGCGACGACGCCCGGATGCGGCGCCGCCACCGTGACTGGTACATGGGGCTCGCCACCTGGTGCGAGCTGGACTGGTTCTCGCCCCGGCAGGCGCGGGTCGCCGCGCTCGTCGGCTGCGAACTGCCCAATCTGCGGGGCGCGTTGGAGTACTGCCTGACCGAGCCGGACGAGACGCATCTGGGCCAGTACCTGGCGGGCAGCCTGTGGTTCTACTGGGTCGGCTGCGGGCGCCTCGCGGAGGGCAGGCACTGGCTGGACCGCGCCCTTGAGCTGGACGGCGGCCATGACGACTCCCGGCTGAAGGCGCTGTGGGTCCTTGGCTATGTGGCGGTCCTGCAGGGCGACACGGTCGCCGCGCTCGGCGCGCTGCAGGAGTGCAGGGACGAGGCGGAACGTACCGGCAGCGCCGTCGCCGCCGCGTACGCCGTGCACCGCATCGGGTGCCTCGCGCTGCTCGGCGACGACATGCCGCGCGCGGAAGCCTTGCTGCGCTCGGCCCTCGACCAGTACCACGCGATCGGCGAGCTGAACAGCAATGTCCTGATGGGCCAGGTCGAGCTGGCGATGGTGCTGGCCTTCCGGGGTGATCTGGCCGACGCGGTCGACCTGTGCGAGGACGTACGCCGGGTCTGCGAGGACCACGGCGAGCTTTGGACTCTCGCGTACGCGCTGTATGTCCTCGGCTTCGCGGCCTGGACGCGCGGCGAGGCGGCCACCGCCCGTGACCTGGTGAAGCGGTGCCTGGCCCTGGACCACTCCTTCCACGATCTGCTGGGCACGGTGCTCGCGATCGAGCTGCTTGCCCTGTTCACCGTGGCGGACGGCGATCCCGCCGAGGCGGCGGTGCTGCAGGGTGCCGCGTCCCGCATCTGGCCTTCGGTGGGCCAGCCGCTGTTCGGCTCCGAGTACTTCGGCGGGCCGCATGTGCTGTGCGAGTCGCAGGCCAGGGAGCGGCTGGGCGACGCGCGCTACGAGGAGTGCCGGGACGCCGGGGCGCGGCTCACGCCCGACGCGGCGGTGGCGCGGGCCCTCGGCAGCGGCCCCGAGCACGCAAAAACCCGTCGCCCGACCGCCCTCGAGGGGCGGCCGGGCGACGGGCTGAAGCAGGGAGAGCTACGTCCGGGTCAGCGGGCGTAGTACTCGACGACGAGCTGCTCGTCGCAGATCACGGGGATCTCCTTGCGGTTCGGGTCACGGTCCAGACGGAAGGCCAGGGCCTTCAGGTTGACCTGGAGGTAACGCGGGGTCTCGCCGTCGGGGGCGAAGCCACCCTCACGCGCGACCTGGAACAGCGGCTTCTCGCGGCTGCGCTCGCGGATCATCACGACGTCGTCGGGACGGACGCGGAACGACGGCTTGTCGACCTTGCCGCCGTTGACCTCGACGTGGCCGTGGCTGACCATCTGGCGGGCCTGGTAGATCGTGCGGGCGATGCCCGAACGCAGAACCAGGGCGTCGAGACGACGCTCCAGCTCGATGACCAGGGCCTCACCGGTCTTGCCTTCGGCCTTCTTGGCGCGGTCGTAGGCACGGGCCATCTGCTTCTCGCTGATGTCGTACTGCGCGCGCAGACGCTGCTTCTCGAGCAGACGGACCTTGTAGTCCGAGTTCTGCTTGCGCCCACGGCCGTGCTCGCCCGGCGGGTAGGGACGGGCCTCGAAGTACTTGACGGCCTTCGGGGTCAGCGCGATGCCGAGGGCACGCGACTTCTTGACCTTGGGGCGGGACTGGTTCGGCATGAACCAACCTCTCTGTTCTCTGTGAATACGGCTTCACCAGGGTTAAGGGAGGTCGCAATCCGCAGCCTGGGAAACCCATCGGATCCGGTGGATCTGGATCCGGCGGGCAGCCGCTCCCTGGTCTGGGCACATACGTGCAGCACGCGAGTGGCCCACCGACCGTTTCCCGGAGTATGAGATGGTGGTGGGCTGCCCGCGACACCTTCGACGGTGCGCGACGCTCCTGGAGATTCCTGGACCGTGAGGTCCGGGGCTCCGGCTGGATGTCCCGTTCTGGTGGTGCCGGTACGAGACCGGACACGGGACGCAGCACTGCGGGCAAGTGTACCGGGTGGGCGCGCGTGCCTCAGCCGCGGGGCCCGGGACCTGGCTAGGCCTCGGGCTGCTCGCCCTTGAGGCGGGCGCGGACCCGCTCGACCACGTCGGCGTACCGCGCCTCTCCGCCGTACCTCGTGGGCTGGTAGTAGCGCTTGCCCTCGATGGCGTCCGGGGCGTACTGCTGGGCCGCGATGCCGCCCGGGACGTCGTGCGGATACACGTAGCCCTGGGCGTGGCCGAGCTTGGCCGCGCCCTTGTAGTGGCCGTCGCGCAGATGGGGCGGGACGGGTCCTGCGAGGCCCGCGCGGACGTCCGCCTGGGCCTGCTGGATCGCGATCGTCGCGGCGTTCGACTTCGGGGCGAGGGCGAGGGCGATCGTCGCGTGGCTGAGGGTGAGCGCGGCCTCCGGGAAGCCGATCATGGCCACGGCCTGGGCGGCTGCGACAGCCGTGGGCAGGGCCGTGGGGTCGGCGAGGCCGATGTCCTCGCTGGCGGAGATCATCAGGCGCCGGGCGATGAAGCGGGGGTCCTCGCCCGCCTCGATCATGCGGGCCAGATAGTGCAGCGCCGCGTCCACGTCGGAGCCGCGGATGGACTTGATCAGGGCGCTCGCGACGTCATAGTGCTGGTCGCCGTCGCGGTCGTACTTCACGGCGGCCCGGTCGACCGACTCCTCCAGGGTCTGAAGGGTGATCTCCTTCTCGCCCTTGGCGAGGGCCGAGCCCGCGCCCGCCTCCAGGGCGGTGAGCGCGCGCCGGGCGTCGCCGCCGGCGATGCGCAGCAGATGTGCCTCGGCCTCGTCGGGCAGCGTGACCGCTTCGCCGAGGCCCCGCTCGGCGCTGAGCGCCCGGCGCAGCAGGCCGCGCAGGTCGTCGTCGGTGAGCGGCTCGAGGGTGAGCAGCAGGGAGCGCGAGAGCAGCGGGGAGATGATCGAGAAGTACGGGTTCTCGGTGGTCGCCGCGATCAGCGTGACCCAGCGGTTCTCGACCGCAGGGAGCAGGGAGTCCTGCTGGGCCTTGCTGAAGCGGTGGATCTCGTCGAGGAAGAGGACGGTCTCCTTGCCGTGGCCGCCCATCGCCCTGCGGGCGCCGTCGATGACCGCGCGCACTTCCTTGACGCCCGCGGTGATCGCGGAGAGCTCGACGAAGCGCTTGTTCGTGGCCTTCGAGACGACGTACGCCAACGTCGTCTTGCCGATGCCGGGCGGGCCCCACAGGAATACCGAGGACGGTCCTGCGGGCCCTCCCCCGCCCTCGCCGACGAGGCGGCGCAGGGGCGAGCCCGGCTTCAGCAGATGCTGCTGGCCGACGACTTCGTCGAGGGTGCGCGGGCGCATCCGGACGGCCAGGGGACTGCTGGACGGGTCCTTCTCCTGGCGGTCTTCGGCTGCGGCGGTGAACAGGTCGGGCTCCACGTCCAGAACCCTATGTCACCCCACTGACAATCCCTCCGGGCGCCGGTCAGGCCCAGAGGTCGGCGCCCCAGCGCGTGAGGATCAGCATCGCGATGACGCCGATGTGCATCACCGGCAGGGCCCAGCTGAAGTCCTCGAAGAAGCTCTTGACCCAGCCCGGGGCTGGCAGGAAGCCCTTGCGGACGTTGAAGGACGTGACGTACCAGAACATCAGGAGCGTGGCGACCCAGGCCAGGCAGCACCACAGGCAGAGCGCGTTGATCTCGTACAGCGACTGGATCATCAGCCAGGTGCAGAATTCGACGCCGAAGAGCATGCCCGCGTTCATGGTCAGCCAGTACCAGCGCGGGAAGCGGGCGCCGGCGAGCAGGCTCATGCCGACGCCGATGATGATGGCGTAAGTGACAAGGCCCAGCATCGGGTTGGGGAACCCGAAGGCCTCGGCCTGCTCGCTCTTCATGATGCTGCCGCAGGCGACGATGGGGTTGATGCTGCAGCCCGGCTGGAAGTTCGGGTCCTTCAGGAGCTCGAACTTGTCGATGGTGATCACCCAGGAGGCGAGCAGACCGGCCGCGCCCGTGATCACCAGGAGCAGGGCAAGTGCGCGGCTCCCGCCGACGGCACCCGGAACGTCCGTCCGCTCCCCGCCGTCCAGGGCATCGTCCTTCGCTGACATCGTTTTGCTCATCACGCCGTTCCGTCGCTTGTGGGTGGCCTGCGGGCACGCACATTGTGCCGCACTCGACCGGGTGTCCACCGTTCGATGGACATAAGGAGGTACGCACGGAGGTCCCCGGGCGTTCGGTTGGCGCGATGCGGTTCGGGGCGTTGGAGCGAGGTTCCCGCCCCAACGCCCCCAGGTTCAGCTCAGCCTGGACTTCAGCTCCGCCACGATCCCGTCCACCGCGACCGCCGTCTGCTCCCCGGACTCCATGTCCTTGAGCTGCACGACGCCCTCGGCGAGGTCACGCTCACCGGCGACGACCGTGAAGCGCGCCCCGCTGCGATTGGCGTTCTTCATCGCGCCCTTGAGGCCCTTCCCGCCGTACGAGAAGTCCGCCGCGACGCCCGCCCTGCGCAGCTCCGTCACCTTGGAGAACAGGACCCGCCTGGCCTCCTCGCCGAGCGGCACCGCGAACACACTGGTCGCCGAGGGCAGTTCGAGCTCGACGCCCTCCGCCTCCAGGGCGAGGACCGTGCGGTCCACGCCGAGCGCCCAGCCGACGGACGGCAGCGAGGGGCCGCCGATCATCTCGGACAGGCCGTCGTAGCGGCCGCCGCCGCCCACCGCGGACTGCGAGCCGAGGCCGTCGTGGACGAACTCGAAGGTCGTGCGCGTGTAGTAGTCCAGGCCGCGGACCAGCTTCGCGTCGTCCTCGTACGCGACGCCTTCCGCCGTCAGGAGCTCGCGCACCTGCTCGTGGTACGCCTTGCAGGCGTCGCACAGGTAGTCGCGCAGCATCGGGGCGCCGACCAGCTGCTTCTGGACGTCGTCACGCTTGTCGTCCAGGACGCGGAGCGGGTTGATGTCGATACGTCGACGTGTCTCCTCGTCCAGGTCGAGCGCGCGCAGGAAGTCCTGCAGCGCGGCGCGGTAGACGGGGCGGCACTCCTTGTCGCCCAGCGAGTTGAGGAGGATGCGGAACTGCTTCAGGCCGAGCGCGCGGTACGCCTGGTCGGCCAGGATGATCAACTCGGCGTCCAGGGCAGGGTCCTCCGCGCCGATCGCTTCGGCGCCGACCTGCGAGAAGTGCCTGTAGCGGCCCTTCTGCGGACGCTCGTAGCGGTAGTACGAGCCGGAGTACCAGAGCTTGACGGGGAGGTTGCCCGCCTTGTGGAGGTTGGCCTCCAGGGCCGCGCGCAGCACGGACGCGGTGCCCTCGGGGCGCAGCGCGAGCTGGTCGCCGCCCTTGGTCTCGAAGGCGTACATCTCCTTGGAGACGATGTCGGTGGACTCGCCGACGCCGCGCGAGAACAGCTCGACGTTCTCGAAGCCGGGAGTCTCCACGTATCCGTAACCGGAGTTCCGCAGCGGTGCCGCGATCGCCTCGCGGACCGCGAGGTACTTCGCGGAGTACGGCGGAAGCAGGTCGTAGGTGCCCTTGGGGGCCTTGAAGGTGCTCACGGGAGTTCTCTCGTCACATTCCTCGTCGGGGAGCCGCTTCGGCTCCCAGGCCGGCGGCCACCTGGCGCAGATACGGGTTGGTGGCGCGCTCACGGCCAATGGTCGTGTGCTCGTTGTGACCGGGCAGGACCACGGTCGAGTCGTCGAGCGGCAGGCACACACGCGCCAGCGACTCGAGGATCTCGGCGTGCGATCCGCCGGGCATGTCGGTGCGTCCGATGGAGCCGGCGAAGAGCAGATCGCCCGAGAAGAACACCGAGGGAACCTCGGCGGACTCGGGGAGCTGGAAGGTCACCGACCCCTTCGTATGGCCCGGCGCGTGCGCGACGGAGAAGTCGAGTCCGGCCAGCTTCAGCTGCGCGCCGTCGGTCAGCTCCTTGACGTCGGCGGGCTCCCCCACGGTCAGCTCGCCCATCAACTGCGCGCCGAAGGAACGACCTATGGCCTTCTCCGGGTCGCTCAGCATGTACCGGTCCTCGGGGTGGATCCACGCGGGTACGTCGTTGGCTCCGCAGACCGGGACGACCGAGGCGACATGGTCGATGTGGCCATGGGTGAGGATGACCGCGACGGGCTTGAGCCGATGCTTCTTGAGTGCGTCCTCGACGCCCTGGGCGGCCTGGTGGCCCGGGTCGATGATCACGCACTCCTCGCCTGCGGCGGGGGCGACCAAGTAGCAGTTGGTCCCCCAGGCCCCGGCGGGAAACCCGGCAATGAGCACGATCGTCCTTCGTTCGTCGTCCGGCGGAGGTGACCGCGCAGGTCGCGGCAGATCAGAGCCTACCGGCGCTGCCGATTCCACAGCTAACCCATATACGGTACGGGGCACACGAAGCGGTCCCCAGCAGAGGAGAGAGAACCCGGTGGTCAGCAACGATCAGCGGCGGCGTCAGCTCGCCCGGGAGAAGTTCTTGCGGCAGCAGCAGCGCCGGGAGGCCGCGCGACGCAGGGCGCGGATGCGCAACGCGGTGATCGCATCGGCGCTCGCGGTGGTCGTGGCCGGCGGCGCGGTGTCGTACGCGGCGGGAGCCTTCGACGACGACGGCAAGCCGAAGGACGAGGCGAGCGCGAGCCCCACCAAGCAGCCGGACCCCTGCGAGAAGCCCGCGGGCGGCAAAGTGAAGCCGCTGAGCTTCAAGAAGGAGCCGGCGCTCACGATCGACAAGTCGGCCGACTACGCGATGAAGCTGAGCACCACCTGCGGCGACATCGACCTGAACTTGTCGGCGGCGAAGGCCCCGCACACGGTCAACTCCTTCAACTTCCTGGTGAACAAGGGCTATCTGGACCACACGAAGTGCCACCGGCTCGTCTCGGGCGGCATCTACGTCCTCCAGTGCGGCGACCCGAAGGGCACCGGCAAGGGCGGCCCCGGCTACTCGATCCCGGACGAGAACCTCAAGGACAAGAGCCTGAAGGGGAACGTGTATCCGGCGGGCACGGTCGCGATGGCCAACCAGTACAACGCCCAGGAGAAGAAGGGCCGGGACACCGGAGGCAGCCAGTTCTTCCTGGTCTACCAGGACAGTCAGCTGCCGCCCGACTACACACCGTTCGGGACCATTTCCGATTCCGGGATGAAGGTGCTCAAGAAGATCGCCGACGCCGGCGAGAGCACCGGGCAGGGCGAGGGCGCCCCGAACGCGACGGTCGTCATCAACAAGGCGACCGTGTCGAAATCCTGACCCCCGCCAGGCAAACTTCGGACGCGCGGGATGCGGACAGCCGCCCCGCCGGTCGCCTATGTTGGCGGTGACGAAACTGTGGACGATGCCGGGGGCCCCGAGGCCCTGCGCAGGCATCATGTGGAGGAGGCGCTGTGAGCAGCGACCCGTGGGGCCGCGTCGACGAGACGGGGACCGTGTATGTGCGCAAGGCCGACGGCAGCGAGCGCGAGGTCGGTTCGTGGAAAGCAGGGTCTCCTGACGAGGCCCTGGCCTACTTCGAGCGCAAATACGACGGTCTGGTCGTCGAGATCGGACTTCTCGAGCGCCGGGTGAAGACGACGGACCTGTCGGCCAAGGACGCCATGACCGCCATCGACCATCTGCGCCAGCAGGTGGACGAGGCGCACGCGGTCGGCGATCTGGACGCCTTGAGCACGCGTCTGGACAAGCTCGTCGAGACGGTGGAGGCGCGCCGCGAGGAGCGCAAGGTCCAGAAGGCCAAGCAGTCGGACGAGGCGCGGCACGCCAAGGAGGCGCTGGTCGTCGAGGCCGAGGAGCTCGCGCAGAGCGAGCAGTGGCGGGCGGCGGGCGAACGCCTGCGCGCCCTGGTGGACACCTGGAAGGGTCTGCCGCGCCTCGACCGCAAGTCGGACGACGAGCTGTGGCACCGCTTCTCGCACGCCCGCTCGGCGTTCTCCAAGCGCCGCAAGGCCCACTTCGCCTCGCTGGACGCCCAGCGCGAGGAGGCCCGCAAGACCAAGGAGCGTCTGGTCGGCGAGGCCGAGGCGCTCTCCGGGTCGACCGACTGGGGTCCGACGGCCGCGCGGTACCGCGATCTGATGACCGAGTGGAAGGCCGCGGGCCGCGCCCAGCGCGAGCACGAGGACGATCTGTGGAACCGCTTCCGCGGCGCCCAGGACGTGTTCTTCGCGGCGCGCAGCTCGGTCTTCGCGGAGCGTGACGCCGAGCAGACGGAGAACCTGAAGCTGAAGGAGGAGCTGGCCGAGGAGGCCGAGAAGCTCGTCCCGGTGAAGGACCTCAAGTCGGCGCGTGCGGCGTTCCGTTCGATCAACGAGCGGTGGGAGGCCATCGGCCACGTCCCGCGTGACGCGCGGCCGAAGGTCGAAGGCCGGATGCACGCGGTGGAGCGGGCCCTGCAGGACTCCGAAGAGGCCGAGTGGCGGCGCACGAACCCGGAGGCACGCGCGCGTGCCGAGGGTCTCACCGGCCAGCTGCAGGCCGCGGTCGACAAGCTGACCGACCAGATCGAGAAGGCTCGTGCCGCGGGCAACAACGCCAAGGCCGACAAGCTCCAGCGGGAGCTCGACGGCCGCCAGGCGCTGCTCGACCAGGCGCTGAAGGGCCTGCACGAGTTCGGCGGCTGAGTTTTTCGCTGTCTACGTAGAGGGGCTCCCGTACATCGCGTACGGGAGCCCCTCTACGTAGGAGACCGTTTACGGCCTGCGGGCCGACGTCACCCTGTACACGTCGTACACGCCCTCGACTCCCCTGACCGCCTTGAGGACGTGCCCCAAGTGCTTGGGGTCGCCCATCTCGAAGGTGAAGCGGGACGTGGCGACGCGGTCGCGGGAGGTCTGCACGGCCGCGGACAGGATGTTCACGTGCTGGTCCGAGAGGATGCGCGTGACGTCCGAGAGCAGCCGGGAGCGGTCCAGTGCCTCCACCTGGATGGCGACCAGGAAGACCGACGACTGGGTGGGCGCCCACTCGACCTCGAGGATCCGCTCGGGCTCGCGCGAGAGCGAATCGACGTTGACGCAGTCGCTGCGGTGAACCGATACGCCGCTGCCGCGCGTGACGAAGCCGATGATGGGGTCGCCGGGGACGGGCGTACAGCAGCGGGCCAGCTTGACCCAGACGTCCTCGACGCCCTTGACCACCACACCCGGGTCGGCGTTGGCCCGGCGCTTGCTGCGGCCGCGGGCGGGCGGCGCGCTCTCGGCGATGTCCTCGTTGGCGGCCTCCTCGCCGCCGAGCGCCTGGACGAGCTTCTGCACGACGGACTGCGCGGTGACGTGTCCCTCGCCGATCGCCGCGTACAGCGAGGAGATGTCGGGGTAGCGCATCTCGTGGGCGAGGGTGACCAGTGAGTCCCCGGTGAGGATCCGCTGGATCGGCAGGTTCTGCTTGCGCATGGCCCGCGCGATGGCGTCCTTGCCCTGCTCGATGGCCTCCTCGCGGCGCTCCTTGGAGAACCACGCGCGGATCTTGTTGCGCGCCCGCGGCGACTTGACGAAGCCCAGCCAGTCGCGGGACGGGCCCGCGCCTGCCGCCTTGGAGGTGAAGACCTCCACCAAGTCGCCGTTGTCCAGGGTCGATTCGAGCGGCACGAGCCGTCCGTTGACCCGTGCTCCTATGGTGCGGTGACCGACCTCGGTGTGCACCGCGTACGAGAAGTCGACAGGGGTCGCGCCCGCGGGGAGCGCTATGACGTCGCCCTTCGGGGTGAAGACGAAGACCTCGTTGCGCGACAGGTCGAAGCGCAGCGACTCGAGGAACTCGCTGGGGTCCTCGGTCTCCTTCTGCCAGTCCAGGAGCTGGCGCAGCCACGCCATGTCGTTGAGGTGGTCGTCCTTGCCACCGGTCTTCTTCGGTACGTCCGTACGCACCTTGGAGGCACCGGCGGACGGCTCCTGCTTGTACTTCCAGTGCGCGGCGATGCCGTACTCGGCGCGGCGGTGCATGTCGAACGTACGGATCTGGAGCTCGACGGGCTTGCCGCTGGGGCCGATCACCGTCGTGTGCAGCGACTGGTACATGTTGAACTTGGGCATCGCGATGTAGTCCTTGAACCGGCCGGGGACCGGATTCCATCGCGCGTGCACCGTGCCGAGCGCCGCGTAACAGTCGCGGACCGTATCGACAAGGACCCGAATACCCACCAGGTCATAGATCTCGGCGAAGTCGCGGCCTCGCACGATCATCTTCTGGTAGACGCTGTAGTAGTGCTTCGGGCGGCCGGTGACGGTGGCCTTGATGCGGGCGGCGCGCAGGTCGGCCTGGACCTCGTCGGTCACTATGGCCAGGTACTCGTCGCGCTTGGGCGCCCGCTCGGCCACCAGCCGCACGATCTCGTCGTACATCTTGGGGTAGAGGATCGCGAAGGCGAGGTCCTCCAGCTCCCACTTGATGGTGTTCATGCCGAGGCGGTGCGCCAGCGGAGCGTAGATCTCCAGCGTCTCGCGGGCCTTCTTCTCCTGCTTCTCGCGCTTCAGGTACCGCATCGTGCGCATGTTGTGCAGGCGGTCGGCGAGCTTGATGACCAGGACGCGAGGGTCCTTGGCCATGGCGACGACCATCTTGCGCACGGTCTCGGCCTGCGCGGCCTCGCCGAACTTGACCTTGTCGAGCTTGGTGACGCCGTCGACGAGCAGCGCGACCTGGTCGCCGAAGTCCCGCTTGAGGGTGTCGAGGCCGTACTCGGTGTCCTCGACGGTGTCGTGGAGCAGCCCCGCCATCAGGGTGGCCGGATCCATCCCCAGCTCGGCGAGGATGGTCGTCACGGCGAGCGGGTGCGTGATGTACGGGTCGCCGCTCTTGCGCTTCTGGCCGCGGTGCCAGCGCTCGGCGACCTGGTAGGCCTTCTCGATCTGGCGCAGCGTGGCCGTCTCGATCTTGGGGTCGTTGCTGCGCACTATCCGCAGCAGCGGCTCCAGGACCGGGTTGTACGGGTTCGAGCGCTGGACGCCGAGCCTGGCCAGGCGGGCACGGACGCGGTTGGAGGAGCCGGAGCGCTCGTTCTTGGCCGCGGTGGGGCGGATCGCCGGGGTCGTGCTGCCGGGGCGGGCCTCGGTGGAGGGCTTGGGGCGCGGCTGCTCGGCGGGCTTGTCTCGCTGAGCGCTGCCGCCGGGCGTGCCCGGTGCGGACGTGGTGCTGGGGGCCGCGCTCTCCGGCGGCTTCGCGGGCGTCGCGCTCTGCGCGTTCTTCGCGGGCGTCGCGTTCTGCGCGGGCGCGGCAGTGCTCGCCGCCGCGCGCTCGGCCTGCTCTGCGGCCTTGGCGGCGGTGAGTGCCTTGGACTCGTCTGGCAAGAGCGCTCCCTGTGCGCGATCCGGGTCCCCCGGTCAGGCCCCGAAGAGCCCATGGTATCGATCCTGGACCTTCGGCTCGCCCTCAGCCCGTGAGACGGGGCTCAACGGGAGAAACACCTGAGGTTCTCCACACGGCGAACCTGAGGTCTCTACGGGGGAAACACCCGAGGCGGGCACCGGATTCCTCCGGGCCCGCCTCGGGGTGTGCGCGGGTCGGCTCAGACCGTGATCAGGGCCTCCAGCGGGGCGCCCTCAAGGGCGGTCTCCAGCTTGGCGCGGCCGCCCAGGAAGCCGAGCTCCATGAGCACCGCCACACCGGCGACCTGCGCGCCGGCCCGGCGGATCAGCCGCAGCGACGCCTCGGCGGTGCCGCCGGTCGCCAGGACGTCGTCGATGACCATGACGCGGTCGTCGGCGGCGAGGTCCTCGGCGTGCACCTCGATCTCGGCGCTGCCGTACTCCAGGTCGTAGGCCTGGCTGAGCGTCGCTCCGGGGAGCTTGCCCGCCTTGCGTACGGGGATGAAGCCGAGCCCGGCGCTGAGCGCGACGGGGGCGCCGAGGATGAAGCCGCGGGCCTCCAGGCCGACGACCTTGGTGGCGCCGTGCCGCACGGCGAGGTCCGCGAAGGCCTCAGTGAGCGCCGCGAACGCCGCCGGGTCCGCCAGGAGCGGGGTGATGTCCTTGAACATCACGCCCGGCTCCGGGTAGTCCGCGACGTCCCGGATGCGGCTGAGCAGCAGCTCCGTGGTTGCGGTCGTCTCGGTCATCGACGCTTCCCCGAGGGACGGCCGCGGCCTCGGCCCCGGGAGGTGGGCTGGGTGCGCGGGCCGACGACGCCCGCGGGGGCGGCGTCCTCCGGCACCCGGTCCTCCGCCTCGTCGTCACCCTGCTCCGCGCTGTCGGCGCTCTCCGCGGATTCGCCCTTGGCCGCCGCGGCGGCACGCTTGGCGAGGACGCGCTTCTTGAGCGCCTTCATCTGCGGCTCGGTCTCCTTGAGGTCGGCGACGAGCGGCGTGGCGATGAAGATCGAGGAGTACGCACCGGCCGCGAGGCCGACGAACAGCGACAGCGAGATGTCGTTGAGCATGCCCGCGCCGAGGAAGCCGCCACCGATGAAGAGCAGACCGGCGACCGGCAGGAGCGCGACGACCGTGGTGTTGATCGAGCGCACCAGGGTGCTGTTGATGCTGCGGTTGGCGACCTCGCTGTAGGTCCACCGGGTCTGCTTGGTGAGGTCCTTCGACTGCTCCTTCAAGCTGTCGAACACCACGACCGTGTCGTACAGCGAATAACCGAGGATCGTCAGCAGACCGATGATCGTGCCCTGGGTGACCTCGAAGCCGACCAGTGCGTACACACCGACGGTGATCGTGATGTCGTGCACCAGGGCGATCAGCGCGGCAAGCGCCATCCGCCACTCGAAGGCGATCGCCAGATAGATCACCACGAGAACCATGAAGATGATCAGGCCCGTCCAGGCCTTCTGGCTGATCTGCTCACCCCAACTGGGGCCCACGAGGTCGGTGGACTTGATGTCCATGTTCTTCGCCAGATCGGCCTTGATCTGGTCGGACTTGGCGGTGTCCACACCGGCGACCTGGATGCGCAGACCGCCGGAGCCGAGCTCCTGGACGACCGCGTCGTGGCCGGAGGCGTCCTCCGCGTACCGCTCCGCCTGCGCGACCGAGACGTTGGTCTTCGCGGTGTTGAAGACGGCACCGCCCTCGAACTCGATGCCCATGTTCAGGCCGCGCACCGCGAGGCCGACGATCGCCGTGATGGTGATCAGTATCGAGATGCCGTACCAGATCTTGCGCTTGCCGACGAAGTCATAGCCGACCTCGCCGCGGTAGAGCCTGGCGCCGAGATTGCCGAGCTTCGACATCTCACGCCTCCTTCGGGTCGACGGGGGCGGTGGTGCGGCGGGTGCGGCGCAGCGGGGGCTTGGCGCCGAGCCGCTTCGGGTCGAGGCCGGACCACTTGTGGCCGTTCGCGAAGAACGGCTTCCGTGCCATGAGCGTCATCAGCGGCTTGGTGAAGAAGAAGACCACGACGACGTCGAGCAGGGTGGTCAGGCCGAGCGTGAACGCGAAGCCCTGGACCTTGCCGACCGTGACGACGAAGAGCACCGCGGCCGCGAGGAACGACACGAAGTCGGAGACCAGGATGGTGCGCCGGGCACGCGGCCAGGCGCGCTCGACGGCGGGCCGCAGCGTGCGTCCCTCTCGGACCTCGTCCCTGACGCGTTCGAAGAACACGATGAACGAGTCCGCCGTGATGCCGATCGCAACGATCGCACCACACACCGCGGGCAGGTTCAGGGTGAAGCTGATGGCCGGGCCGAGCAGCGTCATCAGGGTGTACGTGAGGGCCGCCGAGACCAGGAGGCTCGCGATGGCGATGAGCGACAGGCCCCGGTAGTAGACCACCAGGTAGATGATGACCAGCGCGAGGCCGATGGCGCCGGCGATCAGACCGGCGTGCAGCTGCTCGCCGCCGAGGGCCGGGCTCACCGTGGTGACGCTCTGCTCGTGGAAGGTGAGCGGCAGAGCGCCGTACGACAGGATGTTGGCGAGGTCCTGGGCCGACTCCTGGGTGAAGCTGCCGGAGATCTCGGCGTTGGCGCTCAGGGTCGTGTTGACGCTGGGGGCCGAGGCCACTTCGCCGTCGAGGACGATGGCGAACTGGTTCATCGGAGGCTGCTGCTGCGAGAGCTTGCTGGTGGTCTTCGAGAACTTCTTCGAGCCGTCCTTCGTGAAGTCCATGTTGACGATCCAGGCGCCGCTCTGCTGGCTGATGCTGGCCTTGGCGTCGTCGACGTCCTTGCCGTTCAGCTCGGCCGGGCCGAGTACGTACTTCTCCCACTGCCCGGCGTTGTTCTTGCCACAGGCGATGGTCTGCTCGGACGGCTTGATGCCGTCGCCGACCTTGCCGCGCTGCGCCTTGTCGGTGCAGTCGAGCTCGGTGAACTTCTTCTGCAGGGCCGCGGTGGCCGGGTCGGCCGACGGGGTGGGGGTCGGCGCCGCCTTGTCCTTGTCGCCGCCCTTGTCCGAGGACTTGGGGGACGGGGTGGCGTCGGCCTTCAGGCCGTCGGTGACGGCGCGGCCCTGGGAGGTGGGCGTCGCCGTGGGGGTCGAGGAGGGCGTCGCCTTGTCCTCGCCCTTCTCGGTCGCCTTGTCCTTGTCCTTGTCCGTGCCCTTGCCGGACGAGGAGGCGGACGGCTCGGGGGTGGGCTCGCCGGGGGCCACCGTCAGGACGGGACGGAAGTAGAGCTGAGCGGTCGTGCCGACCTGCTCGCGCGCCTGCTTCTCGTTCGTGCCCTTGGGGATGTTGACGATGATGTTGTCTGCGCCCTGGGTCTGCACCTCGGCCTCGGACACACCCAGACCATTGACGCGGTTGTTGATGATGCTGACCGCGGTGTTCATGTTGGTCGGGTTGATCGCGTTCTTCTGGCCGGGCTCGTTCTTCGCCTGGAGCGTGATGCTCGTACCGCCGGCGAGGTCGATGCCGAGGCGGGGCGTGGTGTTCCCGGAAAGGAACATCCCCCCGGTGAGCGCCACGAGGGCGATCAGGATGAAGACCAAAGAGCGGCCCGGCTTGCCCGGGGCGCTCTGCCTTCGGCCCTTCTTAGGTGCTGCCACCTTCTCGTTCTCCCTGTCCAACCGCCCGGCGTCCGGTGCCCTGCCCCGTCACTGAGCGGGGAGTTCCCAGGTGGGCGGCCATGAAATGGTGTCGAGACCCGTCACGAAACCCACGCACTGCGGGGACCGTGGCGGCGCGAGCGGCGCGCCCCACGGACCCCGGTGGTGGCTACTTCGCGTCGGACTCGCCGTCGGTCTTCTTCGGCTCTGCGTCGTCCTCGGGAGCGGTGTCCGCGTCCTTCTTGCCGAGGTCGATGGGCGAGTCGTCGGAAGCGTCGGCGGCGGGCTCGTCGGTCTCGGTCAGGGAGGAGGCGTCGTCCGGAACGATGGGGGTGTCCGACTTCAGGTCGGCACCCACGCCGTGGACGATGCGGTTGTACTCGTCGTCCTCGAGGACGGCGCCGACGGCGTTCTTCGCGTAAAACGCGTGCACGCCCGGAGCCACCTCAAGGAGGACCGCGTCGTCGTGAACCTCCTTGACGGTGGCGTACATGCCCCCGATCGTGCGGATGCCGGTGCCGGGCTGCATCTCATTGCGCATCGCCGCGGCCGCCTGCTGCTTCTTCTTGGCGGACCGCGTCATCAGGAACATGGCCCCGATGAGCACGATGAAGGGGAGGAGGGTCACGATATTCACGGGACGGAGTTTCCTTCGCATGACCGCGCAGGTAAGCGGCCTGATGGACGGGGGTGGGCACGCCGCCCGCAAGGGACGGCATCGGCGGAGTCTAAGCGAGTCCGCACCTAACGAACAACGCTCAGCATGGCACCGCAGTTCCTGACCGTGCGAGTACGCGCGCCGTCACGCCCCGAACAGGTCCCCTTGTCCGATTCCGCCCGCCTGACGCGGGGGAACAAGGCCGAGATGCGCCCATGCCGCGGGCGTCGCGACGCGGCCGCGGGGCGTGCGGGCGAGGAGTCCCTCCCGTACCAGGAAGGGCTCGGCCACCTCTTCGACCGTCTCGCGCTCCTCCCCCACGGCGACGGCGAGCGTCGACAGACCCACGGGTCCGCCGCCGAACAGTTTGAGCAGGGCCTCCAGGACGGCCCGGTCGAGGCGGTCGAGGCCGCGGCCGTCCACCTCGTAGACCTTCAGGGCCGCGCCCGCGATGTCCCTGTCGATCTCGCCGTCGGCCTTGACCTGCGCATAGTCGCGTACGCGGCGCAGCAGACGGTTGGCGATACGGGGCGTGCCGCGGGAGCGCCCGGCGATCTCGGCGGCGCCGGCCGGGTCGATGGCCACGTCGAGCAGCTGTGCGGAGCGGTGGACCACCCGCTCCAGCTCGGCGGGCTCGTAGAACTCCATGTGGGCGGTGAAGCCGAAGCGGTCGCGCAGCGGCGGCGGCAGAAGGCCCGCGCGGGTGGTGGCGCCGACCAGGGTGAAGGGCGGCAGTTCCAGCGGGATGGCGGTGGCGCCGGGGCCCTTGCCGACGATGACGTCGACGCGGAAGTCCTCCATCGCCATATAGAGCATCTCCTCGGCGGGCCGCGACATCCGGTGGATCTCGTCGAGGAAGAGGACCTCGCCCTCCTGGAGGGAGGAGAGGATCGCCGCGAGGTCGCCCGCGTGCTGGATGGCCGGGCCGCTGGTGATGCGGATCGGGGCGCCCATCTCGGCCGCGATGATCATGGAGAGGGTGGTCTTGCCGAGGCCCGGGGCGCCGGAAAGCAGTACGTGGTCGGCGGTGGCGCCCCGCGCTCGGGCCGCGCGCAGGACCAGGTCGAGCTGTTCGCGGACCTTCTCCTGGCCGATGAACTCGTCCAGGTCCTTGGGGCGCAGCGCCGCCTCGACCGCCTGGTCCTCGCCGTCGGCGGACGCACCGACAAGACGCTCGGCCGCACCCGCCGGTGTGGTCGTGTCGTCGGTGGTCTCGTCCCAGTTCATGAGGTCGCCTCGCGGTGTGGTTCGGGTGGTCGGTGGGCTAGCGGGTGCGGTTCAGCGTCTGCAGGGCGGCCTTCAGGAGCTGGCCCACCTGCGGCTTCTCGGACGCCTCGGCCTGCGGGGTGACGGCGGCGACCGCCTCGTCGGCCTCGCGGGTCGCGTACCCGAGGCCGATCAGTGCCGCGTGCAGCTGGTCGCTCCAGCCGGAGGTGACGGCCTTGCCGATCGCAGGGCCGCCCGTGCCGAGGGGCTCGCCGAGCCGGTCCTTGTACTCCAGGAGCAGCTTCTGGGCGCCCTTCTTGCCGATGCCGGGGACGGCGGTGAGCGCCTTCTCGTCACCGGTGGCGACCGCGCGGCGCAGGGCGTCGGGGCTGTGCACGGCGAGCATCGCCTGGGCAAGGCGCGGTCCGACACCGCTCGCGGTCTGAAGGAGCTCGAAGGTCTGCCGCTCGTCGTCGTCCGCGAAGCCGTACAGGGTGAGCGAGTCCTCCCGTACGACCAGGGACGTGGCGAGCTTGGTCTGCTGGCCGACGCGGAGTGTGGAGAGCGTGTTCGGCGTGCACTGGACGGCCATGCCGATGCCGCCGACCTCGACCACCGCGGCATCGGGGGCGAGGGCGGCGACGGGGCCGCTGACGAAGGCGATCATGCGGTACGGCCTTTCGATGCGTGCAGGGCTGCGGCCTGCTGGAGGCGGTTCTGGGCCACGGCCTGCTGGAGGCGGTTCTGCGCGGGGGCGCGCCAGATGTGACAGATGGCGAGGGCGAGGGCGTCCGCCGCGTCGGCGGGCTTGGGCGGTGCGTCGAGCCGGAGCAGCCGTGTGACCATCGCGCCGACCTGCGCCTTGTCGGCCCGGCCGCTGCCGGTGACGGCGGCCTTGACCTCGCTGGGCGTGTGCAGGGCGACGGGGATGCCGCGGCGCGACGCGCACAGCATGGCGACGGCGCTCGCCTGGGCCGTGCCCATCACCGTACGGACGTTGTGCTGGCTGAACACCCGCTCCACGGCGAGGACTTCGGGCTCGTGCTCGTCGAGCCATTGCTCGATGCCCTGCTCGATGGCGACGAGGCGGTGGCCCAACTCGGCGTCCGGCGGCGTCCGTACGACACCGACGCCGCGCATGGTCAGTGGTCGCCCGGCGACCCCGTCGACGACGCCGACGCCGCACCGGGTCAGCCCGGGGTCCACCCCCAGTACGCGCATGCGCGCCTCCCCTCGTCGCCGCGGTGATCTTCGAACTTCACGCCAGGCTATCCGCTGCCACTGACAACAGCGGCGGGCCGGTGGACGTGTGTCCCACCCGGCCCGCCGAAACTGCTCAGCTCGCGGCAGCGCTACGCGTCGACCTTCTCCATGACCTCGTCGCTCACATCGAAGTTGGCGAAGACGTTCTGCACGTCGTCGCTGTCCTCGAGCGCGTCGATCAGCTTGAAGATCTTGCGCGCGCCCTCTTCGTCCAGCTCGACCTGCATGGTCGGGACGAAGTTGGCGTCGGCCGAGTCGTATTCGATCCCGGCGTCCTGGAGCGCGGTGCGGACCGCGACCATGTCGGTGGCCTCGGAGAGCACCTCGAAGGACTCACCGAGGTCGTTGACCTCTTCGGCGCCCGCGTCAAGGACCGCGCCCAGGACGTCGTCCTCGGACAGCTCGCCCTTGGGGACGATCACGACGCCCTTGCGGTTGAACAGGTACGAGACGGAGCCCGGGTCGGCCATGGAGCCGCCGTTGCGGGTCATGGCGACGCGGACGTCCGATGCGGCGCGGTTGCGGTTGTCGGTGAGGCACTCGATGAGCACCGCGACACCGTTGGGGCCGTAGCCCTCGTACATGATCGTCTCGTAGTCGGCACCGCCGGCTTCGAGACCGGCGCCGCGCTTGACCGCGGAGTCGATGTTCTTGTTCGGAACCGAGCTCTTCTTGGCCTTCTGGATGGCGTCGAAGAGCGTCGGGTTGCCGGACACATCGGCGCCGCCCGTGCGGGCCGCGACCTCGATGTTCTTGATCATCTTCGCGAAGAGCTTGCCGCGCTTGGCGTCAATCACGGCCTTCTTGTGCTTCGTCGTAGCCCATTTAGAGTGGCCGGACATCTGCCTGTCTCCTTCGCGTTACCCAACCAGTACGAACTCCCCGACACCTTAAGGCCCGGGGAACCCCCGGAGATCCTACTAGGATCCCGCCGCCGCGTTCCCGCGCACCATCCCGACGAACAGCTCGTGCACCCGGTGGTCGCCCGTCAGCTCGGGGTGGAACGACGTGGCGAGCGCGTTGCCCTGGCGTACGGCGACGATGTGCCCCTCGTGCTCGGCGAGCACCTCGGCACTGGCGCCGACGGACTCCACCCAGGGGGCGCGGATGAAGACACCCTCCACGGGAGCGCCCTCGATGCCGGCTATGTCGACGGCCGCCTCGAAGGACTCGTTCTGCCGGCCGAAGGCGTTGCGCCGCACGATCATGTCGATGCCGCCGACGGTCTCCTGCTCCGAACGCGGATCCAGGATCTTGTCGGCGAGCATGATCATGCCCGCGCAGGTGCCGTACACCGGCATACCGGCACGCACGCGTGCCCGCAAGGGCTCCAGGAGGCCGAACAGCGTGGCCAGCTTGGAGATGGTGGTGGACTCGCCGCCGGGTATGACCAGGCCGTCCACCTCGGCGAGCTCCTCGGGGCGCCGGACCGGCCTGGCCAGGGCGTCAGCCGAGGCCAGGGCGATCAGGTGCTCCCGTACGTCCCCCTGAAGGGCGAGGACGCCCACTACGGGAGTGGTCATTACCAGCCCCGGTTCGCGTAGCGCTCGGCCTCGGGCAGGGTGTCGCAGTTGATGCCGACCATGGCCTCGCCCAGGTTGCGGGAAGCGTCCGCGATGATCTTGGGGTCGTCGTAGAAGGTGGTGGCCTTCACGATGGCGGCGGCGCGCGCGGCCGGGTCGCCCGACTTGAAGATGCCGGAGCCGACGAAGACACCCTCGGCACCGAGCTGGCGCATCAGCGCGGCATCGGCGGGGGTGGCGACGCCACCGGCCGAGAAGAGGACCACCGGCAGCTTGCCCAGCTCGGAGACCTCCTTGACCAGCTCGTACGGGGCGCGGAGCTCCTTGGCGGCGGCGTACAGCTCGTTGTTGTCGAAGCCGCGCAGCTTGGCGATCTCGTTCTTGATCTGGCGCAGGTGGCGGACGGCCTCGACGACGTTGCCGGTGCCGGCCTCGCCCTTGGAGCGGATCATGGCCGCGCCCTCGGCGATGCGGCGCAGGGCCTCGCCCAGGTTGGTGGCACCACACACGAAGGGGGTCGTGAAGGCGAACTTGTCGCTGTGGTTGACCTCGTCGGCCGGGGTCAGGACCTCGGACTCGTCGATGTAGTCGACGCCGAGGGACTGCAGCACCTGGGCCTCGACGAAGTGGCCGATGCGGGACTTGGCCATGACCGGGATGGAGACGGCCTCGATGATCTCTTCGATCATGTTCGGGTCGGACATCCGGGCCACGCCGCCGTCCTTGCGGATGTCGGCCGGGACCCGCTCCAGGGCCATGACGGCGACGGCGCCGGCGTCCTCGGCTATCTTCGCCTGCTCGGCGTTGACCACGTCCATGATGACGCCGCCCTTGAGCTGCTCGGCCATGCCGCGCTTGACGCGCGCGGTGCCGGTCTCGGGCGACTGGTTGCTGCTGGAGAGGGTGCTGGACACGGAGTTGACCTCGCTTGCTGAAGACGGGTGCCTACTTCTACGAGATAACGCCCCGCGACCAGTCCACAGCAAGGGCCAATGATTGACCGGTGGCTCATTTTTCCCGTACGCCCCTGGTCAGAGCCGTGCGGTGGCGCTACGTGGTCGCGCGGTCCGCGAGCGCCACCGGCGGCTCGTCGTCCATTTCGAAGGCCATCGGGAACGGCGCGTGTCCTGCCAGGCGGAACCAGCGGACCTTGCGGTGCCTGCGCAGGGCGCGGGCCGCGCGTACGGCGTCGTTGTGGAAGCGCCGGGCCATCGGCACCCGGCGCACGGCCGCGGCCAGCTCGCTCGCCGCCTCGTCGCCGCCCGGCGCCTCGCGCACCGCCTCGACCTGCTGGGCCTCGCCGAAGATCGCGCGCAGCGCCTGGCTGAGCTCGCTCTCGGCGACCTCGCGCTGCTCCTCCTCCGCCTGCCGGGCGGCGTGCGCCGCCTCGTAGAGCACGATGGAGGCCGCGGGGTCGAGCACCCCCGATGTGGCCAGCTCCTGGGCCACCGAGGCGCGGCGCAGCAACTGCGCGTCGAGGGCGGCGCGGGCCGCGTCGATGCGCGCGTGCAGCCGGTCGAGCCGTCCGGCGGTCCAGCTCAGATAGAGGCCGATCGCGAAGAGGGCTACCGCGATCCAGATCAGTGTGGAGGTCACCGGCCTGAGGCTAGTCGAGGCGGCCGGGCCGCTTCACCGCCGGGCGCGCCGAACGCCCGGCGGCACCTTGGCTTTCAGTCCCGCGCGAGTCCGAACCGCGCCCGCAGGCCCGTCCGTTCGTCCGCGGCGACCGCCGCCGCGCCGTCCGTCACCGTCTCGTACACGGAGAGGATGTCCGCGCCCACCGTCGACCAGTCGAAGCGGCGTACGTGCTTGCTGCCGCGCTCACGCAGTTCCTCGCGGCGCTCGGGGTCGCCGAGCAGCCGCAGGGCGGCCGCTGCCAGCGAGTCGGCGTCCTCGTTCGTGAAGAGGTCACCCGCCGCGCCCTGGTCGAGGACCTGCGCGAAGGCGTCCAGATCGCTGGCGAGGACGGGTGCGCCCGCCGACATCGCCTCGACCAGGATGATCCCGAAGCTCTCGCCGCCGGTGTTGGGCGCCACGTACACATCGACGCTGCGCAGCAGCCGCGCCTTGTCCTCGTCGCTCACCATGCCGAGGAACTCGACGCGCGAACGCATCTCGGCCGGCAGCGAGGCGACGGCCTCCTCCTCGTCGCCCCTCCCTGCGACCAGGAGCCGGGTCCCCGGCCGCTCGGCGAGGATCTTCGGCAGCGCCCGCATCAGCACCGGCAGGCCCTTGCGCGGCTCGTCGATGCGCCCGATGAAGCCGATCGTGCCGCCCTGCCACTCGGCCTTGGGCTCGACGTTGGCGAAGAAGTCGACGTCGACGCCGTTCGGGATGACGACCGCGTCGCCGCCCAGGTGCTCGACCAGGGTGCGGCGCGCGTACTCGCTCACCGCGATGCGCGCGCTGATCTTCTCCAGGGCGGGCTGCAGGATCGGATACGCGGCGATCATGGCCCGGGAGCGCGGGTTGGAGGTATGGAACGTCGCGACGATCGGGCCCTGCGCCGCCCAGCAGCTGAGCAGCCCGAGCGACGGCGAGGTCGGCTCGTGGATGTGGATCACGTCGAAGGTGCCGTCGTGCAGCCAGCGACGCACCCGCGCGGCCGACAGGAACCCGAAGTTGAGCCGGGCCACCGAGCCGTTGTACGGCACAGGAACGGCGCGGCCCGCCGACACGACGTACGAGGGAAGCGGTGTCTCGTCGTCCGCCGGGGCGAGCACGGACACCTTGTGCCCCAGGCGGATCAGATGCTCCGCGAGGTCACGGATGTGGAACTGGACGCCGCCCGGGACGTCCCACGAGTAGGGGCAGACGATCCCGATCTTCACGGCGTCGCCTCGTCAGACCCCTGACCGGGCCCCTTCGCGGGGTCCAGATCAGCGAGCCACAAGCGTTGCAGCATGTGCCAGTCCTCCGGATGGTCGGCGATACCCGTGGCGAAGGCGTCTGCCAGCGCCTGCGTCATGACAGACGTCTTCTCCGCACGGGTACCTGTCTCGGGGACATCGATGGGCGGATGGACGCGCCCCTTCATGATCGGGGATTCGTCGTACCAGAGCGTGACCGGAAGCAGCAGCGCGCCGGTCTGCTGGGCGAGCAGCGCGGGCCCCGCGGGCATCCGCGCGGTGTCGCCGAAGAACTTCACCTCGACACCGGAGGCCGAGAGGTCCCGGTCGGAGACGAGGCAGACCAGGCCGCCGTCGCGCAGCCGCCGGGCAAGCGTGCCGAAGGCGGAGCCGCCCTCGTGCGGCAGGACCTCCATGCCGAGGCCCTCGCGGTAGGCGACGAAACGGTCGTACAGCTTCTCGGGCTTGAGCCGCTCGGCGACCGTCGTGAACGGCGTCTCCAGCTTCGTGGTGACCCACGCGCCCGCCAGGTCCCAGTTGCCCAGGTGCGGAAGCGCGAGGATGACGCCCTTGTCGGAGGCGAGAGCGTCGGTCAGATGGTGCACGTCCTTGGGGACGAAGCCTTCCTTTATGCGCTCCCGGCTCCAGGACGGCAGCCGGAAGGACTCCATCCAGTAGCGCAGGTACGAGCGCATGCCCGCGCGGGACAGCTCGGCAAGGCGCTCGGGGCTCGCGTCGGGCACCACGCGCGCGTAGTTGGCCTCAAGGCGCAGGACGCCCTTGCCGCGGCGCTTCCACACGGCGTCGGCGATGGTCCGGCCGAGCCGCACGGCCACTGGTTCGGGGAGCTTCTTGACCGTGCTCCAGCCGGCCCCGTAGAGAGCGTCGGTCAGCCGGTCCTTCACGACGTCGCCTCGCTGCCCTGTGCCTCGGTCTCGGCCCCGGTCTTGGTCTCGGCGGCGGCCGCCGCGTCCGCCTCGGCGGACTCTCGGCGCACGGTCACCATGCGCTGGACGAGGGTGACGAGGCTGCCGACCGCGACGATCCACAGCGCGATGGGCAGCAGGATGTCGATGCCGGGGACCCCGAACTTGTGCAGCCCCGCGAGGCCCGCGGCGACCAGCGAGATCACCAGGCGCTCGGCGCGCTCCACCAGGCCGTTGACCGCGACGGGCAGGCCGATCGCCTCGCCGCGCGCCTTCGTGTACGACACCACCTGGCCGCTGGCCAGGCAGAAGATGGAGACGGCGCACAGGATGTTGTTGTCGCCCGAGCCCGCGTACCAGAGGGCGAGCCCACCGAAGATCGCGCTGTCGGCGACCCGGTCGAGCGTCGAGTCCAGGAAGGCGCCCCAGCGGCTGGAGCGGCCGAGCTGCCGCGCCATGTTCCCGTCGACCAGGTCGGAGAACACGAAGAGCGTGATCACGACCGTGCCCCAGAAGAACTCCCCGCGGGGGAAGAAGACCAGCGCTCCCGCCACCACACCGGCCGTGCCGATGAACGTGACCGCGTCGGGGCTGACCCCGCGGCGGATGAGAAACGCGGCGAACGGTGTGAGAACACGCGTGAAGAATGCACGCGCGTACTTGTTCAGCATGGCCTTCCCGAGGGGTCGGTGAGCCGCGCGGCCCTGTTGGCCACCGGCTGGCCCATCGTAGTCACGCCCTTGACGGACCGGCTCGCCCCCTCACGATCGCGTACGACGTATGGACGCACCGTGACCCGAGTGGAAAGCTCGAAAGCACAGCGGGCGTCGCCGGAGCCGACCCGCACGCGGCCCCGCGTGTCCGATAGCAGCCAGCATCCCCGAGGGGGCTGAGCCTCCTCTTCGAGCACGTGACCGGGAGGCCAAGGCATGGGCGACAAGGCACACGCACACCCCGGAGCCGCCGGCAGGGCAGCGACGGCCGACCACCCCGCGTCCGTACGGAATGTGGTGCTGGTCGGCCACAGCGGATCGGGCAAGACGACTCTGGTGGAAGCCCTCGCGCTGACGGCGGGGGCGGTGAACAGGGCGGGCCGCGTGGAGGACGGCGGCACCGTCTCCGACTACGACGACATCGAGCATCGCCAGCAGCGCTCGGTGCAGCTGTCGCTGGTCCCGGTGGAATGGGGCGGCTTCAAGATCAATCTGCTGGACACACCCGGATACGCCGACTTCGTCGGGGAGCTCAGGGCCGGTCTGCGCGCCGCGGACGCGGCCCTTTTCGTGGTCTCGGCGGCCGACGGCGTGGACGGCGCGACCCGCATGGTGTGGGAGGAGTGCGCGGCGGTCGGCATGCCGCGGGCCATCGTGGTGACCCACCTGGAGGCGGCCCGCGCCGACTTCACCGAGATGACGCGGACCTGCGCCGAGGCCTTCGGGGCCGACGACCCCGACGCCGTCCTTCCGCTGTACCTGCCGCTGCACGGCGCCAAGGGCCCCGACGGGCACGCGCCGGTGACGGGCCTGATCGGGCTGCTCTCACAGCGGGTCTTCGACTACGCCTCCGGGGAGCGCAAGGAGTCCGAACCGGGCGAGGAGCAGCTGCCGCTGATCGAGGAGGCCCGTAACCAGCTGATCGAAGGGATCATCGCCGAGAGCGAGGACGAGTCCCTCATGGACCGCTATCTCGGCGGCGAGGACATCGATTTCAAGACGCTGGTGGACGACCTGGAGCGGGCCGTGGCGCGCGGCATCTTCCACCCCGTGCTCGCGGCGGCGCCCGCCGCCGAGGGCGCCCGGCAGGGCATCGGAACGGTCGAGCTTCTAGAGCTGATCACGGGCGGCTTCCCGACCCCCCTGGAGCACCCGGCGCCCGTCGTCACCACACCGGACGGCAAGGCGCGGCCCGCGCTCGGCTGCGACCCCGAAGGACCGCTGGTCGCCGAGGTCGTGAAGACCGCGTCCGACCCCTACGTAGGACGCGTCTCCCTGGTCCGGGTCTTCTCCGGGACCCTGCGCCCCGACGAGACCGTGCATGTGTCCGGGCACGGCCTCGCGGACCGCGGCCACGAGGACCATGACGTCGACGAGCGCGTGGGCGCGCTCTCCTCGCCCTTCGGCAAGCAGCAGCGTGTCCTCGCCCAGTGCGTCGCGGGCGATCTGGCCTGCGTCGCCAAGCTGAACCGCGCCGAGACCGGCGACACCCTGTCGGCGAAGGACGACCCGCTCCTGATGGAGCCCTGGGACATGCCCGACCCGCTCCTTCCGCTGGCCATCCAGGCGCACAGCAAGGCCGACGAGGACAAGCTCTCCCAGGGCCTGTCCCGGCTGGTCGCCGAGGATCCGACGATGCGCCTGGAACAGAACCAGGACACCCACCAGGTGGTCCTCTGGTGTCTGGGCGAGGCGCACGCCGATGTCGCCCTGGAGCGGCTGCGCAGCCGGTACGGCGTGCAGGTCGACGTCGTCGCCCACAAGGTCTCCCTTCGGGAGACGTTCGCGGGCAAGTCCGGCGGCCGCGGTCGTCATGTGAAGCAGTCCGGCGGCCACGGGCAGTACGCGATCTGCGAGATCGAGGTCGAGCCGCTGCCCGGCGGCAGCGGCATCGAGTTCGTCGACAAGGTCGTGGGCGGCGCCGTGCCCCGGCAGTTCATCCCCTCCGTCGAGAAGGGCGTACGGGCGCAGGCCGCGAAGGGCGTGGCCGCCGGTTACCCGCTCATCGACGTACGGATCACGCTGCTCGACGGCAAGGCGCACTCGGTGGACTCCTCCGACGCCGCGTTCCAGACGGCGGGCGCGCTCGCCCTGCGTGAGGCCGCGGCCGATGCCAGGATCCATCTCCTGGAGCCGGTCGCCGAGGTGCAGGTCCTGGTCGGCGACGACCACGTGGGCTCGGTGATGAGCGACCTGTCCGGGCGGCGCGGGCGGGTGGTCGGCACCGAGCAGGCGCCCGGCGGGCGCACGCTCGTACGGGCCGAGGTCCCCGAGATCGAGATCGGCCGGTACGCGGTCGACCTGAGGTCGCTCTCGCAGGGCACCGCACGTTTCAGCCGCAGCTACGCCCGGCACGAACCCATGCCCCCGCAGCTCTCCGAGAGGATCCGTGAACAGGCCCAGGACGTCTCCTAGTTGAGATCCCGTCAGGGATCTGGCCGGATGCCGCTGGCTCTCTCCCCTCCGGGTGAGCGGCATCCGGCCGCCCCATGTCGGATGTCGGTGCGCACCGATACGCTGATGACCTGATCAACAGGTGTGCCAGGTACGGAAGTCGGGAAAAGCCGCAGGAGCGGGATTCTTGCGGCGATGGGGGCGGCAGTGGCGGACGACGTATTCGACTTCAAGCCCGGCGCGCAGGTCCCGCTGTCGGGAGCCGCGGGCCAGACAGCGGCGACGCATGCCCTCGCGTCGGCCGCGTACCGCGACAGCAAGGCCGACAAGATCCTCGACGCCAACAGCGAGTGGCACAAGTCCGAGGTGAAGAGCGGCCTGTTCAAGCTCTTCGCACCGAACCTGGGCGAGGCGTTCGCGCGCGCCGTCCAGATGCGGATGCTCGGCGGCGCCCGCAAGCCGCTCATCCAGTCCTTCGGGACGGAGCCGCAGTCGATCGTCGAGCACTGCCTCGCGGCGAACAACATCCGCAAGGACCGCGACCGCTGGCTCACCGCCGTGATGGCGCTGTGCGGACTGCTCTTCCTGCCGGGCCTGCTCGCCTGGCTCCTTGTCTTCGCGGGCCGCCAGGCGGTGATGAAGAAGGACGACAAGCGGGCGAACGCGATCGCGACGGCCGTCCTGGTCGCCGTGGGCGTGCTCGCCGTGATCTTCCTCCTGAAGCTGCCGTTCGGCGGCTTCTGGGCCTGGTACGTACGGGCCGCGATCGTGGTCCCGGTGGTCGGCTGGTTCTGGGCCAAGCTGATCGCCGAGCGCACGGCAAGGGATCTGCGCGAGCGCTGGGACAGTCTGCTCGCGGGCGGCGGCATCGGCGCCAAGATCCCCGAGGCGGTGCCGGGCAGCCCGGGCGAGACGGCGGCCGAGCGGCTGCGCCAGGGCCTCGCGCGCCTCTCCGCGGAGCAGCAGAGCAACTCGGTCTTCTACGCGGGCCCCAAGGGAATTCTGGGCATGGGCACCCGCTGGGGCAGCTGGCAGCTCGCCGAGGACCTGGTCGCCGAGAAGGACGGCACGGAGATCCACCCGTTCCGCAGCTGGGACGTCATACGGGCGGTGCACGACCAGCTGCGCATGCTGGAGCGCGGCCCGCTGCACACCGGCGGCTTCCCGACCCCGTCGATAAAGCACTGGGTCGTCTCCCCCATCGGGGAGAACGCGAAGGCGGTGGCCCGCCCCAGCGGCACGGACGTCGAGGCCTTCCAGGTCCGCGGCCACGAGATACAGCGGATCTGCAACGAGCAGCAGTTCGGCAGCGGCGACCGCCACTATCTGGGCGTCCAGTTCACGCTCTGGGACGGCCAGTTGGTGATCACGATGCTGATCACGGTGACCGTCCTGCACGAGACGCTGCGCATCGAGGTCACCGGACACGCGCTCGGCCCGGTGCACTCCCTGTTCACCAGCAAGCCCGACCCCAAGACGAAGACCGTCGCCAAGCCGATCAAGTTCTGGGAGACCGTCGACCGCAAGCTGCCGCTGGTCGACGCGGACGAGGTCGTACGCCTCGCGGTCCGCGCCCCCTTCACGTGGTACCCGCCGCTCCTGGACTACCTCGGCGGCAAGCTGGTCCTGCCCGAGCCCTTCGGCCTGCGGCACGCCTGGGCGGACAAGCCGTGGCGGCACCGCTTCATGGCCGACGACGCGCTGCGCGCGGCCACGCCGGTGCTGCGCGTGGTGCACTCGGCGGCCATCAAGGTCCTTCAGGAGAACGGCGTCGACACCGCGAAGTTCGGTGCCCGCTCCGGCTTCCTCAGCGGCATGGTCCAGGACCCGATGCCGAGGAAGGCGGACGTCTACGACGCGTGAACGCTCCGCTGGAGGAGCGGTTCACCATCTGCGGGCCGGGTGTGGCTGGTCGCGCAGTTCCCCGCGCCCCTTTCAGGGGCGCGGTGCCGGCCCTAGGCCGCGGGCCAGGCGTCCGCCAGCATCTTGCGGGTGTCCGCGAGGAGCTGCGGCAGCACCTTCGTGTGCCCGACGACCGGCATGAAGTTCGTGTCCCCGCCCCAGCGCGGCACGATGTGCTGGTGCAGATGCGCGGCGATGCCGGCGCCCGCCACCGTCCCCTGGTTCATGCCGATGTTGAAGCCGTGTGCGCCGGAGGCGGCCCGCAGCGCCGTCATCGCCTGCTTGGTGAACTCGGCGAGCTCGGCCGTCTCCAGCGCCGTCAGCTCCGTGTAGTCGGCGACGTGCCGGTAGGGCACGACCATCAGATGGCCGCCGTTGTACGGGTAGAGGTTGAGCACCGCGTACACCTGCTCACCGCGCGCGACGACCAGGCCGTCCTCGTCGGATTTGGCCGGGATGGAGCAGAAGGGACAGCCGTCGTCGGCCCCCGGACCGCTCGGCTTGTTCTCGCCCTGGATGTACGCCATCCGGTGGGGCGTCCACAGGCGCTGGAACGCGTCCTGCGTCCCCACTCCGATCTGCTGCTCCGGCTCACTCGTCATGCTGTGCAGCATATGACTTCGCCCGTTCGGAGCGTGTCGGCGGGGCAGCCGCCCGGTGCCTCGCGGCGAAGCTGGGCCGATGACCGATGACAGCCGTCAGGCACGCTGGGAGAACCGCACCGAGGTACCGCTGGCCATGGCGTCGATGTTGTTCCTGACCGCGTACGCGGTCCGGGTGCTCGCCCCTGGGCTTCCGGAGGCGTGGAAGGACCTGTGCCTCGCGCTCACCCTGGCCGCCTGGGCGGCGTTCGCCGTGGACTACGCGGTGCGGTGGCGGCTGAGCGGGCAGCGGCTGCGCTTCGTACGAAAGCACTGGCTTGACACCGTCGTCCTGGTGCTCCCGCTGCTGCGGCCGCTGCGGATCGTCAAGCTCTACGACGCCGTCCAGCGCCGGAACGAGGCGCCGCGCCTGACCCTGCACGCGCGCGTGATCGCCTATGCGGGACTCTGCGCGCTGCTGCTCGGCTTCGCGGCTTCGCTGGCCGTCTATCAGCAGGAGCAATCGGCGCCCGACGCCACGATCCGTACGTTCGGCGACTCCGTGTGGTGGGCCTGCACCACGCTGTCGACGGTCGGATACGGCGATGCGACGCCGGTGACTCCGGTGGGACGGCTCATCGCGGTCGCCCTGATGTTCTGTGGGCTCGCCCTGCTCGGCGCGGTGACCGGGTCGTTCTCGTCCTGGCTGCTGCAGATCTTCACGCGCGAGGACGAGAAGAGGCCCCCGGGAAGCTGAACCTCCCGGGGGCCTCGAACCCGCGTCCGCGGGGGGAAGGTCACACCTGCTCGCGGCGCTCCACCACGTCGGCGAGCTTGGCAAGGGCTTCCTCGCGGGGAATGCCGTTCTCCTGCGAGCCGTCGCGGTAGCGGAAGGAGACCGTGCCCGCGTTCATGTCGTCGTCACCGACGATGATCATGAACGGGACCTTCAGCTTCTGCTGCGTCCGGATCTTCTTCTGCATGCGGTCGGACGAGGCGTCCACCTCGACCCGCAGGCCCTTCTTCTTGGCGTCGGCCGCGAACTCCTGCAGGTACGGGACGTGTGCGTCGCCGACCGGGATGCCCACCGCCTGGACCGGGGCAAGCCACGGCGGCATCGCACCCGCGTAGTGCTCGAGGAGCACCGCGAAGAACCGCTCGATGGAACCGAACAGGGCACGGTGGATCATGACCGGCCGCTGCTTGGTGCCGTCAGGCCCGGTGTACTCCAGGTTGAAGCGCTCCGGCAGGTTGAAGTCGAGCTGCACGGTCGACATCTGCCAGGTGCGGCCGATGGCGTCCTTGCACTGCACGGAGATCTTCGGGCCGTAGAACGCGGCGCCGCCGGGGTCGGGGACCAGCGGCAGGCCCTGCTTCTCGGCGACCTGCTGCAGCGTCGCGGTGGCCTCTTCCCAGATCTCGTCCGAGCCGACGAACTTCTCCGGGTCCTTGGTGGACAGCTCCAGGTAGAAGTCGGTCAGGCCGTAGTCGCGCAGCAGGTTCAGGACGAAGGTGAGCGTCTTGTCGAGCTCGTCCGCCATCTGCTCCTTGGTGCAGTAGATGTGCGCGTCGTCCTGGGTGAAGCCGCGGGCACGGGTCAGACCGTGCACGACGCCGGACTTCTCGTACCGGTACACGGTGCCGAACTCGAAGAGACGGAGCGGCAGTTCACGGTAGGAACGCCCGCGCGCATCGAAGATCAGGTTGTGCATCGGGCAGTTCATGGGCTTGAGGTAGTAGTCCACGCCCTCGTCGAGCTGCATGGGCGGGTACATGCCGTCGGCGTACCAGTCCAGGTGGCCCGAGGTCTCGAAGAGCTTCCCCTTGGTGGCGTGCGGGGTGTAGACGAACTCGTACCCCTCCTCCTCGTGGCGGCGCCGCGAGTAGTCCTCCATGACCCGGCGGATGATGCCGCCCTTGGGGTGGAAGACCGCGAGGCCGGAGCCGATCTGCTCCGGGATGGAGAAGAGGTCCAGCTCGCTGCCGAGCTTGCGGTGGTCGCGCTTCTCGGCCTCGGCGAGGAACTCCAGGTGCGCCTTGAGCTCGTCCTTGGTCGGCCAGGCGGTGCCGTAGATGCGCTGGAGCATCGGGTTCTTCTCGCTGCCGCGCCAGTACGCCGCGGCGTTGCGCATCAGCTTGAACGCCGGGATGTTGCGGGTGGTGGGCAGGTGGGGACCGCGGCAGAGGTCCTTCCAGCACAGGTCGCCGGACTTCGGGTCGAGGTTGTCGTAGATGGTCAGCTCGCCGCCGCCCACCTCGACGTCCGCGCCGTCGTCGCTGGACGCGGAGCCCTTGATGCCGATGAGCTCCAGCTTGTACGGCTCGTTCGCAAGCTCCTCGCGAGCGGCCTCGTCGGTGACGACGCGGCGCGAGAAACGCTGGCCGCGCTTCTGGATCTCCTGCATCTTCTTCTCGATGGCCTTGAGATCCTCGGGCGTGAACGGCTTCTCGACGTCGAAGTCGTAGTAGAAGCCGTCCTTGACCGGCGGGCCGATGCCCAGCTTGGCGTCCGGGAAGAGCTCCTGCACGGCCTGCGCCATCACATGCGCGGTGGAGTGCCGCAGGATGTTCAGGCCGTCCTCGGAGGAGATCTCGACCGGCTCGACCTCCTCGCCGTCCTGCACGGCGTACGCGAGGTCCTTCAGCTCGCCGGCCACGCGGGCGGCGACGACGGTGCGCTCACCGGGGAAGAGTTCCGCGGCCGTAGTGCCCGTCGTCACCACGCGCTCTTCCCGCTCGGAATCGCGTTGGATGATCACACGGACGTCTGACACCGGTCTCTCCTTGCTGAAGGGGTCGCGGCAGATCTGCTCCTGCACGCGAAACGAATCGTACCGAGCCGGGGGCGCCCATCGCGAAACGGTTATCCCCCGGGCCCCGGCCGCGCCCCGCCCCAGACGCCCCTAGTCGCCGCTGCAGGCCTCCTCGAAGAAGTCGAGGTTCTCCTGGAGCGACTTCATCAGACGGTCCTTCTCCGACTCGTCGACCTGCACGGGCACCACCCCGGACGCCCCGGTGAGCCGCCGGAAGCCGCCCCGGCTCTCCAGGCGTCCGTGCACCCGGATCGGCAGGCCCACCAGGTGCGCGTGCCCGGCGATGCGGTACGCCTCCTCGTCCAAGGTCATCCGTACGTGATGGACGTCCGCCCCGGCGAGCACACGGACCCGCACCGTGCCGTTCCCGCGCGGTCCCGACCGCCGCATCCGCACCACGGCCCCCGTGATCCGCACCGCCACCGCAGGCTCGTCCCGCAGATAGCGGGCGCCCGCCTCCCTAAGGACCGGCAGGTCACCGGGCGAGAACTCGACGGGCTCGGCGTGCTGGGCGCAGCCATCGGGCACTCCGGCGGCTGGCGCCCACGCCACGGCGATCCGCGCGCCTTCCGTGCCCCGCACCAGGGCCACGATCGCCTCCGTCAGCTCATGGCTGACGCCCGCCTCGACCGCACCGTCGAAGGCGTCCATGCCGCCCGTGGCGCGCTGATAGTCGACGGCCTCGCGGGCGGCGTACAGCGCCTGATGCAGCCGCACCGCGAGCTGCCGCCCGGTCAGGACGGGCACGAACGCGGTGAGCTGCCGCCCGCCGGGGGCGGGCCCGACGAGGACGTTCTCCAGGGACGCGGCGGCCGGCCCGCGGTGCCGTGCGCCGTAGTACCCGGCGCGGCCGCGCGCCGCCAGGGCGCCCGCGAGCAGCATCTGCCGTGCCGCGGCCCGCAGTTGTTCCTCGGCCGTCCAGGTCGCGGTGCCGGCGGGACCTGCCGGGACATCCCGCCACCAGCGGATCTCGTCGCTGGGCACGGTCAGCCCCACGAGCACGTCGCGGGCGGACGGCGACGCGCTGCGGGACAGCGCGACGAGCGCCTCGCCGATGAGGTCCTCGCAGTCGGGAAAGGCCCTGCTCTCCGGTACGAGCAGGCTGGTGCCGCCGCTTCCCGGTCCCGGCGGGGTCCACCGGGCATAGCGCCCTGCCGCTCCCCCGCGCCGGTGCCAGCCGTGCCGGTCGAGCAGCGCGCCGAGCACGGCGGGGTCGACCTGGGCGGGGGCGGGCGCTCCGGGCGGATCGGACCAAGGGCCCGCGGCCTCGATGGGGTGCGGGCGAACGGGGCGTACTGGCTCATCGATCGGGCGGTGCATCAGGGTCTCCCTCCCGTCCCGACCCGCGTCATGATCTCGCAGAGGGCCCTGTCGTCGAAGATCCGCGAGGTCGGGACGCGCACGGTGGTCCTGCGCCGGCCGGTCACCTGGTGTCCGGCGAGGTTGGTCCAGTAGCAGCAGTGCCGCAGGTCGAGGCGGTCGTGGCCGGCGCGCAGCCAGTCGTCCTGCGACCGGGGCACCAGCATCACGACCAGGATCTTGTGCACCGAGACCGGTGTGCGGGCGAGCTTCTCCAGGTGCGGGTTGTCCAGCGTGAAGGAGAAGGCGGGCCCCGGAGGGTTCGGGGCTATCTGGTACGTGCACTTGAGCTGCACCTTGATGGTGACTTCGTCGTCGACCGTGTGCCCGGGGGCGCTGTGGCTGACGTGCCAGTCGATTCCGTTGTCCGGAAAGGGCTGTGAGAGCGAGCACCCCGCGGCCGCGGCGACGGCGTGCAGATAGCCCACCTGAAGGGTCTCCATACAGGCGGTGGTGGCGAGTGTGCCGCGCGGCGGTGCGATCCGCTCGGGCAGCAGCCCACCCTGTTCGGGCTGCGCGAGCGCCATGTCCAACGAGCCTTCCGAACCAGTGAATCCCCGCTGCGGGCCGGTCAACTTCCGGGCCCTGTACCTCTGTTGTCTCCGGCCCGCGTACAGCGCAAACGGCCCGGGTATCACCGGTGTGGGCAGGGGAGGCAAGCCATCTGCCGGACAAGAACGAGGAGTTGCGTCACATGACGTGCTGGTACGAGGGGCCCTTGGCCGCATTCGACACGGAGACCACGGGCGTCGACGTCGAGACCGACCGCATTGTGTCGGCCGCCGTCGTCGTCCAGCAAGGCGCGGGAACCCGCCCGCGCATCACCCGCTGGCTGGTGAACCCGGGCGTCCCGGTGCCCGAGGGCGCCACCGCGGTGCACGGCCTGACGGAGGATCATCTGCAGCGCAACGGCCGCTGGCCCGCGCCGGTGATGGAGGAGATAGCCCGGGAGCTTGCGGAGCAGGGCGCGGCCGGCCGCCCGATCGTCGTCATGAACGCGCCCTTCGATCTGACGATCCTGGACCGGGAGTTGCGCAGGCACCGCGCGTCCTCGCTCGGCCACTACATGGCGGGCTCACCGCTGTGCGTCCTGGACCCGCGCGTCCTGGACAAGCAGCTTGACCGCTATCGCAAGGGCCGCCGCACGCTGACCGATCTGTGCGCGCACTACGCGGTGGATCTTGACGAGGCGCACGACGCGGCGGCCGACGCGCAGGCCGCGCTCGACGTCGTCCGTGCGGTGGGACGCCGTTTCGCGTCCCGTCTCGAGCGGCTCTCGCCGGCCGAGCTGCACGCGCTGCAGGCGGTGTGGCACGCGGCACAGGCGCGTGGGCTGCAGGCGTGGTTCGCCCGCAGCGGCACTCCGGAAGCGGTGGACCCTGCGTGGCCGCTGCGGCCCGAACTGCCTGCGGCAGCTTGACCGTCGACGCCGTGCCGCCATGGAGCGGGCATGAGATAGGCATGAGGCGGGCATGAAAAAACCGGTCCGTCGGTGACGGACCGGCATTCTCCGGGTGGGCGATACTGGGTTCGAACCAGTGACCTCTTCGGTGTGAACGAAGCGCTCTCCCACTGAGCTAATCGCCCGGGAACGGACTGAACAATACAGGTCCTCGCGGGTTTCCATCAAACCGCTTCCAGGTGAGCAGTCAGCTCCGCCTCAAGTACCCCTTCAGACCCCGCTCGCCCGCGCGCATCATCAGGGCGTGGTTGAGGAGAAAGACGGGGCGCCCGGGCACCGCGAGGCGCCGCATCAGCGGTTTGCGCACCACCACTTCCTGGTCGTAGAGAGCGCGCGTACCGCGCGGCACGGTCGTCACCGTCCAACGCGCCCAGCCCTCCAGGTCCCCCGTCATCGCGATCTCCAGGATCCCGGCGCCGGGGTCGTGCCGCCGCTCCTCCGCGGTGACGTACAGGTCGTACGGCAGCAAGGAGCGGAAGCGGGCGGTGCCACTGCGCTCGTCGACCGGCGTCACGGCGCGGACCTGCGGCCACCACTCGGGATAGTCCTCGGCCCGCTCCAGGGCGGCGAACACGTCGGTGCGCGGCGCCGGCAGATTCCAGACGCTGCGGAAGCGGTAGTGACACCAGTCCATGGACCGAGTCTGCCGTACGCGCTGATCTGAGTACGTCCTGAGTATCCGCACCGATGTCCGGCACTGTGTCCCGGACCACACTCCACAACCATGACGAACATTCCGCCCCCGGCCGAGGAATTGCGGATCCTCGACCTGGAGCTGCACCGGCTCGACGCGCGCAGGGCGCAGTTGCTGCACCGCCGCGCCTGGCTGCTGAGCGCACTGCGGGCAGCGGCCCCACCGCCGCCGGCCCCGCCGCACCCGCGGCACGCGCCCGAGGCCACGCCGCCGAACGTGCAGAACGCGCTGCTCACCCTCGGGGGCGTCCTCCTGACCGTCGCGGCGATCGCCTTCACGCTGGCGAGCTGGGGGCACTTGGGCATCGGCGGCCGCAGCGCCGTACTGGCCCTGCTGACCCTCACGGCACTCGGCGTGCCGGCGCTGCTCCTGCACCGCTCGCTGCGCTCGACGGCGGAGACGGTGGCGGCCCTGGGTCTCGCCCTGACCGTCCTGGACGCGTACGCCCTCCATGCCGTCGCCGTGCCCGACGCGGACCCGGTGGGGTACGCGGCGGCCGCGTCGGCGGTGCTCGCCGCGCTGTGGGCGGCGTACGGAAGGGTCTTCGGCGAGCTGCGACTGCCGCTGCCGGTGGCCGTGGTGACCGCTCAACTCCCCCTGTTCCTCTGGGCGTCGGACTCCGGCACCCACGCGATCGGGGCCGCGCTCCTGGTGACGGCGGCGTTCGACACGGCGCTCGCGCTGCGGGCCACCGACGCCGCCGTACGCGTCGTCGCCACCGTCGGGGCGTGTGCGACGGGCCTGTGGGGCGCGATGGGCGCCGGATGGCTGTCCTGGTCGGCGACGGACGTACCCGAGGCGGCAAGGGCGGCCGTGCTGCTCGCCCTTGCCACGTCGATCGCGCTCGCCACGGCGTGGCTGACGTCGCACGCCTCGCCCGCGACGGCGACGGGCACGGCGTTCGCCGGCGCGCTGACCGCGGTGGCCGCGGCCGGCGGTGTCGCCCGGGAGGCGCTGCCCGGCGGCTGGTCCGTACCGGCTCATCTGGCGTGCGCCATCGCCCTGTTGGCGACGGTACGGATCACGCTGCCGCACCCCCTGCGCAAGGGGATCGCGGGCGCGGCCCTCCTGGTGCATGGCCTCGCGGTCCTGTGGACGCTGCCGACGGTCACCGCCGCGCTGCTCGGCCCCACGCACTGGGCCACCGACCCTTGGTCGTCGACCACCCCGCCCCACACCGCCTACGGCTTCTCCTCCTTGTCAGACCTGCCGGTGTCCGAACCCGCAATGGCTTCGCTGGTGTTGGGGGTCGTCGCGGTCGTGGGCTACCTGGCCGGGGGGATGGGTGCGGCTTGGGCAGCGGAAACGACTGTGGGCGGGGCCACGGGCATCGGGGGTGCCGGAGCAGGCGGGGCTGCGGGAAGCACCGCGGTTGTGGGACCGGATGGAGCCGCCGGAACCGCCCCGGCCGCGGACACCGGCCGAGCCGCCCAGGCCCCCTCAACCGCCGGAAGCGACAGGCCTGCAGGACCAGCCGGAGCGACCGCGACCACAGGAGCCACCGGAACCGCCCCGGCCGCGGAGACAGGCCAAGCCGGCCGGACCCCCGGACCTGCGGGTAGCTCCCAGGCCGCAGGACCATCCGGAGACCCCGCAATCGGCGGGACCCCTGGCGCCGACGCAACCGGCGGATTCGGTGCGGCCACCGTGCGCCCCTCCCCCTCCGCGGCCCTCCTCGCCGCCGCCCGCCCCGCCGCCCTCGCCCTCGCCTGGGCCGCGGTCTTCACCCTGCCGTTCGCCTTCGAACTCCCCTACGCCGCAGGGCTCTTCGTCCACTGCGCCGTGACCGCGGCGCTGCTCGGCCTCGCGGTCCGGAGCGATGCGGCGGTGCTCGCCCGCACCTCGCTGGGGCTTGGGCTCGCCTCCTCCGGGAGTGTCGCGTTCCTTTCCCTCGCCACCACGTCGGCGACCCTCTGCACGCTCGGCGCCCTCACCGGGCTCTTCCTGGCCGCCGCCGTCCTCGCCTCCCGGCGCTCGGCGACCGGCGTGGCCGCCGTCGCCGCCGGTGCCGGCATCGCGTACGCCACCGCATTCATCTGCGCCACGGGCGCCGCACTGGACCTGCGCGTCGACCACACGGGGCTCCTGGTCCTCGTCGTCCCGGCGCTCGCCGCCGGTGCCGCGGCGCGGCTCGGTCGGCACCCGCTGACGCCGGTCGTCGAGATCACCGGGGCTGCGGCGGGCGGGCTCGGGATCGTGCTCACCGTGGGGCACGCGCCGACTCTCGCGACGGCCCTCGCCCTCGGCGGTGTCATCGCCGCGGGTACGGCCGTGCGCGCGGACCGTCGCCGGGTCGGGTACGCGGCCGGGGCGCTGTTCCTCCTGGCGACCTGGGTACGCCTCGCGTCGTGGGACGTCACCATGCCGGAGGCGTACACGCTGCCCGCCACCGTCCCGGCCCTCGTCGTCGGCTTCCTGCGGCGCCGCCGCGACCCCGCCGCGTCCTCCTGGACGGCGTACGGCCCGGGCCTCGCTGCGACCCTGCTGCCCAGCCTCGCCGCCGCATGGGGCGACGCCCACTGGCAGCGGCCGCTGCTCCTCGGCACCGCGGCGCTCCTGGTGACGCTGACCGGCGCGCGGCACCGGCTCCAGGCACCGCTCGTCATCGGCGGCACGGTCCTCGCCCTGGACGCACTGCACGAACTTGCGCCCTACATCGTCCAAGTGGTGGACACCCTGCCCCGCTGGCTGCCGCCCGCGCTGGCCGGAATGCTGCTCCTCGCCATCGGCGCGACGTACGAACAACGACTGCGCGACGCGCGCAAAGTCCGCGACGTACTCGGCAGAATGCACTGATCCGCTTTCCGTCCACTTTTTCGGACGGTCCGTCAATTCCCGTAAAACGGCCGTGAATACGACTGCGGCCCGGAGGCTTAAAGCCTCCGGGCCGCAGTTCCGGGGTGGGCGATACTGGGTTCGAACCAGTGACCTCTTCGGTGTGAACGAAGCGCTCTCCCACTGAGCTAATCGCCCCGGGCGCACGGAGAACATTACCGCATGTCAGCGGGTGCCTCCGACCGCCCCGGAGTCACCCGTGGGTCACTCCTTGATCTTCCATGGCATCTCGAGGCCGAACTTCCATACGTAGACCGCGACCAGCACGGCGACGATCACCAGACCGATGGTCGTCAGGATGATGTTCCGGCGGCGCACCTTGGGATCGAGGGCGCGCTGCGCAGCCTCGGTGACCTTCCGCTTCGTCCAGCGAAGCACCAGCTGGGCCCAGACGAACTCGGTGGCCCAGATCGCCATGCCACCGAAGATCACCAGCCAGCCAGGACCGGGCAACGGCAGCATCACGATGCCCGCGGCAACCACCGCGAACCCCACGATGAAGACGCCCACCTGCCAGCTGAGGTGCAGTGTCTTGCGGGCCTGGACGAACGCAGGAGCGCGCGACCCAAGCGGCTGTTCGGCCTTCTCACCGTCGGTCGCGGCCGCGACCCCCGGCTCGTTACTCCCCGTATTCATACGGCCAAACCCTACCGGACGGAAACCCGTCACCGGAATGGGCGCACGTCCCGGACAAACACCCCGCCGTACGAGCTACCTAAAGACACGCAAAACCCTCAGAGGGGTTTACAACGGCACCGTAGGTGGCATGTCGATTTCGCCGACGTGCGAATCCCCGAGCGCACACTGAGCGAAAGGCCCTGGCGCTTATGAACACCACGGTCAGCTGCGAGCTGCACCTGCGCCTCGTTGTGTCGAGCGAGTCCTCACTGCCTGTACCCGCAGGACTGCGGTATGACACGGCCGATCCCTATGCCGTGCACGCCACCTTCCACACCGGAGCCGAGGAAACCGTCGAGTGGGTGTTCGCCCGCGACCTCCTCGCCGAGGGCCTGCACCGGCCCACCGGTACCGGCGACGTCCGAGTCTGGCCGTCCCGGAGCCACGGTCAGGGTGTTGTCTGCATCGCCCTGAGTTCCCCCGAGGGTGAGGCTCTGCTCGAGGCCCCGGCGCGGGCACTGGAATCGTTCCTCAAGCGAACCGACGCGGCCGTGCCGCCCGGCACAGAACACCGCCACTTCGATCTCGATACGGAGCTCTCGCACATCCTGGCCGAAAGCTAGATCCAGGCGGCGCGAGAGCGCCCGGCGCCGTCCGACTCGGGGCGACGGCTCGGGCACGACAACCGCATAGGCCAGGCACCGGCGCCGTCGCCGCGGATTCCCGCGGGGACGGCGCCGGTGCTGTGTTCCGGGAAGCCGCTAGCATCGGCCAGCATCGGCGGGCAGACCTGCCCGACCCCCCAGGCCAGGGAGCGAATCGTGCTGATCACCCACGACACCCGGTGTGCGCTCGACGCCGTGGTCGATCTGGTGAACACCGCATCGGACGACGAGAGCGCCGAGACCGAGGGGCTCGCGGACGTAGCAGCGCTTGGCGAGTTCGTACGAAGCCACGACATCAGCGACGTCGGAGTGCTCACCGAACGTGACCTCGCCGGCGTTCGGCAGATCCGCAGCCGCTTCTACGAGGTCTTCGCCTCCCCCGAGCCACAGGCCGCGGCGGCGGTGATCAACGAACTGGTCGCGGCGGCGGGCACCACGCCCCGGCTCACCGACCACGACGGCTACGACTGGCACGTGCACTACTTCGCGCCGGGCGCCTCCATCGCCGACCACCTCGCGGCGGACTGCGGGATGGCGCTGGCGTTCTTCGTGGTCGCCGGTGAGCAGGAGCGGCTGCGGCGCTGCGAGGCGCCGGACTGCCGACGCGCCTTCGTGGATCTCTCCCGCAATCGCTCGCGCCGCTACTGCGACAGCCGGACCTGCGGGAACCGGCTGCACGTGGCCGCCTACCGGGCCCGCCGCAAGGAAGCCGCGGGCTGAGCCCCTGCGCCGGCGGCTACAGCCTCAGCAGATCGTGCAGCGAGCCCATCAGGAGCAGGAAGCCGATCACCGCCAGGAAGATCATCAGGGGTGGCTGGGAGAGCGCGAAGAGACAGCCCTGCGGCTCCTCGGTCGGCGCTGCTCGCTCATCGGTCGGCGGGGCGGCATCGCCCGGTGTGGTGGTGTCCAGCATCTCGCGGCGATGATGACGCAGTCGGGACACCACCGCCGACCAACACGCCCGGAAAGGCCGGGAGTTCGCTTAAATCCGTGACCAGAAAAGTCCAGTGCCCCGCGCGTTCCGTCCATGGCTCACCAGCACGGCGCCTCGTCAGACTCGGCACCCCCGCCGTCCACGCGAACGAGGAAGCCACACATGCGCATGGAACGCAGACGGCTGTTGACGACCGCGCTCGGCACTGCCGCGGCCGCGATGGTGCCGCTCGGCGCGGCTTCCCCCGCCCGCGCGGCCGGCTGGCAGCGGGTCCCGCATCGCGGCATCCGCCCGGACGACCCGGAGGGCCGCGCCCCGCTGGCCAACCCGCGCCGCGGCTTCCGCTACGAGATGTCGTACAACGCGATCGACCTGACGAGCCCCTGGCCGAACGAGGCGGACCACTCCCCCGACGCAGCGAAGACCCTGGACCTCCTGGAGCGCGAGTACGGCCCCGGCGCGAACCTGACCCAGCTGTACTTCTACCTCTGGGACTTCGCGACCTCCACGATCCCGCAGAGCGCGCTCGACAACATCGAGAGCGTCTTCCGCGGGCTGCGTCGCAAGGGATACGCGGCGGTCCTGCGCTTCGTGTACGACGACGGGGTGCGGGAGAACCGGCGCTACACCGTGCAGGACATCCAGCGGCACATCGGGCAGCTCGCGCCGCTGGTCGCGCGCAACAGCGACGTGGTGGCCGTGTGGCAGGCCGGCTTCCTGGGCGCCTGGGGCGAGTGGCACGGGAGTTACTACCGGCACGAGACGTACCCCGACGCCGTCACCGCCATCATGACGACGCTCGTCGCCGCGCTCCCGCCGGGCATGCACACCCAGGTCCGGTACGCGGAGAAGCGCGACATGATCACTGACAAGGCGATCCTGGACCGGGTCGGCTTCCACAACGACTACGTGACGCTCGGCGAGGGCGAGTGGGACTACTACGTCCCGGACAACCCCGGCTGGCCGAGCTATCTCGACGTGTCGCCGACCCGGATGATGGACGGCGAGATGCCCTGGGACAAGGGCCAGAGCGCCGACCCCTACGCGTGGAGCACCGTCATCCCCGGGGTGCCCGCCGCCCGGCGGCTGCAGACGCTGCGCTTCGACAGCCTGTCCCTGGTGCACAACGCCACGGTCACCGTGCCGGCCTGGAAGGCGGCGGAGCTGACCGAGCGGCAGACAGCGGACGCGCTGCTTCCGGTCTCGGACGGCTACTTCCGGGAGCGTGACGGGCGGCTGGTGGCGCGCACGCAGTTCGAATATCTGCGGGACCACCTGGGCTACCGCATCGAGGTGCGCGAGGCCCGCTACGACCTGTCTGGCGCCCGTGGCGGCCGCATCCCCGTGGAGGTCGACGTGGTCAACCGCGGCTTCGCGGCACCGAAGCACCCGCGTCCGGTGAGGCTGGCGCTCCTGGACGCGGACGGGCGGACGGTCGCCTCGGCGGACACCGGGGCGGACTGGCGCGACTGGCGGCCGCAGGGCCGCGCGGAGACCGGCGACGACCACTCGGGCCCGAAGGTCACGACCGTGCGCGGAGAGCTCGCCCTGCCGTCCGGCGTGCGCGGCCGCCACCGCCTGGGACTCGCCCTGCCCGACCCGGCCTTCCCCGGCAAGGGGCGCGCGGTGCGGTGCGCCAACGGGTCCGTGAAGTGGGTCGACGGTGTGAACGTCCTCGCCGAGATGCGGCTGGGCGGCTGAGCCCCTTCGGCCTCGCCGCCCAGCTCACGCAGCCCGCCCTCGGGGGTTCGGGGGTGTCAGATGGGGCTGTCAGATGCCGTGCTTCTTCAAGATGGCCTCGATGTCGCTGAAGTCCTCCGTGGGCGCGGCCGCCTTCGGCTTGCCCTTGGCCTTGGCCTGGACCTCGGCCTTGGCGGCCGGGCGTGCGCCCTGCCCCAGCGAGGGCGCCGACGCCGCAGGGGCGACGGCCTCGCGCTGGGCTGCCTTGGCTGCCTCCTTGCGCTCCTTGCGGGTGCCGACGCTGCGGCGCTCCACGGCCCGGGTGGTCATGAAGAGCAGCCAGGCGACACCGAGGACGCCGAAGCCCGCCCACGCCTTCATGCTGAAGGCGGTGTCGGCCAGCCATCCCACGACGCCGGTCATGACGAGGCCGATCGGGACCAGGGAGTACGCGGCGAGGCGCGTCGCCGCGAGGAAACGCTTTCGGTAGGCCGTGACAGCGGCGATGCCCAGGCCGGCCACGGACACGGCGGAACAGACGGTCTCGGCAATCATCCGGTCCTCCAGGGCACGCGGGCGTGAACGGTGACAATGTCGTCCCTTCCATCCTGCACCGGGTGGGCCCTCCCGAGCCACGTCCTGGGCGGACCTCAGGGACATATCCGGGTCCGGCATCCTCCGCAGGTCCCGGTCGGTGGAAGACTGAACCCATGAACGACTCCTCCCCCGCCGACCTCACCGGCCCCGCAGGACCCGTGGTCATCGACGTCTGGTGCGAGCTCCAGTGCCCGGACTGCACCCGCGCCCTCGACGACGTACACGCCCTGCGCGCCCGGTACGGCGACCGCGTCGAACTGCGCCTTCGCCACTTCCCGCTCGAGAAGCACAAGCACGCCTTCGCCGCCGCCCAGGCCGCCGAGGAGGCCTTCGAGCAGGGCAAGGGCTGGCCGTACGTCGAGGCGGTGCTCGGGAAGGTCGCGGATCTGGACAAGAAGGGCGAGGCCGTCCTCGTCGAGACGGCCCGTGAACTGGGCCTGGACGCGGAGGAGTTCGACACCGCCCTGATCGACGGCCGGCACATCCTGATCGTCGACGCCGACCAGGCCGAGGGCAAGGCGATCGGCGTCACCGGCACACCGACGTACGTCGTCGACGGCCAACGCCTCGACGGCGGCAAGAGCCAGGAGGGCCTGCGCGAGCGCGTCGAGGAGATCACGGACCGGCTGCTGGCCTAGAGCAGCGGTTTGTAGACGTAGTACGTGACCGGCTCGTAGCCCAGCGACTGGTAGAGGCGCAGTGCCGGGGCGTTGCCCGCGAAGACGTTGAGGCCGATGCGGCTGCTGCCCGCCTCGTGGGCCTGGGCCTCGGCGAGGAGCATCAGGGAACGGCCGTGCCCCTGGCCGCGGTGCTCCGCGTCGACCTCGACGTCGAAGACGAACGCGGGGTCGTCGTACACGGCCAGCCACAGGGCGCCGACCTCCGTGCCCGCGTGGGTGAGGACGCTGAGCCGCACCCCGGGGGTGGCGATCCCCTGCCCCAGGTGGTCGGCGTGGTCCCTGTCGGACTTGGCGCGCGCCTCGGCCTCGGGGACGCCGCGCTCCATCCAGTCGCGCGCGTAGTCGTCCTTCTTGCGCGCCAGCCACACCTCGTACGCGGCCTCGGTCATCGGCCGCCACTCGACGCCCGCGGGCAGGACGGGCGGCTCGGCGGGCAGTGTCTTGGCCATGTGGCGGTTGCGCTCCACATAGCCCAGGGACGTGACGAGGCGGTGGGCCGCCGTGGCCGCTGCGGGCACGATCGTCTCGATCCGCCGGCAGCCCCAGCCGCGCGCCACCTCCTCGGCGGCGAGCGCGGCGACGGTGCCGCGGCCGCGCCTGCGGTCCGGTTCCTCGATGCGCAGATCCTTGATCTGTGCGACGGCGGGACCGAACACGGGGTGCGTGGCGAGTTCTATCCCGCCCACCGGACGGCTGTTCACACACACTTCGTACGTGCGTGACTTCGCGCCGTCAGCGCTCTTTCGGAGCGGCCCGGTCGGCCGCAGGGTCGTGGTCATCAGTGGTGTTGTACCCGCCCCGCGGCCGCTCCGTCACCAGGATTTCACCGGTTCTCGGGGCTCACGGGTCGAGGTCGTCCGCCGCACGCTCGTCGAAGATCCGCATCGCCTTGGCGGTCACCGGGCCCGGCGTGCCCGGCAGTTCGCGTCCGTCGATCCGGTGCACGGCCTGGACGTCACGGAGCGTCGAGGTCAGGAACACCTCGTCTGCGCGGTCCAGGACGTCGAGCGGCAGATCGGTCTCCTGCGCGCCCGTCCAGTCGACGGCCAGCGCGCGCGTGATGCCCGCCAGACAGCCGGAGGCGACCGGCGGCGTGTGGATCTCACCGTCGAGCACGACGAAGACGTTCGAACCGGTGCCTTCGCAGAGCTGCCCCACGGTGTTGCCGAACAGCGCTTCGGAGGCGCCCTGTTCGTGGGCGCGCGCGAGGGCGACGACGTTCTCGGCGTACGACGTGGTCTTCAGGCCGGTCAGCGCGCCGCGCTCGTTGCGGGTCCACGGCACCGTGATCACGGCGGTCGCGTCGGGGCGCCTGTCTGCCTCGCCGAGGGCGACGACCAGCGTCTGGCCCTGGTCACCTCGGTCCGAGCCGAGCGGCGAGAGGCCTCCGGTGTAGGTGATGCGCAGCCGCCCCAGCGGCATCGGGTTGGCGTCGATCACGGCGGCGCAGGCCGCGCGCACCTCGTCCAGGTCCGGCTCGGGAAGGCCGAGGCCGCGCGCCGAGCGGGCGAGCCGGTCCAGGTGCCGGGTCAGCGCGAAGGGCCGCCCCTCGACCGTCTTCACCGTCTCGAAGATGCCGTCGCCGACGGTCAGGCCGTGGTCGAGCACGGAGACACGGGCGGTATCGAGGTCCTGCAGTCCGCCATTGAGCCAGATCTTCACTTAAGAGGTCCCTCCACTCACTTCGTACGCCCCCGACGCTACCGCCAGCAGCCTTTCCGCCTTCAGCTCGGTCTCCCGCCACTCCCCCTCGGGGTCCGAGCCCCAGGTGATGCCCGCTCCGGTGCCGAACCGCAGCACTCCCTCGGCGCGGTCGATCCAGAAGGTGCGGATGCCGACGGCCAGTTCACCGGTGCCCCGGTCGGCGTCGACCCAGCCGATGCCGCCGCAGTACGGACCGCGGGGCGCGGTCTCCAGGGCGTCGATGATGCGCAGGGCGCTGGACTTGGGGGCGCCGGTGACGGAACCGGGCGGGAAAGCCGCGGCGAAGAGTTCGGGCCAGCCGGCGTCGGGGCGGAGCTCGCCCCGGACGGTGGAGACGAGGTGGACCAGCCCAGGATGCTTCTCGATCACGCACAGGTCGGGGACGGTCACGGAGCCGGTCTCGCAGATCCGCCCGAGGTCGTTGCGGACGAGGTCCACGATCATGACGTTCTCGGCGTAGTCCTTCTCAAGAAGATCCGCTTCGGTACGGCCCGTGCCCTTGATCGGACCCGACTCGATGACGCGCCCCGCACGCCTCAGGAACAGCTCGGGGGACGCCGTGGCTATCTCCACGCCGTGCTCGGGCAGGCGGATCGTTCCGGCGTACGGAGCGGGGTTCCCGCGCGCGAGGAGAGCGGTCAGGGCGTCCACGTCGGCGCCGTCCGGGACCGGCGCGGACAGCACGCGGCAGAGGTTCGCCTGGTAGACGTCGCCGGCCGCGATGTGCGCGCGCACGCGCCGCACGCCTTCCGTGTACGCGCTGCGGTCGAGCGAGGACGTCCAGTCACCGGCGGTGGGCCCCCGCCAGGCCCCCGGCACCGGGGCGGGCACCGGCTCTTCACGTACGTCGGCGAAGCGGGCGCAGACGAGGCCGCCCTCGAAATCCGCGGCGACCGCCCAGAAGCCGCTGGAGTCCAGGGCCGAGGGATCGCTGGTCACGTCGGTGAGGCCGGTCGCCACCAGGCCGCCGAAGCGCGCCATGGGCAGGGGCGCCCCGGAGGGCCGCTGGGAGGACGTCTGAGGGGGGCTGTGCACGCTTGCGAGTCTATGACCGGCGTCATGGTGGCGCCCCGGGCCGGTGACAGCGCAGCACGCTGCGCAAACGCGTTTTTGTACTGGCCCAGGAATCCGCTAGAGTTCAACACGTCGCCGGGACGCGCAAGCGGACCGGGAAAGACAAGCGGACGTAGCTCAGTTGGTAGAGCGCAACCTTGCCAAGGTTGAGGTCGCCAGTTCGAACCTGGTCGTCCGCTCGCAGGAAAGTGGGGGATCTTCCCGAGACCCCGCACTCCTGGTGGAGTGGCCGAGAGGCGAGGCAACGGCCTGCAAAGCCGTCTACACGGGTTCAAATCCCGTCTCCACCTCCAAGCGCGATTAGCTCAGCGGGAGAGCGCTTCCCTGACACGGAAGAGGTCACTGGTTCAATCCCAGTATCGCGCACGCAGAACTGAATAACCCCTGGTCCCGTATGGTGTGGGACCGTCCCGCGCGATTAGCTCAGCGGGAGAGCGCTTCCCTGACACGGAAGAGGTCACTGGTTCAATCCCAGTATCGCGCACGCAGTACGCAGCACACGCAGGTTGACCTGCGCGATTAGCTCAGCGGGAGAGCGCTTCCCTGACACGGAAGAGGTCACTGGTTCAATCCCAGTATCGCGCACCATCCGTACGAAGCCCCCGGCCGTCTCCACGGCCGGGGGCTTCGTCGTTCCTCGGTCAGGAGGAGAAGAGCATGTGCCCGAAGCTCTTGTGGCGCTTGTTGTGGCCGTAGTGCCCACCGTGGCCGCCGTGGTGGCCGCCGTGCTGGGGAGCGCCCCACTGCGGGGCGGGAGCGGCCGGGTACGCCTGCGGGGCCGGCGGCGGGGGCGGGGCCTGCTGGCCGCCCCACTGGGACTCGACCCGGCTCAGGGCCTCGAGCTCGCCGTAGTCGAGGAATATCCCGCGGCAACCGCTGCACTGCTCGATCTGGACGCCATTGCGGTTGTACGTGTGCATCGGTGCATGGCACTTGGGACACTGCATGGTCGGCTCAACTCCTCGCCGGTCGTGACTGCTTCGCCGGATCTCTGCCCGGCTTCGGTGCGTTGCACCCTACTTCGTGGAGGTGGGAGCCAACTCCGGCGGGAGGGCGGCCATTCGATCACAGGCGTCGACGACCGCCTGCTCGATCTCGTCGAGGGGCCGCTGCTCGGCGACGGACTTCGCGACGGCCAGGGCAGCGGTCTGCACGGTGAGGGCGCGGGCCGGGACGTCCAGGGCGGGCCAGGGATCGGCGCCCGCCGCGGGGATCGCGGGCCCGCCGGCGCCTTGGTAGGCGGTCAGGAAGCGGGTCCACTCATCGGGGCCGAGGAGGCCGCAGGCGTACCAGGCGGCGGGGCGGGCCAGGTCCCAGGCCGGCTCCCCCAGGCCGAGGTCGTCCACGTCGATCAGCAGCCACTGCCCTTCGGGGGTACGGACCAGCTGGCCCAGGTGCAGATCTCCGTGGCACAGGTGCTTGCGGGACGGCGCGGGAGCCTCGGCCCTGGCCCAGGCCGGGAGGGTGGCCCAGGCGCGCTCGACGGGGGCGGCGGCGGGGTGCGGGCCCGCCGCGCGCATCCGCCCCATGGCGCGGGCGGCCTTCGCCGGGCCGCGCATCTCCGGGAGCGAGTGCGGGAGCCTGGCGGCGGGCACCTTGTGCAGGCCGGCGAGGAGGGTGGCGGCGGCTTCCCAAGGGGCGGCGTCGGGGTTGTCGCGGTCCACGGGGGTGCCGGCCTCCCACAGGGTGACCAGGCGCCCGTGGAGCTGGGTCACCGTCTCGCCGAGCGGTGGGAGGAGCGTGCCGGGGAGGGCGGCGGCGACCTTGAGGCGGGCCGCCAACTCTGTGGCGTCCGTGTCGGGGGCGTGGGCCTTGGCGACGATGTTGCCGTGCCGGATGACGGTTGCGTCGTCGCGGTCGGCGAGGACGGCCTCGGATCCGCAGGCGCAGGTGGTGCGGTGAGCTGTGTGGCGGACCTTGGCGGTCAGCGCGGGCAGCAAGGCGGTCACGGGTCCCCCGGCATACATCGATCGGTGCTGCCCGTGAGCGTACGCGGGCTGGATTTCCAGCCCGTCCGGCGTTTGAGGACGAACTCGGCGGAGCCGGTGATCAACGGCGCCCAAGGACCCCGGCGGAGCCCCGCGCAAAGAAAGGCCCGCGCAGCTCCCCAGCTGCGCGGGCATTTCTCATTGCCGTCCGCCGCACCCCCGTCCCCACGGGGTTTCCTGGCCGGATGTCCCCGCCCGGACCGCTCATCCGGGCCCGGGGCGCCGCTCAGCGCCCCAGCATCACGCCCACGGACGACGCCTGTGTGACCACCGCTTCCCAGCCGCCGAAGACGACTACGAGCAGGGCCGCCAAGGGAAGAACCATGGCCGTCGCCACCAAGGGATGGCGCGTGCCGGACGGGCGGACGCCGAACGTGGCGAAAGCCCTACGTCCCTGCGTGCGGATCATCGTCCGCGATGCCGTGTCCGCCATGGTTCCTCTCCTGACCGAGTCTGTATGAACTTGGCAGCGGCGGGTGTCTGACCTCGGGGGACGAGTGCTGCACCCGCCGCTTGACCTCAAATCTAGGTGCGCGGAGCTTCCTGGGCGTCATGCCCTCGTACCGATTGCCGGGCCTCCCGAAGGATGACCGATCGCCCCTCATGTACTCCCATGGGTGGAGACGGGGTCCTAGGTCTCAGGGTCTTCCCGGAGGGGGCGGGCGGCCTGCTCGGATGTGTCCTCCCGCGGGACGGGCTGCTCGACGAGGGCGAGCACCCGCGTCGCCATGAACCGTGCCGTCCGCACGACGGAGCCGCTGCGGGTGACTTCGCTCACTTCGACCACTCCTCTGCGGACCGCCGTCTCCACCCGCCGGCCCGCTCGGCTCGCCACCACCTCGTACGTTCGCGTCGTGTCCCCGGCGTCCACGACTATCTCCACGCGATCACCCTTCACGGGATCAATCCCCCTTCAGCGATGGATGGTTGGGAGGCAGGGCAGAGCCAACGCCCGTTCCTCCCCGGTCCCCTGAGCACTCTTCAAGTTTCCCACCCGGCACTGACAATCGGTCGGGCCGCGAGGGCGCGGCCTCTGCACCTGCCCGGCCGCGGAAACGTAAGCTGTGGCTCGACAACGGACCGGGCAGCGGGGATGGACATGGCGATGATGCGGCTCCGGCGCGAGGACCCGCGTGTCGTCGGCTCGTTCAGACTGCACAGGCGGCTGGGCGCAGGCGGCATGGGTGTCGTCTATCTGGGGTCGGACCGGCGGGGGCAGCGCGTCGCCCTGAAGGTGATCCGGCCCGATCTGGCGGAGGATCAGGAGTTCCGTTCGCGCTTCGCGCGGGAGGTCTCCGCGGCCCGCCGGATCAGGGGCGGTTGTACGGCCCGCCTCGTCGCCGCCGATCTCGACGCCGACCGGCCGTGGTTCGCCACGCAGTACGTTCCCGGGCCCTCCCTGCACGACAAGGTCGCCGCCGAGGGGCCGCTCACCGCGGCCGAGGTGGCGGTGGTCGGTTCGGCGCTTGCCGAGGGTCTTGTCGCCGTGCACGAGGCCGGTGTCGTACACCGTGATCTCAAGCCGTCGAACATCCTGCTGTCCCCGAAGGGGCCGCGGATCATTGACTTCGGGATCGCCTGGGCGACCGGCGCCTCGACGCTGACCCACGTCGGTACGGCCGTCGGGTCGCCCGGCTTCCTCGCGCCCGAGCAGGTGCGCGGCGCCGCCGTCACCCCCGCCACCGACGTGTTCGCCCTGGGCGCCACGCTCGCGTACGCGGGGATGGCGGACTCGCCCTTCGGGCACGGCAGTTCGGAGGTCATGCTCTACCGGGTCGTCCATGAGGAGGCGCAGCTCGGCGGGGTGCCGGACGCGCTCGCCCCGCTCATCCGGGCCTGCCTCGCCAAGGACCCGGAGGAGCGGCCAAGCACCCTCCAACTGTCGCTCAGACTCAAGGAGATCGCGGCCCGTGAGGCCCAAGGCGGGCTGAGCGACGTACGGCCGCCCGCGCCCCGGCACGACCAGGACAGGCCCACGGGACGGCTCACCGAGGAGTACGCGGACCAGCGCACGCAGCGGCGTCATCCGCAGGGCACTCCCCCGCCGCGGCCCAGTTCGTCGCGGCCGGGTGCGTCACGGACCGGTTCATCGCGTGCCGGTACCGGTTCTTCCCGGTCGGGTTCACGTCCCGCGCCGTCCAGGAACACCACCCGCTCCGGTGGCAGATCCGGGCCCCGGGCCACCGGCACGGGCCGCAGGCCGGCCAATCCGCGGCTGCTGCGGCAGCGGCTCTTCGTGTTCGTCGTCGTGACGCTCCTGGTGGCCCTCGGCATCGCGGCGGCGCAGGGGTGCCAGGGGCCCGCGCAGGGGCTCGGCGACAGCGGCGTACACGATGTGCGTGCGGCGCAGCCGGCCGAAGGCCCGGGGCCGGGCTCTCAGAGCTGAGGGCGGCCCGTCGCCACGGCATAGAAGGCGACCGCCGCGGCCGCTCCCACGTTGAGCGAGTCGACGCCGTGGGCCATCGGGATGCGGACCCATTCGTCGGCGGCGACCAGGGCCTGGGTGGAGAGGCCGTCGCCCTCCGCTCCCAGCATCAGCGCCACCCGGTCCATGCGGTGCGGGGCCGCCTCGTCCAGGGTCTTCGCCTTCTCGTCCGGGGTGAGCGCGAGGAGGTTGAAGCCCGCTTCGCGTACGCCGTCCAGGCCCTTGGGCCAGGATTCGAGGCGGGCGTACGGGACGGAGAAGACCGCGCCCATGGAGACCTTCACCGAGCGGCGGTAGAGCGGGTCGGCGCAGTCCGGTGAGAGCAGGACCGCGTCCATGCCGAGGGCGGCGGCGCTGCGGAAGATCGCGCCGATGTTCGTGTGGTCGTTGACCGACTCCATGACCACGACACGGCGGGCCGTGGTCAGGAGTTCGTCGGCGGTCGGCAGCGGCTTGCGCTGCATCGAGGCGAGGGCGCCGCGGTGCACGTGGTAGCCGGTGACCTGTTCGGCGAGGTCCGGGTTGACCGCGTACACGGGAGCCGGGACCTCGTCGATGACGTCCCGCATGACGTCGACCCACTTCGCGGAGAGCAGCATCGAGCGCATCTCGTAGCCCGCCTGCTTGGCGCGCCTGATCACCTTCTCGCCCTCGGCGATGAACAGGCCCTCGGCGGGCTCGCGCTTGCGGCGCAGTTCTACGTCGGTCAGGCCCGTGTAGTCGCGCAGGCGCGGGTCGGCGGGGTCGTCAACGGTGATGAGATCAGCCACAGGGTGATACTGCCTTGTCCTGGGTGTGGTGCCAACGCCCGGGGGCGGGTTGGGTTACCGGTGGTTACGTTGGGGCTCGTGGTGGTTACGCGGGGCTGTGCACACCGTCACGCTGAGCGGCCGGGGCCCACGTTCACCACGTCGCCGATGACGATGACCGCCGGCGGCTTCACCTCGTGCGCCGCGACCTGGGCGGCGACCGTGGCGAGGGTGGCGTCCACGCGGCGCTGGGCCGCGGTCGTGCCCTCCTGGATGAGGGCGACGGGGGTCTCGGGTGACCTGCCGTGCGCGGTGAGCGCCTCGGCGATCTTGCCGATCTTGTCCACGCCCATCAGGACGACGAGGGTGCCGCGCAGCTTGGCCAGGGACGGCCAGTCGACCAGGGAGCGCTCGTCGTCCGGGGCCACGTGGCCGCTGACGACCGTGAACTCGTGGGCGACGCCGCGGTGCGTGACGGGGATGCCCGCGGCGCCCGGGACCGAGATCGAGCTGGAGATGCCGGGGACGACCGTGCAGGGGATGCCGGCCTCGGCGAGCGCCTGGGCCTCCTCCATGCCACGGCCGAAGACGAAGGGGTCGCCGCCCTTGAGGCGGACGACCGACTTGCCCTGCTTGGCGTGCTCGATGAGGGCGTTGTTGATGGCTTCCTGGGCCATGAAACGGCCGTACGGGATCTTCGCGGCGTCGATCACCTCGACGTGCGGCGGCAGTTCGTCGAGGAGGTCGCGCGGGCCGAGCCGGTCGGCGATGACCACGTCCGCCTCGGCGAGCAGGCGGCGGCCGCGGACCGTGATCAGGTCCGGGTCGCCGGGGCCGCCACCGACCAGGGCGACGCCGGGGGTGCGGGTGCGGTGGTGGGGGGCCACGAGCGTGCCGTCGCGCAGGCCCTCGACGACCGCGTCGCGGATGGCGGCGGTGCGGCGGGGGTCGCGGCCGTGGATGTCCGTGGTGAGGACGGCGACCGTGACGCCTTCGGAGCGGCCGGTCGCGGGGGTCAGGGCCGTGGCCGCGTCGGCGTCGTCGGAACGTACGCACCAGACGCGGTGCGCTTCCGCTTCCGCGGAGGCCGCGGTGTTCGCCTCGGTGTCGCCGGTGGCGATGAGGGCGTACCAGGCGTCCTTGAGGTCGCCCTCCGCATAGGGGCGGCGCTCCCAGGTGATCTCGCCCGCGTCCGCCATCGCCTCTACGGAGGGTGTCGCGGTCGGCGATACGAGGAGGACGTCGGCGCCTGCCGCGATGAGGGCGGGGAGGCGGCGCTGGGCCACTTGGCCGCCGCCGAGGACGACCGCGCGGCGGCCGGTGAGGCGGAGGCCTACGGGGTAGGCGGGGTTTTCTGCCATGGCGTTGCGGCTCCTCGCGAGGCGGGGGGTTGTGCGGGCCGCTGCGGCGGTGGAGCGGCGCTGAGGTGCGGGTTCTGGGTGCGGTTCACTTTACGGCCCCGTTCGTCTGCGGGCCGTGGGCGTTTGGGCCCACCCGTTCCATCCCCCAGTGCCTGAAGGGCCTGGGGGGACCCCCAGGCGGAACGCCTGCCCACAAACGCGCGGGCGGGACGGGTGGGCCGGCGTTGCTACTTCTCCGTGACTCCCGCCGAGTCGAACGTTGCCACCTCGTGCATCGCCCTTGCCGCGCTCTGGACCACCGGGAGGGCGAGCAGGGCTCCTGTGCCCTCGCCCAGGCGGAGGTCCAGGTCTACCAAGGGGCGCAGGCCCAGCTTGTTCAGGGCTGCCACGTGGCCCGGCTCCGCGCTGCGGTGGCCCGCGATGCAGGCCGCGAGGACCTCGGGGGCGATGGCGCGGGCGACCAGGGCCGCCGCGCCGGCGCTCACGCCGTCCAGGATGACGGGGGTTCGGAGGGAGGCTCCGCCGAGGAGGAGGCCGACCATCGCCGCGTGCTCCAGGCCGCCGATCGCCGCGAGGACGCCGATCGGGTCGGCCGGGTCCGGCTTGTGGAGGTCCAGGGCGCGCCGGACCACCTCGACCTTGCGGGCGTGCATCTCGTCGTTGATGCCGGTGCCGCGGCCGGTGACCTCCGCCGCGTCCACGTCCGTGTAGACGGAGATGAGCGCCGCGGACGCCGTCGTGTTCGCGATGCCCATCTCGCCGGTGAGCAGGGCCTTGTTGCCTGCCGCGACGAGGTCGCGGGCCGTCTCGATGCCTACCTCGATCGCAGCCTTGACCTCCTCGCGGGTCAGCGCGGGACCGGTCGTCATGTCCGCCGTACCCGCGCGCACCTTGCGGGGCAGCAGGCCCGGCGTCGCCGGGAGTTCACTGGCCACGCCCACGTCGATGACGCAGACCTCGGCGCCCACCTGGTTGGCGAAGGCGTTGCAGACCGCGCCGCCGCCGAGGAAGTTGGCGACCATCTGGGCCGTCACCTCCTGGGGCCAGGCGGTGACGCCCTGGGCGTGCACGCCGTGGTCGCCCGCGAAGATCGCGACGGCCGCGGGCTCCGGGATCGGCGGCGGGCACTGCCGGGAAAGCCCCGAAAGCTGCGCGGAGATGATCTCCAGCATGCCGAGTGCGCCCGGCGGCTTCGTCATCCGCTTCTGGCGTTCCCACGCCTCGCCGAGCGCCTTCGCGTCCAGCGGGCGGATGTTGGAGACGGTCTCGGCCAGCAGGTCGTGCGGGTCCTCGCCGGGCAGCGCGCGGCGGCCGTACGTCTCCTCGTGTACGACCCAGGAGAGCGGGCGGCGCTTGGACCAGCCTGCCTGCATCAGCTCGGGCTCCTCCGGGAACTCGTCGACGTATCCGACACAGAGATAGGCCACCACTTCGAGGTGCTCGGGAAGACCGAGGGTTCTGACCATCTCGCGTTCGTCGAAGAAGCTGACCCAGCCGACGCCGAGGCCCTCGGCGCGCGCCGCGAGCCAGAGGTTCTCGACGGCCAGGGCCGAGGAGTACGGAGCCATCTGCGGCTGCGTGTGGCGGCCCAGGGTGTGGCGGCCGCCGCGGGTCGGGTCGGCGGTGACCACGATGTTCACCGGGGTGTCGAGGATCGCCTCGATCTTCAGTTCCTTGAACTGCTTGGCACGGCCCTTGGGGAGCGACTTGGCGTACGCGTCCTTCTGGCGCATGGCCAGCTCGTGCATGGTGCGGCGGGTCTCCGCCGAGCGGATGACGACGAAGTCCCAGGGCTGGGAGTGGCCGACGGACGGCGCCGTGTGGGCCGCCTCGAGGACACGGAGCAGGACCTCGTGCGGGATCGGGTCGCCGCGGAAGCCGTTGCGGATGTCGCGGCGCTCGCGCATGACGCGCAGGACGGCTTCGCGTTCGGCGTCGTCGTAGCCGGGGGCCGCGGCGGACTCCACCGGGTGGGCCGGCTGAGCCGGGTCCACGGGCTCGGCGGGCTCTGCCGCCTGAACGGGAGCGGGCTCGTCCGCGAGCTCCACCGGGGTGGCGGGCTCGGGCAGTTCGGCGGGCTCGGGCTCGGCTGCCGCTGTTGCTGCGGTTTCGGCTTCGGCTTCGGTTTCGACCGCCGGTTCCGGTTCCGCTGCCGACTCGGCTGTCTCGGCCACGGGCTCCGGCGCCTCGGCGGCGACGGGTGCTTCTGCCGTGTCCGGTACGGGAGTTGCCGCCGCGTCCGGTACGGGCGTCCCCGCCATGGACGCCGCGCCGTCACGAGGGGCCGGCACGGTGACCGCGGGCTGGGGTGCGGGCCGGACCGCGGGCTCGGGGGCCTCGGCGGTCTCGATGACCTCGGCGACTTGGGGGGCCTCGACGACCTGGGGGACCTCGGCGGCTTCCACCGGGGCCGGGGTCTCCGGGGTGCTCGGCGTCTCCGGGGCGTCCGCCTGCGGTGCGGCCTCTGCGGCCGGCTCGGCCTCGGCGGGCTCCGGCTGCGGGGCCTCGAAGGGCTCCGGGGGCACGGCCACCGGGTGCGGATGCGGAGGCGTCGGTGCGAGGTGCGGCGTCATCGGTACCGAGCCCTCGACCGGCACGAACTGGCCGAGCGGCGCGGGCGTGGGGGCCATCGGGGCGTCCGTGTGCTGGACGGCCTGCGGGATCTGCGGGCCCTGCCCGGCGTGCGGGAGGTGCCCGTCGCCCGGAACCGGTGCGTCCGCCCAGGGCTGCGCGGCGGCCACGGCGAACTGCTGCTGACCGGCGGCAGCCTCGTGGGCGGGCACGCCCACGGCTGACAACTGCGCGTCGTCGGGGGCGAGCGGGAACTCCTGGCTCGCCTCCGGCACGGGTACCTGCTGGTCCACGACCGGCGGCAGCACGGCCTGGCCGGTGGCCGACAGCTGATCGGCGTCCTGCGCACCCGGGACGTCCAGCGCCTCGGCGGCGAACGCGGGCTCACCGCCGTCCGCGGCCTGCGGGAAAGCGGCTGCGGGGGTGCCGGCGACGGGCGTTGCGGCGGGCGTGGGTTCGGGCAGCTCGGCGGCGGCCGGTGCGGGCTGCGGGGCCTCGGGCGCGAGTACGTCCGGCGTGCTCTGCGGGACCTGTGCGTCCTGCGCGACCTGTGCGTCCGGTGTGGGCTGTGTGTTCTGAGGTGCGGGTGTGGCGTCCGGGACGACCGTTTCTGCTGGTGCGACCGGCTGCCCTTGCTGCGCAGGCTGCGCGAACTGCTCGGCCTGAGGCTGCGGCGTCCACGGCGTCGCCCCCTGCGGCGGGATCTCGCCGAGCTGCGGACCCGGCAGTATCCCCTCGCCGTCGCGCGGGATGTCGAGGTACTCGGGGCCGACGGTCGGCGGCCCCGCATGCCGCGCGGGCACGGCGTGCTGCGGCGCACCGGCGGGCCCGCGGTCGGCGAGCGAACGTACGGGGCTGCCCGTGCCGTCGGGCACGGCGGGGCCCGAAGGACCCCGGTGCAGCGGGCGGCGGGCGGGACCGGCGTGCGAGGCGGGCACGGGGCCCGTCGCGCCGGGCAGCTGGACGCCGTTCAGATCGACCGAGCCGCTGTCACGGCCCGCCGTCTCGTGCGGTCCCGGCTGGTGCGCGGCCTGCGGCTGCGCGCTCTGCGGCTGCGCGGCCACGGGCTGGCCACCCAGGGACGGATCGGCTGCCACAGGCTGCTGACCGCTCCCCTGCGGGGCGACGGCGTACGCGGCGGCCTGCGGCTGCTGCGGTGCCGGCTGCGCCTCGCTCCAGGCGCCCTGCGCGCCCGGCATCAGGAGCAGGTCGTCGTCCTCGGCGGAGGCGACGCCCTCGGCGGGATTCTCGGAGGGGTCGAGGTAGGTGTACGCACCCGGGGCGGCGACGCCCGGCTGCTCCACCAAGCCTGCGTTCTCCGGCAGTCCCTCGGCCGGGACCTGGCCGGTGTCGGTCATGCTTAACCCCTCGCCCATCGGTTAGTGCTTCTTCGACCACCCATCGGCCTTCGGCCGGGGAAGCCCCATTGCCCGGAGCGGCGCACCAACCGCCCGTCATTCTCAACGAGCGTGCGCGCCGCGCGGCACGAACCGCGTACGGACAACAGGCATTGTCCCGGTCGGCCTGCCGTCATGGCAGCTTGATCCGCAACGGCCCGCTGTGGACTGCGCCACGTTGCGCGCCCTCCGGTCATGCCGTACCACACACCCCCCAAAACGGGCGAGCTTTCCGGACATTGACCAACTATTTGCCGGACACCCTGGTGCGGTACAACGATCGGCCAGCCTACCTCGCGCCCTGCGGTGGCAGGGTCACGGGGCGCGATCGGCCAACTGTCCGGAGAGGACGAAGACGACCGTCCGCTCCCGCTCCGTCCACGCGCGCGTGTCGAGCTCGACGGACTGCAGCAGGGCGCACTCCACGACGTATCCGTGCTCCGTCAGGTCCCTGCCGATGAGTTCGGCCTGGTCGCGCGTCGACGCGTGCGTCACGATGCGCGCGGGGCGGCGGTCGGCGACGGCGGAGACCACCGCGGCTCCCCCGCCCCCGACGCGTACGACATCGGGTTCGGGCAGGTCTTCGAGGATGTGCGGGGCCGTGCCGTGCACGATCTGCGGCTGTACGCCGAAATGGCGGGAAATGGCCGTGGTGCGGGCGCAGGCGTCGGGGTCGCGGTCGACGGCGATGACCGCGGCGCCGAACCGGGCGGCCTCCGCGGTGAAGGCGCCGCTGCCGCAGCCGATGTCCCAGACGAGGTCGCCCACGCGCGGCCCGATGCGGGCGAGTTGGGCGGCCCGGAGACGGTCGCTCTCGCCCTCGCCGAGCTGGGCGTCGCCGCCGTACGCGGATGCGGGCAGCGCCCAGCCGCGCGGGGTGCCCGGGTCGCGTCCGGCGATCCAGCCGGTGTCGGACGCGGCGACCGGGCCGCCTATGACGATCACGACGTTCGGGTCGCGCCAGGTGTGGTCGGCGGCCTTGTCCGAGGTGAGGACGGTGACCTGTTCGCGCTCGGTGCCGAGCTCCTCGCAGATCACGAAGGTGCGGTGGACACCCTGGAGGAGCAGGCCGAGCTCGGCGGGGCCCGCGCCGGGCGAGGTGAGGACGGCGACCTTGGTGTGCGCGCGGCAGACGTTCACGGCCCGGCGCAGGGTGCGCGGGTGGGCGACGACGACCTGGGCGTCGTCCCAGGGCATCCCGGCGCGGGCGAAGGCCTGGGCGACGGCGGAGACGGCGGGCACGACCTCGACCTCGAGGCCGAATTCGGGGGCGCGCAGGGTGCGTACGACGCCGAAGAAGCCGGGGTCGCCGTCGGCGAGGACCACGGCGGTGCCGCGGTGGGCGGCGATGCGGCGGGCTGCCAGGCTCACGCTGCCCAGGCGGATCCTTTCGGCGGCCGCGGGCACTTCGGCGAGCGCCAGGTGGTGGGCGGCGCCCGCGACGAGGGTGGCGGCGCCGAGCGCCGAGCGCGCGGCGGCGGTCAGCGGCGAGCCGTCCCAGCCGATCACCGTGACGCGGTCGGCCATCTTCGTCGGTCTCCTGGGTTCTCGCGGGTCGGCAGTGCGGGCCGGTTAGGTGCAGGGGGCAACCGCGCCTGCGGCCAGGGGCGAGCGTACCTGGTGGGATCCGGCGGTGGCCGAGGGGTCAGTTCCAGTCGGAGAACGCGCTGAACCCGCTGTCCGCGAGCTGCTCGCCGACGCCCTCCAGGTCCTCGGGGAGCAGGCTCCACACGATGAGGTCGGTACGGACGTCGAGCCAGCCGCCGAACGGATCGCCGCCGTTCCTCGTACGCGCTATCCAGGCGCCCCGCAGGACGCCCTCGCTGATGCAGCCGATCTTCTGCGCGACCTGCTGGGCGGCGGTGTTGTCGGCGGCGGTGCGCAGCTCGATGCGCTCGAAGCGCTGGTCGTTGAAGAGCCACTGGGCGGTGGCGAGCGCCGCCTCCGAGGCGTAGCCCTCGCCGCGGGCCCAGGGAGCTATGACGTAACTGAGTTCGCTGGAGCGCACCCGCCAGTCGGTGTCCCGCAGTTGCACGATGCCGACCAGGCGCTGGGTGAGGAACTCGGTGACGGCGAGGACGATGCCGCGGCCCTCGGTGCGCTCGGCGGGCGCGAGGCGGGTGATCCAGTCGCGGGCGTCGGCCTCGGTGTAGGGCTGGGGCACGGACGTCCAGGCGGTGACCATCTCGTCGTTCATCATCTCCGCGTACGCGGAGACGTCGGCGTCCTCGAACGGGCGCAGCACCAACCGCTCCGTGCTGATGGAGATGTCGGGGAAGGTGGTAGTCATGCGCTGCTCCGTAACCTGGAACCCTCGGGCCTGCTGAAGAGCCCAGCATGCAGCATGTCGCCGCGCAGACGCACCACGGGGTCCGCTCCTTCATCAGGAGAGGACCCCGTGGTGAGGGCGGAAACCGACTGTGCGTCAGCTCGCTGCGACGGGCAGGACGGAGCCCTTGTACTTGTCCTCGATGAACTGCTTCACCTCGGGTGAAGTGAGCAGCTTGGCCAGCTTCTTGACCCGTGGATCGTCCTCGTCGCCCTTCTTGACGGCGAGCACGTTGTTGTACGGGTTGTCCTTGGGCGACTCCAGAAGGATGGCGTCCTTCTTGGGGCTCAAGTCGGCGTCGAGGGCGTAGTTGTTGTTGATGACCGCGGCGTCGACGTCCTCCAGGGAACGCGGCAACTGGGCGGGCTCCAACGGCTTGATGGTGAGTTTCTTCGGGTTGGACGTGATGTCCTGGGGCGTCGCGGTGCCGCCGACGCCCTTCTTGAGCCCGATGACGCCCTTGGACGCGAGGAGTTGCAGCGCCCTGCCCTCGTTGGTGGTGTCGTTGGGAACGGCGACGGTCGCACCGGCCGGCAGGTCGGCGACGTCCTTCGTCTTCTTCGCGTACACCCCCATCGGCGGCAGATAGACCTCGGTCACCGGCGCGAGATCCGTCTTCTTGGACTCGTTGAAGTCCTTCAAGTACGGGGCGTGCTGGTAGAGGTTGGCGTCGAGGGACCCTTCCTGGAGCGCGGTGTTCGGTGCGACGTAGTCGGTGAACTCCGTGATCCGGAGGTCGAGTCCCTCCTTCTTCGCGAGGTTGTCCTTGATGTACGTGAGGACTTCGCCGGCCGGGGTCGGGGTGGCGCCGACGACGAGCGTGTCGCCGTCGCCGCCTCCCGAGCCCGACTCGGAGCCGCAGGCGGTCAGGCCGAGCGACAGGGCGAGCGCCCCGGCCGCGGCGGCTATGACGGGCGTACGCATGATCAGAACGCCGCGACGACGGCGCCGTCGTACTTGTCGTCGATGAACTTCTTGACCTCGGGCGAGGTGAGGAGCTTGGCGAGCTTCTTCACGCGCGGGTCGTTCTCGTCGCCCTTCTTCACGGCGAGGAAGTTGCCGTAGGGGTTGTCCTTGGCCTTCTCGGCGACGAGGGCGTCCTTGGCGGGGCTGAGCGCGGGCTTGGCCTCCAGGGCGTAGTTGCCGTTGATCACCGCGGCGTCGACGTCACCCAGGCTGCGCGGCAGCGTGGGGGCCTCGAGCTCCTTGAACTTGATGTTCTTGGGGTTCTTGGCGATGTCCTTGGGGGTGGCCTCGTAGCCGACGCCCTTCTTGAGCTCGATGAGGCCGTTGTCCGCGAGGAGCTTGAGCGCGCGGGCCTCGTTGGTGGTGTCGTTCGGGACGGCGACGGTGGCGCCGTCCTTCAGGTCACCGAGCTTCTTGAGGTTCTTGGAGTACACGCCGAGCGGCTCCAGGTGAACCGTGGCCCCGGGGACGGGCACGATGTCCGTGCCGTTCTTCTTGTTGAAGTCGTCGAGGTACGGCTTGTGCTGGAAGTAGTTCGCGAAGACCTCGCCCTGCTGGACGGCGGTGTTCGGCGTGACGTAGTCGGTGAACTCCTTGACCTCGAGGTCGAGGCCCGCCTTCTTGGCGAGGTTCTTCTGGACGTAGTCCAGGATCTCGCCCTGCGGCGTCGGGGTCGCGGCGACGACGAGCTTGCCGTCCTTGTCGCCGGCGGAGTCCTTGTCGGAGCCGCAGGCGGAGAGCCCGAGGGTGAGGGCTCCGGTGGCGAGGACAGCGGTGGTGATCTTGGCGGTGTTACGCACGAAAAGTGCCTTTCTCCATGGATGGTGCTGTGTGGTGCAGCCCCGCGTGGGTGTGCGGGGTGGGTTCAGGAAGCCTTCGGGAGCGTCAGTTTCAGGAAGCCTTCGAGGGTGCGACCTTGAGGAAGCGCAGCCGCGGCGCCGCGCCGGATTTGCCGCCTCGCTGGTGCAGGCTGCGGGCCGCGTAGTCGCCCGCGAACTGGATGATCGAGATGACCACGGCGAGGATCGCCACGGTGATCCACATCAGCTCGGTCTCGAAGCGCTGGTAGCCGTAGCGCAGCGCGAGGTCGCCGAGGCCGCCGCCGCCGACCGTGCCCGCCATCGCGGAGTAGCCGATGAGGGCGACGATCGTGGTGGTGGCGCCCGCGATCAGCGAGGGCAGCGACTCCGGGACGAGGACCTTGCGTACGACGGTCCAGGTGGAGCCGCCCATCGACTGGACGGCCTCGACGAGCCCGCCGTCGACCTCACGGATCGAGGTCTCGACGAGCCGCGCGAAGAACGGGATGGCGCCGATGGCGAGCGGCACCAGGGCGGCCTCGCGGCCGATCGTGGTCCCGACGATCCAGCGCGTGAAGCCCATCAGCGCGACCATGAGGATGATGAAGGGCATCGAGCGGACGATGTTCACGATCTGCCCGATCGCCTTGTTGAGGAAGGCGTTCTGCAGGAGACCGCCGCGCTCGGTGAGGACGAGCAGGATGCCGAGCGGCAGTCCGGCGACGACGGCTATCAGCGTCGACCAGCCGACCATGTAGAGGGTGTCCCAACAGGCCTGCTCCAGCAGGGGCTGCGTCTCCGACCAGGTCACTTGGCACCTTCCTTGACCAGCAGCGTGGCGTCCTGCGGTACAGGCGCTTCATGTCCGGCGACCTCGACCTGAAGGCCCTGTTCGCGCAGGAAGCCGATCGGGACGACGTTCTCCTCGAAGCGTCCCGGCAGTTCGATGCGCATGCGGCCGACCTGCCGGCCCGCGACGGTGTCCATCGCGGCGCCGAGGATCGAGATGTCGATGTTGTACGTGCGCGAGAGCTGGGAGATGACCGGCTGGGTCGCGGCCTCGCCGTGGAAGGTCACGTCGACGACGGTGCGGTCCTCGCCCGTGGCGTCGCCGCTGACCGGGAAGAGCGCGGCGGCCAGCTGGGAGCCGGGCGTCGCGAGCAGTTCGGTGACGGTGCCGGACTCGACGATCTGTCCGCGCTCCATGAGGGCCGCGGAGTCGCAGACGCTCTTGACGACGTCCATCTCGTGCGTGATCAGCAGGACGGTCAGGCCGAGCTGCCGGTTGAGGTCGCGAAGGAGCTGGAGGATGGAGCGGGTGGTCTCCGGGTCGAGGGCGCTCGTCGCCTCGTCGGAGAGCAGCACCTTCGGGTCGCCGGCGAGCGCGCGGGCGATGCCGACGCGCTGCTTCTGACCGCCGGAGAGCTGCGCCGGGTAGGACTTGGCCTTGTCGGCGAGGCCGACCAGGTCGAGCAGTTCAAGGGCCTTGTGGGAGCGCTCGGCGCCGCTGAGGCCGAGGATCTCCAGGGGCAGTTCGACGTTGTCCTGCACGGTGCGCGAGGACAGCAGGTTGAAGTGCTGGAAGACCATGCCGATGCGGCTGCGGGCGCGGCGCAGGTCCTTGCTCGCGCGGCTCCCGCGGCCGGCGAGCGCGGTGAGGTCCTGGCCGGCCACCGTCACGGTGCCGGCGGTGGGACGCTCAAGGAGGTTGACACAGCGGATCAGCGAGGATTTACCGGCGCCTGACTGGCCGATGACGCCGTACACCTCGCCTTCGCGGACGTGCAGATCGACGCCGTCGAGAGCAGTTACTTCACGACCGCGTGAGCGGTAGACCTTGGTGAGGCCGGAAGTGGTGATCACAGGGGTTTCCGTCACTGTCGAGTGCGCGGCCGGGTGGAGCCGGGCACGGGGCATTCGTGGGGAACGCGGCACGGTTTCTCGCGGTGGCGAAAAGAACCGGAGGACGTGTGCGCGGGGCAGGCTCGCTTCCTACGTCATGTACATCGGGCGTACGTCGCGTAGGGGCGTGGCACAGCGGCTTCGCTTCGGGGCGCGAGGCTCAGGGGTGGTGCGGGGGCCCTCAGAAGGCGCACATTCGACACATACAACGAGCACCGGGCGTCGTGATCGCCTCGGTCGCAGGGCTGCGGTAGCTCGTCGTGGTCATGCGGACAAGTAAAACACGCGTGCGCTCGCCGCCCGCCACCGCTGTCCGGTATACGGACAGCCGGTGGACAGGCGCGGACACCGGCGGTCCTGTGCTCAGTCCTGGGTGGTGATCTCCACGCCACCCGCGATGGCCTGCGCGGACACGCCCGAGAGGTCCTTGACGAGGACGTCCGCGGAGAGCTCGTGGGCCTGGTGCGTTGTGGTCAAGGCCACGGTCGTCATGCCGGCCGCGCGCCCCGCCGTGAGACCGGCGGGCGCGTCCTCGAACACCACGCAGCGCGCCGGATCGACGCCCAGCTTCCGTGCGGCGAGCAGGAAGGGCTCCGGGTCGGGCTTGCCGCGCGTGATGTCGTCGGCGGCTATGAGCATCTTCGGGCGGATGCCGACCTCCGCGAGCCGGGCCTCGGCGAGGCGGCGCCCGGCGGAGGTGACTACAGCCCAGCGCTCCGGGGGCAGCGACTCGAGGAGCTCGCGGGTGCCGGGCAGCAGGACGACGCCGCCGGCGACGTCCGAGACTTCGAGCTCCTCTATGCGCAGCACGGCCTCGGCCACGCGCTCGGCGGGCAGCAGATCGGCGATGATCTCGGCGGCGGGCCTGCCGTGCAGCTCGACCCGCGCGAATTCCTCGGCGGTGATCCCGTACTCCTGCGCCAGGCGCGTCCAGCAGCGGTACACCGACTCCATGGAGGAGATGAGGGTTCCGTCGTTGTCGAACAAGAGCGCTTCAGCCTGGATCTTCATGGTGTCCGAGCCTAAGGGGCACCCCTGGGGCGGGCGCATCGGGTCGAAGGGCCCGTAATAAAGTCGACGGCATGCTTGTTGCCCTGACGATCGCGACCTCGGTGGCCGCGCTCGCGCTCGCCGCGTGGTGCGGTTTCGCCGCCTACCGGGACCAGCCGACCAAGGACTGGCACTTCATCGGGATGGGCGTGGTGACCTTGCTCGCCACCGTCCAGCTGATCGTCGGCATCGTCCAGCTGGCCCGCGGCGAGGAGCCCGCACAGGGCACGACGATCTTCGTGGCGTATCTGATCGGTTCGTTCGCCTGCATCCCGGCGGCGGGCTTCATGTCGCTTGCGGAGCGCACCCGTTGGGGCTCGATCACCGTCGCCGCCGGTGGCGTGGTCCTCGCCGTGCTCGAAGTGCGGCTCTACGACATCTGGGGAGGCTGAGGTGGCGGTGACCGAGCCCGACAAGGACGGGGCGGCTCCGGCCCGCCAGAAGCTCATCGCCGGACCCGGCATCCTCCTGGTCTGGCTGTACGGCGTGATGGTCGTCGGCGCCATGTCGCGCTCCGCCGTGCAGATCTCGTCGGACTTCGACAAGGCCCCGCTCGCGTACACGCTGTCCGCGATCGCCGGGCTCGTCTACGGCTTCATCACGTACTCGCTGGTCCGTGGCGGCGAGAAGGCCCGCAGGGCGGCGCTGGTGTGCTGCGCCGCCGAGCTGGTGGGCGTCCTCGCCGTGGGCACGTGGACGCTCGTCGAGCCGTCCGCCTTCCCCGACGCGACGGTCTGGTCGGACTTCGGCATGGGCTATCTCTTCATCCCGGTGATCCTGCCGGTCACCGCCATATTCTGGCTGAACAAGGCGCGCAGGGCTACGCGCTAGCGACGTAGGTGTTGGCCTCCGCGTCCTTGGAGAGCGTGACCAGCGTCAGGCGTTCGTTGACCCGCCGGGTGCCCACCGCGGTGTAGCCGTGCTTGCGGTAGAGCTGCAGGTTCTGCTCGCTGCGGTGCCCGGTGAAGAGCTGGAAGCACTTGGTGCTGCCGCCCGCGCCGAGCCGCTGCTCTATCGCCTCCAGGAGCCGGCCGCCCAGGCCGTGCCGCTGCATCCGGGGATGGACGATGAGCTTGTTGATCCGCGCCGTGCCGTCGGGGTCGACCGTGCCGCGCACGGAAGCCACCACTTCGTCGCCGAGCCGCGCCACCAGGACGTCGCCCGTGGCCAGTTCGGCCTTGATGGAGTCGAGGGTCTGCGTGAGCGGCTCGATGGAGTAGTCGCCGTACAGCTCGGCCTCGCTCTGGTAGCACAGGTACTGCAGTTTGAGGATCTTCTCGGCGTCCTGTCCGTCCGCCGCCGAGATCGTCACACTCATGCCCATGTGTGCATGCCTCCCGCTCACCTGCTCCGCCGGTTGTCTAACGCTCCTTTCCCCGCGGTTCAGGAGCTGCAACCTCCGCCGCGAGCATTCTGCGCAGGCATCCCAGGCATCGGGAACGTTCCGGCCCCAGACTGCCCTGTGACATTCCCAACTCGCCTGCGATCTCCCGGTAAGTGAGGTCCTCGGGGGACAGGAGTGCCGCCATGAGGCCGGGGCAGCGTCCTGGCAGCCTGCGGACCGCCGCGTACAGGGTGCGGTCCCGGTCGGCCCGCAGGGCGCGCTGCTCGGGGCCGCACTCGATGTCGTCGGCGGGTTCGGTCGCGTACCGCACCTCGCGCTCCGCCGTACGCCGGCTGCGCCGCGCCTCGGCGGCGACGGCGCCGCGCAGCCAGGTGGCCGGGTCGGCGGGTGGGCCGTCGGCGTCCATCCGCTCCAGGAGGCGCAGCCAGACGGCCTGTTCGAGGTCACCGGGGTCTGCGCCGGAGCCGAGGGCGGCGGCGGACGCCTCGGCGGCGAGGAGCGGACGCAGTGCGGGGATGAGCTGGGTGGTCATGCCCGCCGTGACGCGGCCGCCCCGGCGGCAGGTTGCCGGAGCGGCCGTCTCTCACCCCAACCGGGGCCGGGCGATCAGCTGTTGACGAAGTCGGCGGCCGCGAGCAGCGCGGTGTCCGGGTTGTCCGAGAAGATGCCGTCGATGCCCGTCTCGAAGTACGCCTTGAAGGCACCGAAGGCGTCGCCGTAGGCGGCCGGGTCGGTGCCCTTCTTGAAGTTCGTGGGCAGGAAGGTGTTCTCGTTGCGCATCGTGTACGGGTGCAGGACAAGGCCCGCCGCGTGCGCGTCCTTGACCAGCGTGGACGGGGTGCCGAGGCTGCCGTCCGGGTTCTTCGGGATGACGAGGTCGAGGGTGGGGCCGATGCCCTGTGCGTACGACGCCATCCACTTGAGGCCATCGGGCTTGATGAGATCGGCGACGGTGCGCGGGTCGCCCGCCTCGACGAAGTCCCAGGGGCGGGAGGCCGCGGTGGACAGGAGCACCACCAGCGGCGCGTCGACCAGCTTGTTCAGGCGCTGGATGCTGCTCGGCTCGAAGGACTGCAGGAAGTTCGGCGCGTCCTTCTTGTGCCGGCCGTACTTGCGCAGGAGCTTGGCGAGCGGCTCCTCCAGGCCGAGGCCCAGCTTGCGGAAGTACGTGGGGTGCTTGGTCTCGATGTGCAGCCAGATCTGCTTGCCGTGCTTGCGCCCCTGCTTGTCGGCCCACTGGAAGACCTCTTCCAGGGTGGGCACGTCCCAGCGGCCGTCGTAGAGCGTGTTGCGCTGGCGGGTGCCCGGGATGCGCTCCTTGGCGCGCAGCGTCTTCAGCTCGGCGAGCGTGAAGTCCTCGGTGAACCAGCCCGTGAACGAGGTGCCGTCCACGGACTTGGTGGTCTTGCGGGACGCGAACTCGGGGTGCGCCGAGACATCCGTCGTCGCGGTGATGTCGTTCTCGTGACGGCATACGAGATGGCCGTCCTTGGTGGGCACGACGTCCTGCTCGATGACGTGGGCGCCCATGTCGAGGGCGAGCTGGTACGAGCCGAGCGTGTGCTCGGGGCGGTACCCGCTGGTACCGCGGTGCGCGACGATCGTCGGCACCGGCAGGGTCTTGTAACCCCCGTGTCCGTGCTTCGCGTCGGCTCTCGCCACGCCGGGCAGCCCCACGACGGCCGTGCCCGCCCCGAGCACCGCCGCCCCGAGCACCGCGCGCCGCCCCGGCCGCTGCTCCCCCGACCCCGACTGCCTCGACTTCTGCGTAGCCATTGAGCGCTCCTCCCGATGTGCTGCCTTGCACCTGACAAAGCGGCACGATCGTAGGTGCCGCCGCGTGACGGATGGGAGACCCTGGGCCGAACGGAAGGGTGATGCGGGATGGCCACTGGTGTGCGGGGCCCGTCACGTCATGGCTGCGGGTGACTGCGGCGCGTGACAAGGACCACTAGTACGCGCCACTTGTGCCCCACGGGGATACGGTCGCCCCAGGGAGGACGTTCCAAGGGCAACACCACGCAAACTCAGGTCAACTCTGCGTATCGAGTGCATGAACCCGATGTGCGGAGAGCGGGGACCCGCGAGTATCGTCCTCACCTGCACATACTCGTCGTCGACCCGTTGACACCGGAGGGCCCGTTGTCCCGTCTCGCGCTCATCAAGGCAGTACTCGGACCGATCTTGCGTCTGATGTTCCGCCCACGGGTGGAAGGCGCCGAGAACATTCCGGGCACCGGTCCGGTCATCATGGCCGGAAACCACCTCACGTTCATCGACTCGATGATCATGCCTCTGGTGTGCCCGCGTCCGGTGTTCTTCATCGGCAAGGACGAGTACGTCACGGGCAAGGGGCTCAAGGGCCGCCTGATGGCCTGGTTCTTCACCGGCTCCGGAATGATCCCCGTGGACCGCGACGGCGGCCACGGCGGTGTCGCGGCGCTGATGACGGGGCGGCGCGTGCTTGAGGAGGGCAAGCTCTTCGGCATCTACCCGGAGGGCACCCGTTCCCCCGACGGCCGCCTGTACCGCGGCCGCACGGGCATCGCGCGCCTCACCCTGATGACCGGCGCGCCCGTCGTCCCCTTCGCGATGATCGGCACGGACAAGCTCCAGCCCGGCGGCAAGGGACTCCCCCGGCCCGGCCGGGTGACGGTCCGCTTCGGCGAGCCGATGGAGTTCTCCCGCTACGAGGGCATGGACCGCGACCGCTATGTGCTGCGGGCGGTGACGGACTCCGTGATGACGGAGGTCATGCAGCTGTCCGGTCAGGAGTACGTGGACATGTACGCCACGAAGGCGAAAGCTGCGTAGCTTCTGCCTTCGCCTGCGGGCCGCATGTGGCTGGTCGCGCAGTTCCCCGCGCCCCTCCGGGGCGCTCCTCTCAGTGCTCCACGCCGTCCTCCAGCTTCGAGCCCTTCAAGAGGAACCACGCCGCCACCGCAGTCGCCAGCAGCACCGCCGCGCCGACCCCGGCGGCCAAGCGCAGCCCGTCGACAAAGGCCTCCTGCGCCGAGGCCAACAGCTCCTGGGACTGCTGGGCCGGAAGCCCCGCCACCGATTCGACCGCGCCGCCCAGTGACTCGTGCGCGGCCGAAGCCACCTCGGGCGGGGTGCCGGCCGGGGCGGTGAAGTCCCGGTACACCCCGGTCACAATGGTGCCGAGCAACGCGATACCCAGCGCCGCGCCCAGTTCGTACGCGGTCTCCGAGACCGCGGAGGCCGCGCCGGCCTGCTCCTTCGGAACGCCGGAGAGGATGACGTCGGCGGTCACCGTGAACGAGAAGCCCGCGCCGATGCCGACGATCAGGAGCAGAGCTCCCAGGATCGGATAGCCGGTGGACTGGCTCAGGGTGGTGAGCGCCGCGAGCGCGACGCCGACCGCCGCGAGTCCGCCCGCGACCACCACGCGGACGGAGAACCGCCGCGCGACCATGCCCGCGATCAGACCGGCGCCCACCGCGCCCACCGCGGCGGGCAGTTCGGCGAGGCCCGCCTCGAACGGCGGCCTCCCCTGCACCAGTTGCAGGAACTGGGAGAGGAAGAAGACCAGGCCGGACAGGCCGAGGATGGTCAGCAGATCGGCGAGCACCGCCGCTGAGAAGCCGCGGTTGCGGAACAGCCGCATGTCCAGGAGCGGCGCGGTCAGCGTGAGCTGGCGTCGCACGAACCAGGTCAGCGCGGTCACGCCGAGCAGGCCCGCCACCCCGACGTCCCAGCGGATGCCGTGCGCCGCCGCCTCCTTGATGGCGTACACGATGGCGATCATGCCGATGAGCGAGAGCACGACGCTGATCAGGTCCCAGGGACCCGGCGCCGGGTTCTTCGACTCTGGCAGGAACTTGATGCCGACCAGGACCAGGACGGCCATCACCGGCAGGTTGATCAGGAAGACCGAGCCCCACCAGAAGTGTTCGAGCAGGAAACCGCCGACGACCGGGCCGACGGCGGCACCGGCCGACGCCATGGCGCCCCAGATGCCGACCGCGAGGCTGCGCTCGCGCGGGTCGTGGAAGATGTTCCGGATCAGCGCGAGCGTGGACGGCATCAGCGTCGCACCCGCGACACCGAGCAACGCCCGTGCCAGCATGAGCATTTCGGGCGAGGTCGCATAGGCGTTGAGCACCGAGACCGCGCCGAAGGCGACCGCTCCGGTCAGCAGCAGCTTCTTGCGGCCGATGCGGTCGCCGAGGCTGCCCATGGAGACGAGCAGACCGGCGATGACGAACGAGTAGATGTCGCCGATCCACAGCAGCTGCGTACCGGTCGGTTCGAGGTCCTCGCTGATGTACGGCGTCGCGAGACCGAGGACGGTCGCGTCGACGGCGACGAGGAGCACGGCGAGCACCAGTACGGCGAGCGCGAGCCAACGCCCGGGACTGCGCTCCACCTCCGCCTGGGAGGTCCGCTGTTGGGTGCTGGTCATGATTCCACTCTCCGTTGCGCGCCGCCGATCAGCAGCTCGGCGATCATGTATGAGAAGTCCTTGGCGGCCACGCGGCCGTCCAGTACGGCCCAGGCGCCCGAGCCGATCAGTCCGTACAGCGCCTCTGTGAGCCACACGGGGGTCAGGTCGATGCGGAACTCGCCGTCCTCCTGGCCGCGCCGGAAGAGCGCGGCCACATAGGCGTCGAGGCGGGCCCAGCCCTCGTGCTGCTCTTCGCCCTCGAAGAGCTGGTTCTCGGTGACGAGGAACGCGAGCAGTCCCGCCGCGGGCTCGATCTCCTTGACGAGCCGGCGCACCGCGTCCGCCGCGCTCCCCTCCCCGAGCCGGGCCGCGTCGATGGCCGCCTCGAACTCCTGGATCCCGAGCTCTTCGAGGGCTCGTACGAGGGCGTCGCGCCCGGCGAAATGCCGGTGCAGCGTGGCTCGGCTGATCCCCGCCGCGCGGGCCACCTCGTCCATCGTGGCGGAGCCTTTGCGGGTGAGGAGCGCCGCGGCGCTGCGCAGCACCTGGTCGCGATCGACTGACATGAGACAAGCATAGACCGTGTGAGACAGATTTGTCTCACGAGATATGCGCGGCTCTCACCGGCGAGGGGTCACCGGTGGGGTCGAGCCGAGGTCGGTCAGCTCCAGGGCAGCTGCCCGCGCCGCTCCCAGTACGCCGCCGGCTCCTCCACGAGCCCCGCGAGCCGCTCCAGCTGGTCCGCGTCGAGGTCGACGGCCGCCGCGTGCAGATTGGAGACGAGCTGTACGGGGGTGGCCGCCCCGGAGAGGACGACGCCCACCCACGGCTTGCGCAGCACCAGGGCGAGGGCCACCGCGTCGCAGCCGAGCCCGGTCGCCTCGGCGACCTCGCGCAGGGCCGCCGGTGCGTGCTCCCCCGCGAGGCGACCGTTGGCCATGCCTTCCTTGACCAGGACGGTGAGCCCCGCGTCATGCGCCTCGGCGAGCGCGGCTTCCGCCGAGGTCTCCAGGGCGTTGTACGTGGCCTGGACGGTACGGAAGAGGGGCTCGCCGTCGACGGTCACGGCGAGCGCGGCGCGGATCGCGGCGGCCTGCTCCGGGCCGCTCACCGAGAGGCCCACCGTCACGCCGTCGGCCGCCAGTTCGGCGAGCCTGGCGTGCAGGTCCTTGTCGGTGAGGGCCGGGCTCTCGGGCGTGACGGAGTGGATCTGGTAGAGGTCGAGCCGGTCGCCGAGCAGTTCGGCGCTCTCCTCGCGCTGACGGACGTACGCGGCGACGCTGTGGTCCTTGACCTCGTGCGGCCCGTCCACCTGGGTGTGCCAGGCGGCCGTGTACGTGTACCCCCACTTGCTGCCGACGACGACGTCCCGGATGTCGGGCCTTGCGTGCAGCCAGTCGGCGAGGAACTCCTCGGAGCGGCCGTAGGAGCGCGCCACGTCGAAGTAGCGGACCCCCGACGCGTAGGCGGCGTCGAGGAGTTCGAGGGAGCGCTCGCGCAGGGCCTCGACGCTGCGCGAAGGCGGCAGGTCGGCGTCGCGGCCGAGCGTGATGTAGCCGGGCCTGCCGACGGCGGCGAGGCCGAACCCGATGTGGGCGGTGGGGGTGGTCGCTGCGGCCAGACGTGCGAAGGGCATCGCGGGCTCCGTTCGGTCGGCTCCTTGCGGATGGCGACCAACGTAACCCGCGATGCCCACGTCAACGCGGCACGCGCTGCGGCGGCGTCACTTACGCGCCGCGGCCCACTCCTGCTGAACCGTCAGATCGGCCTTGACCTCGGCGAGCTGGACGGCGACGGCCGAGGGCGCGGTGCCGCCGCGGCCGCTGCGCGAAGCCAGGGCGCCGGGGACGTTCAGGACGGTGCGCACCTCGGGGGTGAGGTGCTCGGAGATCTTGGCGAACTGCTCGTCCGTCAGCTGGTCGAGCTCGATGCCGTGCGCCTCGCACTCCTTGACGCACTCACCGGCCACCTCGTGCGCGACACGGAACGGCACACCCTGCTTGACCAGCCACTCGGCGATGTCCGTGGCGAGCGAGAAGCCGGCCGGGGCCAGCTCCTCCATGCGCTCGCGGTGCACGGTGAGCGTGGCCATCATGCCGGTGAAGGCGGGGAGCAGGACCTCCAGCTGGTCGCAGGAGTCGAAGACCGGCTCCTTGTCCTCCTGGAGGTCGCGGTTGTACGCGAGCGGCAGCGCCTTGAGCGTCGCCATCAGCCCGGTGAGGTTGCCGATCAGACGCCCCGACTTGCCGCGCGCCAGCTCCGCGATGTCCGGGTTCTTCTTCTGCGGCATGATCGACGAGCCGGTCGAGAAGGCGTCGTGGAGGGTGACGAAGGAGAACTCCTTCGTGTTCCAGAGGATGATCTCCTCCGCGATCCGGGAGAGGTTCACGCCGATCATCGCGGTGATGAAGGCGAACTCCGCCGCGAAGTCCCGGGATGCCGTCCCGTCGATGGAGTTGCCCGAGCTGCCGTGCTCGAAGCCGAGGTCCTTGGCGACCGCCTCCGGGTCGAGGCCGAGGGACGATCCGGCGAGCGCTCCCGAGCCGTACGGCGAAACGGCCGTCCGCGCGTCCCACTGCCGCAGCCGCTCGGCGTCCCGCGAGAGGGACTGGACGTGCGCGAGGACGTGGTGGGCGAAGAGCACCGGCTGGGCGTGCTGGAGGTGCGTGCGCCCCGGCATGGCGACGTCCGGGTGCGCCTCGGCGAGGCCGACGAGCGCGCCCTGGAGGTCGGCGATCAGGCCGCCGATGATCCGGGCGTGGTCCCGCAGATACATCCGGAAGAGCGTCGCCACCTGGTCGTTCCGCGACCGCCCCGCGCGCAGCTTGCCGCCGAGATCCGGGCCGAGCCGCTCGAGCAGGCCGCGCTCCAGGGCGGTGTGCACGTCCTCGTCGGCGATGGTGCCGACGAACGAGCCGTCGGCGACATCGGCCTCAAGCTTGTCGAGCCCGGCCAGCATGCGCGTCAGCTCGTCCTCGGTGAGCAGCCCCGCCTTGTGCAGCACGCGCGCGTGGGCGCGGGAACCGGCGATGTCGTACGGCGCGAGGCGCCAGTCGAAGTGGACCGATGCCGACAGCTTGGCCAGGGCCTCCGCCGGGCCGTCCGCGAACCGGCCGCCCCAGAGCCGGACGTCACCGCCGTTGTTGTTGCTCACTTGCACGTGCTCCTTGATGAGGATGGTTACGCGATACGAGGATGGCTACGCGATCGCCGTTACGCCAGGTCCCGCTTGGCGGCGATCTTCGAGGACAGACCGAAGATCTCGATGAAGCCCTGCGCCTTGGACTGGTCGAACGTATCGCCCGAGTCGTAGGTCGCGAGGTTGAAGTCGTAGAGGGACGCGCCGGACTTCCGCCCTGTGACGACGGCGCGGCCGCCGTGCAGGGTCATCCGGATGTCGCCGGTGACGTGCCGGCTTGCCTCGTCGATGAAGCCGTCGAGGGCGCGCTTGAGCGGGGAGAACCACAGGCCGTCGTAGACCAGCTCGCCCCAGCGCTGCTCGACCTGCCGCTTGTAGCGGGCCAGTTCGCGCTCGACGGTGACGTTCTCCAGCTCCTGGTGCGCCGTGATGAGCGCGATGGCGCCCGGCGCCTCGTACACCTCACGGGACTTGATGCCCACCAGCCGGTCCTCGACCATGTCGATCCGGCCGATGCCCTGGGCTCCGGCCCGCTCGTTGAGCTGCTGGATCGCCTGCAGGACGGTGACGGGCCTGCCGTCGACGGCGACCGGGACGCCCTCCTTGAAGGAGATGACGACCTCGTCGGCCTCGCGCGGCTCGGCCGGGTTCGCGGTGTACTCGTAGATGTCCTCGATCGGCGCGTTCCAGATGTCCTCCAGGAAGCCCGTCTCGACGGCCCGTCCGAAGACGTTCTGGTCGATGGAGTACGGGGACTTCTTGGTGGTGGCGATCGGGAGCTGCTTCTCCTCGCAGAAGGCGATCGCCTTGTCCCGCGTCATCGCGTAGTCACGGACCGGGGCGATGCACTTCAGGTCGGGGCCGAGCGCGGAGATGCCGGCCTCGAAACGGACCTGGTCGTTGCCCTTGCCGGTGCAGCCGTGCGCCACGATCCCGGCGCCGTGCTTCTCGGCGGCGGCCACGAGGTGCTTGACGATGGTCGGCCGCGAGAGGGCGGAGACCAGCGGGTAGCGGTCCATGTAGAGGGCATTGGCCTTGATCGCCGGGAGGCAGTACTCCTCGGCGAACTCGTCCTTGGCGTCGGCCACTTCGGCCTCCACGGCACCGCAGGCGAGCGCGCGCTTGCGGATGACGTCCAGGTCCTCGCCGCCCTGGCCGACGTCCACGGCGACGGCGATGACCTCGGCGCCCGTCTCCTCGGCGATCCAGCCGATGGCGACGGAGGTGTCCAGACCGCCTGAATAGGCGAGTACGACGCGCTCGGTCATGGCTCTCTCCTCACGGTGCTCGAATCACGGTGCTCGATGCACACTCTGTTATGCATGAGTATGCAGACCTCTGCATGATTCGTCAATCTCACCCTCCCCCCGAGACGTCGCGCGAAGTTGTTAGACAGGCGAACGATCTCTGATGAATAATCCTTAGGCATGGGAAAGACTTACGAACGCATAGACGGCCGGCTCCGCACGTTCATCGAGGCACAGCCCGTCTTCTTCACGGCGACCGCGCCGCTCGCGGACGACGGCACGGTCAACCTCTCCCCCAAGGGCCTGACCGGATCCTTCGTGGTCATCGACGAGCTCACCGTCGCCTACCTGGACTTCGCGGGCAGCAACGCGGAGACGGTGGCGCATCTGCGCGAGAACGGCCGCATCACCCTGATGTGGTGCGCCTTCCAGGGCCCGCCGAACATCGTCCGGGTGCACGGGCGCGGCGAGCCCGTCTTCCGCGACGACCCGCGCTGGGCGGAGCTGCTCGGGCACTTCCCCGACATCGACCCCACCCCGCACGGCCTGCGCGCGATCATCGTCGTGACGGCCGAACTCGTCCGTGACACCTGCGGCTACAACGTTCCCTTCATGTCGTACGACGAGGACCGCGATCTGCACGCCAAGCGTTTCGGGCGCGAGGACGACGCGTCGCTGAGCGCGTACTTCACCAAGAAGGAGCACATCGCGCAGAGCATCGACGGCCTGCCGGGCCTGCCGTTGCCGCTGCCGCCCCTTACCGTCTGAACCATGCGCCTACGTGCCGCCGCCCTCGCGTCCGCAGCCCTGCTCGCCACCGCCGCGACCGTCGCGTCCGCGCCCGGCACATCCGCAGCAGGACCACCGCTCCCGGACCGCATGGCCGACACCGGCGGCGGCACCCAGCTCATCACCGCCTTGGCCGCACGCACCGGCTCCACCACCGGCACGGTCACGTGGTGGGACCGGCGTGCCGGGCGGTGGGCGAAGGCCGGCTCTGCGGCCGCGCGGTTCGGCGCGCAGGGCCTGACGGAGGGCGGCTCGCGCAAACAGGGCACGAACACGACACCCACGGGCCTCTTCCGCCTCCCCTACGCCTTCGGCATCGAGCGCGCACCGTCGGGCACGGACTACACCTACCGCCGCGTGACGAGGACGTCCTGGTGGTGCCAGGACAACAAGTCCCGCTCCTACAACCGCTGGACCCAGCCACGCGCCGCCGACTGCCGCGCCGCCGAGTCCGAACACCTCGTCACGTACGACCCCCAGTACGCGCACGCCCTGGTGATCGGCTTCAACTACGACCGTCCGGCGCGGGGTCGCGGCGCTGGGATCTTCCTGCACGTCAACGGGCGCGGGGCGACGGCGGGTTGCGTGTCGGTCTCCGCGGACGCGATGCGGCGGATCCTGCGGTGGGCCGACGAGGGGCGGCGGCCGCACATCGCGATCGGGACGGTGTCGGGGGCTACGGCCATCACGCAGTACTGAGCACAGCGCACTCGACGCTTCCATCGTAGGTGTAGCGACCACATATCGAGACGCGGTTGCGGTCGCGCTCTGCGGCGGCGTTGCATCGCGGGGTGCAAACCGAACAGACGATCCCCAACTCGACGGAGAGCGGCGACAAGGCGGCCCGGCTCGCCGTCACGGTCTTCCCCGTCCTCGTGCTCGCCGCCGGCGCGCTCGGCCTCGCCGCGCCGGACGCCTTCAAGGGCTGGGGCACGAACGTCCCGTACCTCCTGGGCGTCGTGATGTTCTGCATGGGGCTCACGATGACCCCGCTCGACTTCCAGGGCGTCGTCAAACGGCCCTGGGCCGTCGCGCTCGGCCTGGTCGCGCTTCCCCAAGCTCTTAAGGAGCAGGGGAGACCCCATCCATGATCATGCCGGGCCTCGGCTGGCTGATCGCCCACGCGCTCGGCCTCTCACCGCAGTTGGCGGCCGGCGTGATCCTGGTGGGCTGCGCGCCGAGCGGCACCGCGTCGAACGTGGTGACGTACCTGGCGCGCGGTGACGTGGCACTCTCCGTCTCCGTCGCCACCGTCTCGACCGTGCTCGCGCCGCTCATCACTCCGCCGCTGACGCTGCTCCTCGCCGGCGAGTATCTGCCCGTCGACGCGGGGTCGATGGTCACCGACATCCTCAAGACCGTGCTGCTTCCGGTCATCGCGGGTCTCGTGGTGCGGCTGCTCTTCGGGCGCCACATCGGGCGAATCCTGAGCGCGCTGCCATGGCTGTCCGCCCTGACGATCGCCGCCATCGTGGCGATCGTGGTCGCGGGCAGTGCCGCGGCCATCAAGCCGGCCGCGGCACTGGTGTTCCTCGCCGTCTTCCTGCACAACGGCCTCGGCCTTGCGCTGGGCTACGGCGCGGGCAAGCTGGCCCGGCTCGGGCAGCCGGCCTCCCGCGCGATGGCCTTCGAGGTCGGCATGCAGAACTCCGGCCTCGCGGCTTCGCTGGCCACGGCCCACTTCAGCCCGCTCGCCGCGCTGCCCTCTGCGGTGTTCTCCGTGTGGCACAACGTGTCCGGGGCCCTGGTGGCGGCGTGGATGGCACGGCGGAATTCCAGCCCGTCGAGGGGGTCCCCCCTGCTCTTTAAGAGCTTGGGGGAGTTTGAGGACGAACTCGGCGAAGCCGGTGATCAACGGCGCCCAAGGCCCAGGGGCCGGCCTCAGTGCTCGTTGGAAGCCAACCGCAGCAAATGATCCGCCAACGCCTGACCCCCCGTAGCCTCCCGGCTGATCAGCATCAGCGTGTCGTCGCCCGCGATCGTCCCGAGGATGTCGTGCAGTTCCGCCTGGTCGATCGCCGAAGCCAGGAACTGGGCGGCGCCCGGCGGGGTGCGCAGGACGACGAGGTTCGCCGAGGCCTCCGCCGAGATCAGCAGCTCCGCGGAGAGGCGGCGCATCCGCTCCTCCTTGGCGGACTCGCCGAGCGGGGCCCGCGGCGTGCGGAAGCCGCCCTCGCTCGGCACCGCGTAGATGAGGTCGCCCTCGGCGTTGCGGATCTTCACCGCGTTCAGCTCGTCCAGGTCCCGGGAGAGCGTCGCCTGCGTGACGGTCAGGCCGTCGTCGGCGAGCAGCTTCGCCAGCTGGCTCTGGGAGCGGACCGGCTGCCGGTTGAGGATGTCCACGATCCGGCGGTGGCGCGCGGTGCGGGTCTGCGGCACCGCGGGCCCGGTGTGATCCGGGTGCTCCGCGTGCTCGTTGCCTTGCGCATGACTCATCGTCGTCTCATTCTCCGGATCGTCCGTCCCCGTTGGCTTCAGCGGCCTTCAAAGCCTCGGCAGCCGTTTCCAGGACGCCGGGCAGTGCCTGGAGGAATGCGTCCACCTCGTCGTCGCGGACGTTCAGCGGCGGCATCAGCCGTACGACATCGGGGGCGGGCGCGTTCACCAGGAAGCCGGCGTCCTGAGCCGCCTGCTGCGCCTGGGGCGCGAGCGGCTCGGTGAGCACGATACCCAGCAGCAGGCCCGCGCCCCTGACATGGCCGACGAGCGGGTGGCCGAGTGACTCGATTCCGTCCCGCAGCTTCTCGCTCGCCCGCTTGGTGTTCTCCAGGAGACCTTCGGCCTGGATGGTGTCGAGGACGGCGAGCCCCGCGGCGCACGCGACCGGGTTCCCGCCGAACGTCGTGCCGTGGTGACCGGGCTTGAAGAGCTCCGCGGCCGCACCGAACGCGACGGTCGCGCCGAGCGGCAGTCCGCCGCCCAGGCCCTTCGCGAGCGTGACGACATCCGGCTGGACGCCCTCGTGCGCGAGGTACTCGAACCAGTGGCCGGTACGGCCGATTCCGGTCTGCACCTCGTCCAGGACGAGCAGCGTCCCGGTGGCCGCGGTGATCTCCCGGGCCGCCTTCAGATAGCCCGCGGGCGGCACGACGACGCCGTTCTCGCCCTGGATGGGCTCGATGATCACGAGGGCGGTGTCGGTGGTGACCGCCGCGCGCAGCGCCTCGACATCGCCGTACGGGACATGCGTGACGTCGCCGGGCAGCGGCAGGAACGGCTCCTGCTTGCCGGGCTGGCCGGTGAGCGCGAGCGCGCCCATGGTCCGGCCGTGGAAGCCGCCCTCGGTGGCGACCATGTGCGAACGGCCGGTCAGGCGGCCGATCTTGAAGGCGCCCTCGTTGGCCTCCGCGCCGGAGTTGCAGAAGTACACCTTCCCCTCGCGGCCGAAGAGCTGGAGCAGCTTCTCGGCGAGCGCGACGGGCGGCTCGGCGACGAAGAGGTTCGATACGTGGCCGAGGGAGCCGATCTGGGCGCTGACCGCCTCGACGATCGCCGGGTGGGCGTGGCCGAGCGCGTTGACCGCGATGCCGCCGACGAAATCGACGTACTCATTGCCGTCCGCGTCCCACAGCCTGCTGCCCGCGCCGCGCACGAGGGGCAGCCGGGGAGTGCCGTAGTTGTCCATGAGCGCGCCCTGCCAGCGCGCGGTCAGCTCCTGGTTGCCGGTCATTCCGCTTCCCCCTCTGCGTCGGGCACGACCATCGTGCCGATGCCCTCGTCGGTGAAGATCTCAAGGAGGATCGAGTGCTGGACGCGGCCGTCGATCACGCGGGCCGTCTCCACGCCGTTGCGCACGGCGTGCAGACAGCCCTCCATCTTCGGGACCATGCCGCTGGCCAGCTCGGGCAGGAGCTTCTCCAGCTCGGCGGCGGTGAGGCGGCTGATGACCTCGTCGCTGTTGGGCCAGTCCTCGTAGAGGCCCTCGACGTCCGTCAGGACCATCAGGGTCTCGGCGTCCAGCGCCGCAGCGAGTGCCGCAGCCGCCGTATCAGCATTGACGTTGTAGACATGTCCGTCGTCCTGGGAGCGGGCGATCGAGGAGACGACCGGGATGCGGCCGTCGGCGAGCAGGGCCTCGATGGCGCCGGTGTCGATCTCGGTGATCTCGCCGACCCGGCCGATGTCGACCAGCTCGCCCTCGATGCGGGGCGTGTGCTTGGTGGCGGTGATGGTGTGCGCGTCCTCGCCGGTGAGGCCGACGGCGAGCGGGCCGTGCTGGTTGAGCAGGCCGACGAGCTCGCGCTGCACCTGTCCGGCGAGCACCATGCGTACGACGTCCATGGCGTCCTCGGTGGTGACGCGCAGGCCCGCCTTGAACTCGCTGACGATGCCGTGCCGGTCGAGGGCCTTGCTGATCTGCGGTCCGCCGCCGTGCACGACGACGGGCCTGAGGCCCGCGTGGTGCAGGAAGACGACGTCCTGCGCGAAGGCGGCCTTCAGCTCCTCGTCGATCATGGCGTTGCCGCCGAACTTGATGACGACGGTCTTGCCGCGGTGCCGGGTCAGCCAGGGCAGCGCCTCGATGAGGATCTGCGCCTTGGGCAGGGCGGTGTGCTTCCGGGCGGTGGGAGTACTCATGAGCTGTACGCGCTGTTCTCGTGGACGTAGTCGGCGGTGAGGTCGTTGGTCCAGATCGTGGCGGTCTCGTCGCCCGCGGCCAGGTCGGCGGTGATGACGACCTCCCGGTAGCGCATGTCGACCAGCTCGCGGTCCTCGCCGACGGAGCCGTTCTTGCAGACCCAGACGCCGTTGATGGCGACGTTCAGCAGGTCGGGCTCGAAGGCCGCGGACGTGGTGCCGATCGCGGAGAGCACCCGGCCCCAGTTGGGGTCCTCGCCGTGCAGGGCGCACTTGAGGAGGTTGTTGCGGGCGATGGACCGGCCGACCTCGACGGCGTCGGCCTCGCTCGCCGCGTTCACGACCTCGACCTTGATGTCCTTGCTGGCACCCTCGGCGTCACCGATCAGCTGCCGCCCCAGGTCGTCGCAGACCTCGCGCACGGCATCGGCGAACTCGGCGTACTCCGGGGCGACTTGGGCCGCGCCCGAGGCGAGAAGCAGCACCGTGTCGTTGGTCGACATGCAGCCGTCGGAGTCGACCCGGTCGAAGGTGAGCCGGGTGGCGTCCCGCAGCGCCCGGTCCAGGACGTCGGCCCCGAGGTCGGCGTCGGTGGTGAGGACGACGAGCATCGTGGCGAGGCCCGGCGCGAGCATGCCCGCGCCCTTGGCCATGCCGCCGACCGTCCAGCCGTCCTTGGTGACGACGGAGGTCTTGTGCACGCTGTCGGTGGTCTTGATGGCGATGGCGGCCTTCTCGCCGCCGTGCGCGGAGAGTTCACCGGCGGCCGTCTCGACGCCCGGCAGCAGCTTGTCCATGGGCAGCGTGACGCCGATGAGTCCGGTCGACGCGACGGCGACCTCGCCGGCGTTCACCCCGTCGAGCACCTCGGCGACCTTCTCCGCGGTGGCGTGCGTGTCCTGGAAGCCCTGCGGGCCCGTACAGGCGTTGGCGCCACCGGAGTTGAGGATGACGGCGGAGACCAGGCCGCCCTTGAGGACCTGCTCCGACCAGAGGACGGGGGCGGCCTTGACGCGGTTGGAGGTGAAGACGCCCGCGGCGGCCAGGCAGGGCCCGGTGTTGACCACGAGGGCCAGGTCCGGGTTGCCGTTCTGCTTGATCCCGGCGGCGATGCCCGCGGCCGTGAATCCCTTAGCTGCCGTCACACTCACGGCGCGACTCCGATCGTAGTGAGCCCGGTGGCCTCGTCGAGGCCGAGGGCGATGTTCATGCTCTGCAGGGCGCCGCCCGCGGTGCCCTTGGTGAGGTTGTCGATGGCGCCGATCACGATGACGCGGCCCGCCGCCTCGTCGTACGCGACCTGGATCTGCACGGCGTTCGAGCCGTACACGGCGGCGGTCGCGGGCCACTGCCCCTCGGGGAGCAGGTGGACGAACGGCTCGTCGGCGAAGGCCTTCTCGTACGCGGCCCGGACGGATGCGGCGGTGACGCCGTCCTTCGCCTTCGCGCTGCAGGTGGCGAGGATGCCGCGCGGCATCGGGGCGAGGGTCGGCGTGAAGGAGACCGAGACGGGGGTGCCCGCGGCGGCGGAGAGGTTCTGGATCATCTCGGGTGTGTGCCGGTGCACGCCCCCGACTCCGTACGGCGACATGTTCCCCATGACCTCCGAGCCAAGGAGGTGCGGCTTGGCCGCCTTGCCCGCGCCGGAGGTGCCGGACGCCGCGACGATCACCGCTTCGGCCTCGACGAGGTCCGCCGCGTACGCAGGGAAGAGCGCGAGCGAGACGGCCGTCGGATAGCAACCGGGCACCGCGATGCGCTTGGCCCCCTCCAACGCCGCGCGGGCGCCCGGCAGTTCGGGCAGCCCATAGGGCCACGTACCGGCGTGCTCGCTGCCGTAGAACTTCTCCCAGTCCCCCGCGTCCTTCAGCCGGAAGTCGGCGCCCATGTCGACGACGAGGACGTCAGGGCCGAGCTGCTCGGCGACGGCCGCGGACTGCCCGTGGGGCAGTGCCAGGAAGACCACATCATGCCGACGGCCCTGGCCCGCGAGGACCTCGGTGGTGGTCGGCTCCAGGACGCGGTCGGCGAGCGGGAACAGATGCGGCTGGAGCGTACCCAGGCGCTGGCCCGCGTTCGAGTTGGCGGTCAGAGCGCCGATCTCCACCTCGGGGTGGACGAGCAGCAGACGCAAAAGCTCTCCGCCCGCGTACCCACTCGCCCCTGCCACTGCTGCGCGTACCGCCATGGAACCCTCCTCTTGGATGGCATGACTATACGTCTCGATGCACGTTTATGCAACGCACCGCATAGACCGCGGCCCGCGAGCGCGGTCGCAGCGCGGGCCGCCGATGGAGGGGTGCCGCGAGAGCGACTAGAAGGTGCCGGGCACCTTGGCGACGACACCGTGTGCGGTGTCAGCAACCACGACGTTGGTGAAGGTCACCGTCATGGGAGGACTGCATTCGGGCTGGAACGAGGCTGTGACCGTCAGGGTGAACACGGCCTTGCCGTTCTGGACCGGGAAGGTGCCCTCGTTGCTCACGGACTGCTTGTTGGCAGCCTTGGGGCCATGGCCGCCGGGGTTGATGCAGTTGGCGGTGGCGCTGACTTCGATGGTCACCTGGCTCTCGTTGCCGAGCCCCGCTTCCTTGCCGGAGACGGTCAGGCTGTTGCCGTCGCGCTGGGCGTCGACCGACACGAAGTGGGGGCTGCCGGCCCAGGCACTGGGAGCAAAGACGGCTCCCAGACCCAGCAGCACGGCCGAGACGAGGAGCAGTATGCGTCTCATGGAGATTCACCTCTTGGCGCACGCATGAGAAAGGGGCGCCGGCCGCGCGTGGAGCGGCAGACACCCTTGGGATCGAGCGGGCCCACGGCCCGGCGCACTGTTCACTTGGCGAGCGCCCGGGCCATGACATGTGACGCACACAGACTCGACGTACACGACAACCGGCTCATAGCTCGAAGTAGCCGCAATTATACGCGGAATCGGCATATTCCGCAGACAAATTCACCTCGCCGGGCCACCCATCCGGCCCCCGTCACAGCGATGAGTTTCCGCAGGGGGCACGGTCAGTAGAGGCAGACAGACCAGTAGAGGCAGACAGACCCGAGCGACAGGAGAGAGCCATGCCCCGCATCACGCCCAACCTCTGGTTCGACACACAGGGCGAGGAAGCCGCCAAGTTCTACGTGTCGGTCTTCCCGAACTCGAAGATCACGAATGTCTCCCACTACGGCGAGGCCGGCCCGCGACCGGCCGGGACCGTGCTGACCGTCGAATTCGTGCTCGACGGGCAGCCGTACCTGGCGCTCAACGGCGGCCCCGAGTTCACCTTCAACGAGGCGGTCTCCCTCAGCATCGACTGTGCCGACCAGGAAGAGGTCGACCACTACTGGACGAAGCTCTCCGAGGGCGGCGAGGAAGGCCCGTGCGGCTGGCTCAAGGACAAGTTCGGACTGTCCTGGCAGGTCGTTCCCGAGGACCTGGTCAAGCTCCTCGCCGACCCGGACGCGGGGCGGGCGCAGCGCGCCATGAAGGCCATGCTCGGCATGAAGAAGATCGTCGTGGCGGAGCTGCACAAGGCGGCCGACCAGGCCTGAGCGCCGCAACCACCGCTTAATCGGCTTGACTTGGAGTCGGCTCCAGCTCCTAGGGTCGGAGACGTCCACCTTGCTCCACCTGGAGGTACCGGCATGACCACCCTTCCCACGCGCCGTCTCGGCGCACTCACCGTCTCGGCGCAGGGACTCGGCTGCATGGGGATGAGTCACGCTTACGGCGCTTCGGACGACACCCAGTCCATCGCGACCATCCACCGTGCGCTCGACCTCGGCGTCACCCTCCTCGACACGTCCGACTTCTACGGCAACGGCCACAACGAGGAGCTGATCGGCCGTGCCCTGGCCGGGCGGCGTGACGACGCCGTCCTCGCCACGAAGTTCGGCTTCGCCAACAAGCTCGGCGAGCCGATTCAGATCCGGGGCGACGCGGCGTACGTACGAGAAGCGTGTGACGCGTCGCTGCGGCGCCTCGGCGTCGACCACATCGACCTGTACTACCTGCACCGCGTGGACCGGAGCGTGCCGATCGAGGAGACCGTCGGCGCGATGGCCGAGCTCGTCGAGGCCGGGAAGGTGCGCCACCTCGGGCTCTCCGAAGCGAGCGCGCGGACCATCCGGAAGGCGCACGCCGTGCATCCGATCGCCGCGCTGCAGAGCGAGTGGTCGCTGTGGACCCGGGACTTGGAGGAGGAGATCGCCCCCGTCTGCCGGGAGCTCGGCATCGGGCTCGTGCCCTTCTCGCCGCTCGGCCGCGGCTTCCTGACCGGGCGCTACACCTCGACCGACGCCCTGCAGGAAGGCGACATGCGGCGCGGCCAGCCGCGGTTCGCCGACGGGAACCTGGAGCGGAACCTGGCCGTGGTCGAGGCCCTGGAGGAACTCGCCGCCAAGAAGGGCGTCACCGCCGGGCAGCTCGCCCTGGCCTGGGTGCAGCACCGCGGGGACGACGTGGTGCCGATCCCGGGCACCCGCCGGGAGAAGTACCTCACGGAGAACCTGGCCGCCGCCACCCTCGAACTCTCCCCCGACGAGCTCACCGCGATCGACGCGGCGGCGCCTGCGGGCGCGGTCGCCGGGACGCGGTACGACGAGGGCAGCTTCACGTTCGTCGACAAGTAGACATCCCCGGTGTGGCCCCGCGTAGCCTGCGGGGCATGCCCTTTCCGGATGAAGCAGCCGAGCCGTACGGCGTGCGCGACGTGCTGGCGTACCTGGCCGGGTCCTGGCAGGTGGAGCGGACGGCGCGGGACCTGGCGGGGGACGCGGCGGGGCACTTCTCAGGGACGACGGCCTTCACCTGGGCCGACGGTGGCCTGGTGCACCACGAGTCGGGCACCTTCACCTGGCAGGGCACCGCACGCCCCGCCGAGCGCACCCTGCGTTTCCTGCCCGGCGAAGAGCCCGGCACCGCGGACGTCCGCTTCGCCGACGGGCGCCCCTTCCACGGCCTGGACCTGCGCACCGGCCGGCACCGCACCGACCATCCGTGCGCGCTCGACCTCTACCGGGGCGAGTTCGAGGTGTACGACGAGGACCACTGGTGGACGCGCTGGCGGGTCGCGGGCCCGGCCAAGGACCTGATCCTCACCACCGAGTACACCCGGCGGCGGGACTGACCGGGCTACACCGCGGCGGCGCTCTCCCCCTGGCCCGCGATCCGCAGGTTCCAGCGGCCGCCGTGCCCGGTCAGGGTGACCGTCGACAGGGGGCGGACGTCGATGTTCCAGTACGTCGACGGGGGCGCCTTCAGGGCGTAGACGAGGGCCGCCCTGACCACCGCGGGCTCCGCCACGGCGATGATCCGGGAGCCGTCGCCGACCGGGCGGGTGTCGAGCCAGCCGCCGACCCGTGAGATGAAGGCCAGGAGCGACTCGCCGCCGTGCGGCGCGGAGCGCGGATCCCGCAGCCAGGCGTCGACCGCGGCCGGCTCGCGCGCCGTCACATCCGCGAGGGTCAGACCGCGCCACCGCCCCATGTCGCAGTCCCGCAGGGCGGGCTGGGCCAGCGGCGCGAAGCCCAGGGCGTCGCCGGTGCCGCGGCTGCGCGACGTGGGCGAGCAGTAGCGCAGCTCGGCCGCGGCGAGCGGAAGCAGCGCGGGGGCGGCGAGCTGCACCTCGTGCCAGCCCGCCTGGTCGAGCGGCCGGTCGTCGTCGAAGCGCTCCGCGAGCAGCGAGGCGCTGCGTGCGGCGGCGATGAGCGTGACGCGTACGTGCATGCGGTGATCGTGGAGTGCCCGGCAGCCCAGGTCAAGGTTTTACTGTGCGTACGCGAATGACCCGGGCGCCCCCGAGCCCGCTCACTGCCGCCCCAGCGCCATCCAATTCCCCGGGGCCTCAAGGGCCTTGAAGCCGACCTTCTCGTACACCCCGTGCGCGTCGGCCGTACCCAGCAGGATCCGGCGCAGACCGTACGGCGCCAAGTGGTCCCGGACGCCCGCCACGAGCGCGCTCCCCAGCCCCTTCCCCCGGACCGACCGGTCGACGTACACATCACAGAGCCAGGCGAAGGTGACGCGATCGGTCACTATCCGCGCATAGGCGACCTGATCACCGGAAACCTCCTCGTACACACCGAAGTTGAGCGATCCGGCGATCGCCCGGTCCTGCGTCTCGCGGGGCCGGTCAAGGGCCCAGTACGCGTCGGTGGAGAGCCACCGGTGGACGCGCTCGGCGTCGAGTCGGGCGGGATCGGTGGACAGCTCGTAGCCGGCGGGAAGCGCCTGGTGCGTATCGGTCATGGGGGCAGGCTGGCAGCCGCCACGGCTGGCCGTCGAGCGGATTTCGCCTGCCGGAAGGGCCGTCACCCGGTGGTGCCCCACACCTCGTCGCATGCCGTACGCAGCCTGCGCACCCCCTCCTTGATCTCCCCCACGCCCGCCAGCGCCGCGAAGCTCAACCGCAGGTGTCCCGCCGGGGGTTCGGCCGCGAAGTAGGGGCGGCCGGGTGCGACGGCGACGCCCGCGCGCAGGGCCGCGCCCACCAGGGCCGCCTCGTTCATGCCGTCGGGAAGGCGCAGCCAGAGGCTGTAGCCGCCGGCGGGGATGTGCGGCACGGCCAGTTCGGGCAGGCCGATGCGCAGGGCCGCCGCCATCGCGTCCCTGCGGTCCTTCAACTCGCCCGCCACCTGGCGCAGGTGACGCGGCCAGGCCGGCGAGCCGACCAGTTCGAGCGCCGCCTCCTGGAGCGGTCTCGGTACGAAGAAGTGGTCGACGACCTGGATCGCGCGCAGCCGTTCGAGGACCGGGCCGCGGGCGACGAGCGCGCTCACCCGGAAGCTCGGCGACGTCGCCTTGGTCAGCGAGCAGACATGCACCACGACACCGTCGGGGTCGTCGGACTGGAGCGGTCGCGGCAGCGGCCCCGCGTCGTCGTGGACCAGGCGGCGCACGAAGTCGTCCTCGACGATGAAGGCCCCGGCCTCACGGGCTATGCGCAGCACCTCGGGCCGGCGCCCGGCGGAGAGCACGGTACCCGTGGGGTTCTGGAACAGCGGCTGGCAGACGAAGACCCGCGCCCCGGTGGCCTTGAACGCCGCCGCGAGCAGCTGGGGGCGTACGCCGTCGGTGTCGACCGGCACGGGGACCGGACGCAGGCCCGCCGCGCGGGCGATCGCCAGCATGCCGGGGTATGTCGGCGACTCGACGAGGACCGGGGCGCCCGGCGGTGCGAGCGCCCGCAGCGCCGTGGTCAGCGCGCTCTGCCCGCCCGCGGTGACCAGCACCTCGGCGGCCGTGATCGCGCCGCCGATGCCCCGCGCGAACCACTCCCGCAGCTCGGGAAGCCCGTCGACCGGCGGCCGCCCCCACGCGCCGGGCCGCCGCCCCGCCCGCGCGAGGGCCGCCGCCATCGCGCGCTCGGGCTGCAGCGAGGGGTGCAGATAGCCGCCGTTGAACTCGATGACCCCGGGCGGCGGCGCCGTGAGGGTGACCAGGACACCGGAGGCGTCCACCGCGCGCGGCACCAGCTCCGCGGCCGAGTCCGCGCTCAGCGACACCTCCTGCCACGAGGTGTCCCCCACCGGCGCGGGGGCGGCCTGCGGCTCGGCGCGGAACACACCGGCCCCGGGCCGGGTGACGACGAGACCCTCGGCGGCCAGCTGGGCAAGGGCCCGCGACACGGTCACCGGGCTCACCCTGAAGCGGTCGACCAGAGCCCGGCTCGACGGCAGCTTTCCACCCGGAGAGTAGCGGTCAAGCTCATCCCTCAGCCGTTTCGCCAACTCAGCCACACTGTTACTCTCATGCATGACAGCACAGGATAGCGCTACTCGCCCGAGCCGGATAGCAGTTGCCGAGGCCGCGAGCAGCACCACGAGCGGGACCGTCACAAGCCCCGAGCCCGCAGCGCACGGCTCCCGCCGCGCCGGCACCGTCATGGCCGCGCTCGGCGTCACCGCCTTCTCGCTCACCTTCCCCTCCACCGCCTGGGGCCTGGAAGGCTTCGGCCCCTGGTCGTTCGTGGCCCTGCGGGTCGTCCTCAGCGCGGTCATCGCGGGCGGCGCGCTGCTCGCCCTGCGGGTCCCGTTCCCCGCGCGGCGCCACTGGGCCGGGCTCGCGGTCGTCGTCGCCGGCGTCGTCGTCGGCTTCCCGCTGCTCACCACGCTCGCCCTGCAGACCTCCACCACCGCGCACGCGGCCGTGGTCGTGGGCCTGCTGCCGCTGACGACCGCCGTGTTCTCGGCGCTGCGGACCGGGGCCCGCCCCTCGCGGATGTTCTGGGCGGCGGCCCTCGCGGGCGCGGCCGCGGTGATCGCGTTCACCGTGCAGCAGAGCGGCGGCGCCCTGAGCACCGCCGACCTCTACCTCTTCGGCTCGCTCCTGATCTGCGCGGCCGGCTACACCGAGGGCGGCCGGCTCGCCCGCGAGATGCCGGGCTGGCAGGTGGTCGGCTGGGCGCTCGTGCTGTGCCTGCCGCTCGCCGTGGCCGGGGCGGCCGTCGCCCTCCAGTACGAGTCCTTCGAGCTCACCGGGCACAGCACCGCCGGGCTGCTCTACGCGGCCATCGGCTCGCAGTTCCTCGGCCTGGTCGTCTGGTACCGCGGCATGGCGATGATCGGCGTACCCAAGGCGAGCCAGCTCCAGCTCGCGCAGCCGCTGCTGACCCTGGTCTGGTCGGTGTTCCTGCTCGGCGAACACCTCACCGTCGCCGCGCCGCTGACGGCCGCCGCCGTCCTCGTGTGCATCGCCGTCACCCAACGGGCCCGCGGATAGGGGCCTGATCCCACCACTCGACGTAGACTGATGGCCACGGATCGCTACCGCCGGGTGGGACAAGGAGGTCGCTCCACATGCGCGCAACCGTAGGCGACAAGCTGGTGGTGCACGGCAGGGTCGTCGGCCAGCACGACCGGATCGCGGAGGTCGTCGAGGTGCTTGGCGCGGACGGCGCCCCGCCGTACCGCGTCCGCCTCGAGGACGGCCACGAGACGGTGATGTCACCGGGCCCCGACACCGTCGTACGGCACCAGGACCCGGCTCAGTAGACCGGCGCACGGGTCGCCCGCGTGGTTCAGCGTGGCGGCCTGGCGCGCTCCTGATAGTGGTCGGCGACGACCCGCGCCATGGCGCCGATCTTGTCGACGCCCACCTCCTTCGCCGAGAAGTAGACGTGCCCGCGCACCTGCGGGTACCCCTTGGCGTAGGTGAGGTGGCGGGACAGCTCGGCCGGGTCCTGCCAGGGCGCGGCCTGCGCCGGGTCGCCCGCCTTGTACAGGGCCTCGCCCACATAGAGGCGTACGCCCGTGTCCTCGACGACATCGGCCCACCAGGGCAGCAGCTTGCCGTAGTCCGCGACGGTGAAGCCGATGTTCCAGTAGAGCTGCGGGCAGACGTAGTCGATCCAGCCCTTCTTGACCCAGCCGCGGGTGTCGGCGTGCAGGTTGTCGTAGGTCTGCACGCCCGCCTGGGTGTCCGAACCGAGCGGGTCGGTCGAGGCGTTGCGCCAGACCCCGAAGGGGCTGATCCCGAACTCCGCGCCCTTGCGCAGCTTGTGCACCCGCTTGCCCATCTCGCGCACCAGGCGGTCGATGTTGTCCCGGCGCCAGGCGGCCCGGTCCGGGAAGCCGCCGCCGTAGCGCGCGAAGGCCTCGTCGTCGTCGAAGACCTGCCCCGCGACCGGGTACGGGTAGAAGTAGTCGTCCCAGTGCACCGCGTCGATGTCGTAGTGGCGCAGGGCGTCGAGCATCGCGTCCTGGACGAAGCGCCGTACCTCGGGCAGGCCGGGGTTGTAGTAGAGCTTCCCGCCGTACGGCACGACCCACTCCGGGTGCAGCCGTGCGGGATGCGTCGGCACCAGGCGCGAGGGGTCGGTGTGGTTGGCGATGCGGAAGGGGTTGAACCAGGCGTGCAGTTCGAGCCCCCTGCGGTGTGCCTCGCGCACCGCCGTGCCCAGCGGGTCCCAGCCGGGGTCCTTGCCCTGCACTCCGGTGAGGTACTCCGCCCACGGCTCGTACGGCGAGGGCCACAACGCGTCGGCGGTGGGCCGCACTTGGAAGATCACGGCGTTGAGGCGGCGCCGCACGGCCGTGTCGAGATGCGCCATCAGCTCGGCTCGCTGCTCGTCCGCGGTGAGGCCCGGCTTCGAGGGCCAGTCCCGGTTGGCGACGGTCGCCAGCCACATCCCCCGCAGCTCACGTCGTGACGGAGCGCGTCCGGGAACTGCCGCCGCGTCGCCCGCCGCTGTGAGCCCCGCCACCATCGCGGCCGCCGCAACCGTGAATCCACGGCGTGACATACGCCTCATCCGCTCGCCCCCTGGGCCCGATATTCGCCAGAACCGCTGCTTGTACCGGACAGCATGCCCGACCCGGCACGTCATGCACCGGAGGTTCGGGAGTAACGTTCATCGGCGGGGCAGGCACCGCACTCGAACGGGGGACCTGCCGGCCCGTTGATCAGCGAAAGGCACGAGGTGACCGACTCTATGCCCGACATCGAGCGCGTCGGAGTAGTGGGCTGTGGCCAGATGGGCGCCGGGATCGCGGAGGTCTGCGCCCGCTCCGGACTGGATGTGAAGGTCGCGGAGACCACCGGCGAGGCCCTGGAGATCGGCCGCACCCGGCTCTACAACTCCCTCTCCAAGGCCGCCGAACGCGGCAAGATCACCGAGGAGGAGCGGGACGAGACGCTCGCCCGGCTCAGCTTCACCACCGACCTCGGGGAGTTCTCCGACCGCGATCTGGTGATCGAGGCCGTCGTCGAGAACGAGGCGGTCAAGACCGAGATCTTCCAGGTGCTCGACCAGGTGGTGACCCGGCAGGACGCGATCCTCGCCTCCAACACCTCCTCCATCCCGCTGGTGAAGCTGGCCGTCGCGACCTCGCGTCCCGACCAGGTCATCGGCATCCACTTCTTCAACCCGGCCCCGGTGCAGCAGCTCGTCGAGCTGATCCCCGCGCTCACGACGTCCGAGGGGACGATCAGCCGCGCGCAGGCCATGGTCGAGAAGATTCTCGGCAAGCACGCGATCCGCGCCCAGGACCGCTCGGGCTTCGTGGTCAACGCCCTCCTCATCCCGTATCTGCTCTCCGCGATCCGGATGTTCGAGTCGGGCATCGCCAGCCGCGAGGACATCGACAACGGCATGGAGATGGGCTGCGCCCACCCGATGGGCCCGCTCAAGCTCGCCGACCTGATCGGCCTCGACACGGTCGCCTCGGTCGCCGACTCCATGTACGCCGAGTACAAGGAGCCGCTGTACGCCGCTCCCCCGCTGCTCCAGCGGATGGTGGACGCGGGCCGGCTCGGCCGCAAGTCCGGCTCGGGCTTCTACCCCTACGCCTGACATCTCGTACCGCACGCGGGCCCGGCACTCGACAGAGTGCCGGGCCCGCGGCGTTCACACACCGTGTGCGCCGTGGGCTCGCATATGCCCTTCGCACACTCTCCCGCCTTGGCCACCAGGCGAGTTGACTTTCCGTGCGCATCAGGGGGATGGACAGCTACAGAAAGGAGCGGACTCGTGACCGCCGACCCCGAGCATCGCGTGGTCCCGCAAGAACTCGCCGAGTTACGCCGCAGCTTGGACGTGGGTCTGGCCCGCGTCGACGGACAGCTGGCGTTGCTCACCCAACACGACGAACAGAGCGTAAAGAACCAGGACGAACTGACCGTGCGGATCGCCGCACTCGAGCACACTCGCTGGCCGCTGCCCGCCCTTCTCGCCCTCACGGCGGTAGGCGCGCTCGCCGTGGCGGTCTGGCAGGCCATCGGCCACTAGTGCGCGTCCTGGCCAAGTCGCAGGTGGTGCAGGAGCAGGAGCGCCGCCGCCATGTTGGCGGCCGGGACCTCACCACGGGCCACCATGTCGGGGACGAGTTTGAGTGGGACCCATTCACGGCGGTCGGACTCGAAGTCGTCTTCGGGATGGCCGATGTAGGTGCACTCGTCCGACCAGTAGATGTGGTGCCTGGCATCGGTGAGTCCGTTGGACGGCTCGACACTCATCAAGAGCCGTAACGGGCCCGGCCGCCAGCCGGTCTCCTCCTCCATCTCGCGGGCCGCCGCGTACGCGATGTCCTCGCCGTCCTCGACGACGCCCGCGGCCAGTTCCCAGCCCCAGCTGTCGGTGATGAAGCGGTGCCGCCAAAGGAGCAGCACCTCGTTGGCCTCATTGACGACGGTGGCCACGGCGACCGGCCGCAGCCGTATCAGGAAGTGGTCGAGATGCCGGCCGTCCGGCAGTTCGACATCCGCGAGGTTGACGGTGAACCAACGGTTTCCATACACAGTTTGTTCGCTTTGTTTCGTCCACTGCACGGTTCTGCCACCTTCCGCCGAGTAGATGGCAATATCGCAGCAGCGGGGGTTTCAGAGCAGTGGTACGCGGTGCACGTCACAGAGGTACGCGCAGTGCCCCGTCAATGAGTTCGGCCGCCTCGGCCGTGCCGGCGCAGTCGCTGCGTACGAGATGTTCACGCACAGCCCGCAGCCGGTCGCGCAGCCGCTGGGACTCCATCCCCCGTGCCTGTTCTGCCATTTCCACCGCCGTGGCCACGGCCTCGTCGGTGTTCCCCTGGCGCAGTTCGATCTGGCTGAGCATGGCGAGCCGGTGGACCCGGCCCCGGTCGTGCGCCGGGGTGTCCACGGCGGCCGCCGCGTGCTCACGTGCTCCCGTGAGGTCGCCGAGGCTGAGCAGCGCCTCCGCCACTTGTACGTTGACCAGTCCGGGCTGGACATAGCCGGTCTCGGCCGGCTCGCGTCCCCGCCGGATCCGGTCCGCCGCGGCCTCCGCACGCCGGATGCAGGACAGCGCGCTCCTGCCGTCACCCAGATGCGCGTACGCCTTGGCCTGCATGGCGTACAGATCGGATGCGAGCGCCGGGGTGAGGTCGCGCCCCGCGGCGCGCAGCGCGGCCTCCGCGAAGGCCACCGCCTGCCGGAACTCCCGCATGAAAAGGGACTGGTTGACGAGGAGCGCGATGACGTAGGCGCCAAGTCCCCTGTCGCCGCTGGCCTTTGCCAGGCGCAGGGCCTGGTGGAAGTAGCGCTGGGCGAGCCCGTGCGCGTCCGAGTCGTAGGCGCAGATGCCCGCGATGGCCACCAACCCGCCCGTGGAGCGGTGCAGTTGGCGTCCGGTCGCGTCGGTGTAGCTGCCGCGCAGCAGCGGCGCCGCCTCGGCGTTGAGGAAGCCGACGATGCGGGTGCGCGTCGCGATGCCGCCCGTCTTGCGGTACATCTGCTCGTAGTGGGCACGGGCCGCGCGCATCATGTCGATGTCGGCCGTGCTGACGGGGTGCCGCCCGCCACGCGATACGTCCACGTCCTCGGGCGGGTTCTCCCACTCCCACACGGGCATTACCGCGGGCGTGCCGGTGACCGCCGGGGCGCCGAGCAGATGCGGGCGCTGCTGTTCGTCGGAGCGCCACAGGGCGGTGGCCCGTTCCACGAACCCCGAGAGCGTCGAGGCCGCGGAGCCGAGTCTCGCGGCGGGCAGGCCCGGCACGCCGAGGCCGATGTCGTCGAGGGTCACGGGGCGCTGGAGCCGCCCCGCGAGGACTTCACAGATCAGGTCGGGCACCTGGCCGCGCGGACGCTGGCCTTTCAACCAGCGGGAGACGGCGGTGTGTTCGTAGCGCAACGCGAGATCTCGCCGCTTCCCGGCCTGGTTGACATGGGCGGCCAGGCCCGCGTGGGAGATTCCGGCTTCGTCGAGGATCGCGTCGAGCAGGGTGTTGGGCTGCATGGAGGCCCTCCGGTGGCTCGGTGTCGCCAGCGTAGTAGAGGTGTCTTCACACGGGGTGTGAACGGAGTGCGCGAATCCGGGGGGTGCGCGCTCTGCCGCGGCAACTCCCGTCACGCTTGACTGAGGTTCCTCACAAGGAGGCCGGCCGGGCCGCCGGCTCCCCCTCGAAAAGTGCGGCGGCCCTCACTGGCGCCGTCCGCCCCGCTGTCTGCCCGACAACTCCAAGGCGGGGCCGGGCGGCGCATGGCCGGCGCACCAACGGGCCGCTGACCGGGCGTCAGCTCATCGTGACCGGCCGTCAGCTCATCGTGCTCGCGCTGCCCACCGCCTCACCCTGTAAGGGCACCAGCTTGCGGTCGTTGCGCAGGACGAGCAGCGCCGCGTCGTCGGCGGGCAACCGTCCGGCGTGGCGCAGGAGTTGGTCGTACACCGCACAGATCACGGCCTGCGGCACCACCGGCGGGACCCGCACCGCTTCGGTGAGCGCCTCCCGTAACGGGAAGAACCGCCCCGCGGCGTCCCGCGCGTCCTCCATGCCGTCCGTGTGCAGCACGAGCGCCTCCCCCGGAAGGAGTGAACCGCAGTGCAGCAGGGGCAGTTCGGGCGGCAGCGGAAAGGGCCCGAGCGGCGGCAGCGGCTCACCGCCGCGGACCGGCTCGGCACGGCCGCTCAGCCGGTGCGGCCAGGGGTGGCCGCAGTTCAGTGCGGTCACCTCACCGTCCGGGCCGATCTCCATCAGGAGTACGGTCACGAACTCCTCGGCCACGGGACTCTCCGGCGCCGCTCCACCGCCGGCCGGGTGCTCGGCCCGCGACCGCTCGCGCAGATGCCGCCCGAGGGCCCGCTCCAACCGCCGCAGCACGAGCGGCAGTTCGGGTTCCTCGTAGGCCGCCTCGCGGAAGCTGCCGAGCACGGCGGCGGCCGTCGCGAGCGCGGCGAGGCCGTGCCCGCGGACATCGCCCATGACGACGCGGACACCATGGTCGGTGGCCGCGACCTCGTACAGGTCGCCGCCGACGGACGCGCCCCGGGATGCGGAGAGCCGCCCGGCCGCGACGGTGAGGCCCTCGACGCGCGGCGGCAGCGGCCGAAGCAGCACGTTCTGGGCGGCGCCCGCGATCTCGCGCAGCTGCCGCAACTCCCGCAGCAGCCCGCCCCGGACGTGCAGTATCAGACCCGTGCCGACCGCGAAGAAGACGGCGCTGGTGACGATCCGGGCACCGAGTCCGTCCTGCTGGGCGAGCGGACAGGCGAGTTTGTACGTGATGGCGACGGCGCCCCACACCGTCGGCAGTCCGAGCGTGAGCGCGCGCCGGATCCGCGTCGGTTCGACACGGGGCAGCCTCCGCCCGGTCCGGCGGGGAGCTCCAGCCCTCATACGGATCATGCCGACGGCCCCCCTTAAGGCCCTGTTCAGCGTGCAGGCCGTGCAGCCGCGCGGATCAGCCCCTGCGGCCGGATAGATTCTGTCGACCACATGGGCCGATCGGGCCAGAGAGGGCTTACTAGTCACTCAAACGAGTGAAGGGCGCACCCGGAGGTCCGGATACGCCCTTCTTTGCGCCTCTTGTGCGCCTGGCGGCGACTACAAGCGGTGACTACGCTCCGCGCAGCACCGCACCCGTCCGCTCCGCCGCGAGGGCGACGGCCGCGTCACGGGCCGCGGAGGCCTCGTCGACGGTCAGCGTGCGGTCGGCCGCGCGGAAGCGCAGCGCGTACGCCAGGGACTTCTTGCCCGCGCCGATCTGCTCGCCGGTGAAGACGTCGAACAGCCGGATGGACTCCAGGAGTTCACCCGCGCCCTCGCGAAGGACCTTCTCGACATCGGCGGCGGGGACGTCCCCGTCGACGACGAGCGCGACGTCCTGCGTGGCCACCGGGAACGTGGAGATCTTCGGCCCCTGCGGGACACCGGTGCTCGCGTCCTCCAGGCGGTCGAGGTCGAGCTCCATCGCGCAGGTGCGCGCGGGAAGCGACAGCGCCTTGACGACCCGCGGGTGCAGCTCACCCGCGTACCCGATGACCTGCTCGGCGCCATCGATCACGACGGCGAGCTCGGCGCACCGGCCCGGGTGCCAGGGACCGTACTGGCCCTGGCGCACGAGCAGTTCGGTGCCCGACTCGGCGGCCAGGGTGCGCGCGGCCTGGACCGTGTCCGCCCAGTCCGCCGGACGCCCCTTGCCCCACCAGCCGGCCTGCTCGCGGGCGCCCGCGAGGACGACGGCGGCGTGCCGCGGCTGGACGGGGAGCGCCTCGGTCAGGGAGGCGATCTCCTCGTCCGTGGGGCGCCGGTCGACGGGCAGCCGAACGGCGATCCCTCGCTCGTCGCGCGGCTCGAAGACCAGGCCGGTCTCGAAGAGCGCCAGGTCGTGGCTGCCGCGGCCTTCGTTGCGGCGCAGCGCGCCGAGCAGCCCCGGAAGCAGCGTCGTACGAAGAGCGGGCTCCTCGTCGGAGAGCGGGTTGACCAGCTTCACGACGCGGCGCTTGGGGTCGCCGGGCTCAAGGCCGAGCTGGTCGAAGACCTGCTCGCCGATGAACGGGTAGTTCGGCGCCTCGACGAAACCGCTGCCGGCGAGGGCGCGGCCGATGCGGCGGTGCAGCCGCTGCCGGGCGGTCAGGCCGCGGCCGGCGGGGGGCTTGGGCAGAGTCGAGGGGAGGTTCTCGTACCCCTCGAGCCGGATGACCTCTTCGGCGAGGTCGTTCGGCTCGGTCAGGTCGGGGCGCCAGGACGGCACGGTGACCGTCAGGGCGTCCTGGCCGTAGACGTCGCAGCCGACCTCCTGCAGGCGGCGGACGACGGTCTCGCGGCCGTAGTCCATGCCCGCGACCTTGTCCGGGTGGTCGGCGGGCATGCTGATCGTGCGGGGCGCGGAGGGCGCGATGACCTCGGTGACCCCGGCGTCGGCGGTGCCGCCCGCCAGCAGGACGAGCAGGTCGACCGTGCGCTGCGCGGCGGCGGACGCGGCCTGCGGGTCGACGCCGCGCTCGTAGCGCTTGGCCGCCTCGGAGGGCAGCTTGTGGCGCCGGGCGGTGCGGGCGATGGAGATCGCGTCGAAGTGCGCGGCCTCGATGATGACGTCGGTGGTACCGGCGTCCTCGGCGTGATCCGCGATCTCGGTGTTGGCGCCGCCCATGACGCCCGCGAGGCCGATCGGTCCGCGGTCGTCGGTGATGACCAGGTCCTCGGCGTCGAGGACGCGCTTGGCGCCGTCGAGCGTCGTGAACTTCTCGCCCTGCTCGGCACGGCGCACACCGATCGTGCCCTCGATGCGGGAGTGGTCGTAGGCGTGCAGCGGCTGGCCGAGCTCCAGCATCACGTAGTTGGTGATGTCGACGGCGAGCGAGATCGGGCGCATGCCCGCCTTCTGCAGGCGGCGCTTGAGCCAGATCGGCGAGCGGGCCTCGGGCTGCAGGCCCGTGACCGTGCGCGCGGTGAAGCGGTCGCAGCCGCGCGGGTCGGAGATCTTGACCGGGTAGCCGGACGAGTTCGGCGCGGGCACGTCCAGGAGCGCCGGGTCGCGCAGCGGCAGGCCGTACGCGGTGGCGGTCTCGCGGGCGACGCCGCGCATCGACAGGGCGTAACCGCGGTCGGGCGTGACGGCGATGTCCAGGACCTCGTCGACCAGCTCGAGCAGCTGGATGGCGTCGGTGCCGACCTCGTGCTCGGGCGGAAGGACGATGATGCCGCCGCTGCCGTCGTCGCCCATGCCCAGCTCGTCGCCGGAGCAGATCATGCCGTGCGAGGTCTTGCCGTACGTCTTGCGCGCGGCGATCTTGAAGTCGCCGGGCAGGACGGCGCCGGGCAGCACGACGACGACCTTGTCGCCGACGGCGAAGTTGCGCGCGCCGCAGACGATCTCCTGCGGTTCGCCGGTGCCATTGGCCTGGCCGACGTCGACGGTGCAGAAGCGGATGGGCTTCTTGAACTCCGTCAGCTCCTCGATGGTGAGGACCTTGCCGACGACCAGGGGGCCGGTGAGGCCCGCGCCGAGCTGCTCGACGGTCTCGACCTCGAGGCCGACGTCGATCAGCTTGGCCTGTACGTCACGGCCGGTCTCGGTGGTGGGGAGGTCGACGTACTCCCGCAGCCAGGAAAGCGGGACCCGCATCAGATCTCCATCCCGAACGGCCGGGTGAACCGGATGTCACCCTCGACCATGTCTCGCATGTCTTCGACGTTGTGGCGGAACATCAGCATCCGTTCGATGCCGAACCCGAAGGCGAATCCGCTGTACTTCTGGGGGTCGACGCCGCAGGCGGTGAGCACCTTCGGGTTGACCATGCCGCAGCCGCCCAGCTCGATCCAGCCCTCGCTGCCGCAGGTGCGGCAGGGGCGGTCGGGGTTGCCCACGGACTCGCCACGGCACACGTAGCAGACCATGTCCATCTCGGCGGACGGCTCGGTGAACGGGAAGTAGTTCGGGCGCAGCCGCGTCTTCATGCCCGCGCCGAAGAGCGACTGGACCATGTGGTCCAGGGTGCCCTTGAGGTCGGCCATGGTCAGGCCCTCGTCCACGGCGAGCAGCTCGATCTGGTGGAAGACCGGGGTGTGCGTCGCGTCCAGCTCGTCCGTGCGGTACACACGGCCGGGGCAGACGATGTAGACGGGCGGCTCACGGTCGAGCATCGCGCGGGCCTGCACGGGGGACGTGTGCGTCCGCAGTACGACACCGGACTCATCGCCCGAACCCGCGGCGGAGCCGCTATCAGATGCAGCCTTGGGGCCCTCGACGAAGAACGTGTCCTGCATCTGCCGGGCCGGGTGGTCCGGGGTGAAGTTCAGGGCGTCGAAGTTGAACCACTCCGCCTCGACCTCGGGGCCCTCCGCGATCTCGTAGCCCATGGCGACGAAGACGTCCGCGACGCGCTCCATGAACGTGGTCAGCGGGTGCCGGGCACCGGCGGGGACGCGGTCGTACGGCAGCGTGACGTCCACCGCCTCCTCGACCAGGACCCGCGCGTCGCGCTCGGCCTCGAGCTCGGTCTGGCGGGCGGCCAGCGCCTTGCTCACGGCGCCGCGCGCCATGCCGACGCGCTTGCCGGCCTCGGCCTTGGCCTGCGGGGGCAGTGCACCGATCTCGCGGTTGGCGAGCGCCAGCGGCGAGGTGCCGCCGGTGTGCGCGACCTTGGCCTCCTGGAGCTGTTCGAGGTCGCCCGCGGCGGCGAAGGCGGCGAGCGCCTCGTCCCGCATGCGCTCGATCTCTTCAGGTTTCAGTGCCTCGACCTCAACAGGGTCGTACGACTTGTTCGGTGCCGACATCTCTTCCCGTGCTTCCGGTTGGCTGGTGATGGTCCCCGTCTACGACTCGGAGACGAATCGTCCACATAGGGGGACGCAAACGTGCCAAGGATCGAGTCTAACGGGGGTGGCGCAGGTGAATGAGCCCGCGGGCGGTGCTCGGGCGGATCAAAGGTGATCAGTGATGATCAGAGCAGATACGCCGGAGTGCCCACGGGCAACGTAAATCGGAATTCGGCGCCGCCGGCGGGCGCGCGGCCGACGGTGATCGTCCCGCCGTGCGCCTCCACGATGCCCTTCACGATGTACAAGCCGAGTCCCGTCCCGCCGCGCTTGCTGCCCCGCCAGAAGCGGGTGAAGACACGGCCCATCGATTCCTCCGGAATGCCGGGGCCCTCGTCGCTCACGGTCACGGCCGTCGAGCAGGTCACCGAGGACGCCACATCAATGGTGACCGTTCCCTCGCCGTGCCGCACGGCATTTTCCAGGAGGTTGCTGAGCACCTGGTCGATCTTGTCGGGGTCGGCCCAGAGGTCGGGCAGCGGCTGCTCTATCCGTACGAGGAAGCGGTCGGCGTCCTGGCCGGATGCGACATGGGCCTGGACGTGGCGGCCGACGGCGGCGCCGATGTCGACGGGCTGCCGGCGCAGTTCGAGCCGCCCGGAGTCGATCCTTGAAATATCGAGGAGCTCGGCGATGAGCCGGGTGACGCGGTTGGCGTCGGCGTCCACCGTCTCCAGCATCAGCTTCTTCTGGTCGTCGGTGAACCGCTCCCACTTGGCGAGCAGTGTCGCCGTGAAGCCCTTGACGGAGGTGAGGGGCGAGCGGAGCTCATGGGCGACCGTGGCGATCAGCTCGGCATGGCTGCGCTCGGTGCGGCGGCGGGCCTCGGTGTCGCGGATGGACACGACGACACGGCGGACGGGCCCGGTGGGCGCGGTGCGCACATAGCGCGCGGAGACGAGGACCTCACGCCCGCCGGGGAGCAGCAGATTGCGCTCGGGCTGGGCGAAGCGGGTGGCGAGGCCGCCGTAGGGATCGGTGAGCTGCCACCAGCGGCGCCCTTCGAGGTCCTCTAAAGGCAGGGCGAGCTCCAGCGGTGAGCCCAGGGCGTCGGCGGCACGGACCGCGGTGATGCGTGCGGCCGCGGTGTTGAAGCAGATGACGTGGCCCGTCTCGTCCGCGACGACGAGGCCGTCGGGCAGCTCGTCCGGGTCAAGGCCCAGGCTGCCGAGGCCGCCCGGGTCCGCGCGGGTGCGCAGGACGGTCTGCGCTCCCGGTGATCTGCTCGTGCCGATGGTCATTCCCCGTATCCCACCTCTAGGACTGGCGTGGGCCCCCGAGTCCGTCACACTACTAGCTGGGGGTTACGGAACGGCACCCTCCCACGGCACGCTGTGCACGGGCGGAGGCGTAGAGGCACACCGCCGCCGCCGTCGCGAGGTTGAGGCTCTCGGCTCTGCCGTGGATCGGAACGCGCACCACGGCGTCGGCGAGTGCGCGGGTCTCCTCCGGAAGCCCCCACGCCTCGTTGCCGAAGACCCAGGCGGACGGGGTGCCCATGGTGCCCTTGTCGAGCTCGTCGTCGAGGTCGTCCTCGCCCGCGCCGTCGGCGGCGAGGATGCGTACGCCCGCGTCCTTGAGCCCCTGCACGGCCCGCTCGACGGGTACGCCGACGGCGACGGGCAGATGGAAGAGCGAACCGACCGAAGCGCGCACGCACTTGGGGTTGTAGAGATCCACGGAGGCGTCGGTGAGGATCACCGCCTCGGCACCCGCGGCGTCGGCACACCGCAGCACGGTGCCGGCGTTCCCGGGGTCGCGGACGTGCGCGAGCACGGCGACGAGCTTGGGCCGGGCGGCGAGGATGTCCTCGAAGGGCGTGTCCAGAAACCGGCAGACCCCGACGAGCCCCTGAGGCGTCACGGTCGTCGAGATGTCGGCGATGACGTCCTCGTCGGCGAGGTGCACCCGGGCTCCGGCGGCGCGGGCCTCCCCCACGATGTCGGCGTACCGTTCGGCGGCGTCGACGGTCGCGAACAGCTCCACCAGCGTGTCCGAGTAGGCAGCAGCCTCCCGCACGGCTTGTGGCCCCTCAGCAAGAAACAGCCGCTCCTTACCCCTGAAGTTCCGCTTGGCCAGCCGCCGTGCGGCGCTGACTCGGGGCGACTTGGGGGAGATCAACTCGGGAGCGGCAACCATGAAACTCACCTCAGGAAGAGCGCCCCGAAGGGGCGCGGGGAACTGCGCGACCAGCCGAGAACAACCCGCGGACGGCAGACGACAGACGACGGCAGACGAGAAGCCGAACGCACTCGGACCCGCAGGCCAGTTGGCCTGCGGGTCCGGGACGCTCAGAAACGCAAAGCCTAGGCGGCAGCCTTGGGGGCGTTGACGTCCGACGGCAGAGCCTTCTGCGCAACCTCGACGAGCGCCGCGAAGGCGTTCGCGTCGTTGACGGCCAGCTCCGCGAGGATCTTGCGGTCCACCTCGATGTTGGCGGCCTTCAGACCCTGGATGAAGCGGTTGTAGGTGATGCCGTTGGCGCGGGCAGCGGCGTTGATGCGCTGGATCCACAGCTGACGGAAGTCGCCCTTGCGCTTCTTGCGGTCGTTGTAGTTGTAGACCAGGGAGTGGGTGACCTGCTCCTTGGCCTTGCGGTACAGGCGCGACCTCTGGCCGCGGTAACCCTTGGCCGCCTCGAGGATCGCCCGACGCTTCTTGTGGGCGTTGACTGCCCGCTTGACGCGTGCCACTTGTTAACTCCTTGTAGCGGGGCCGTGGTTGTCTTCACACGACCCGGTATCGATTGGGTCCCGGTCAGAATTCAGGCGCCGTCTTCGGCGCCCGAACTCACTTGCCGAGAAGCTTCTTGATCTTCTTGGCGTCGCCCGGGGCCATCTCGGCGTTGCCGCTGAGGCGACGCGTCAGACGGGACGACTTGTGTTCGAGCAGGTGGCGCTTGCCGGCGCGCTCACGGAGCACCTTGCCGGAGCCGGTGATCTTGAAGCGCTTGCTGGCACCGCTGTGCGTCTTGTTCTTCGGCATAGCGCCGTTCTCTCCTCGTCAGTGGCACTCCCTGCCGTTTCCGGTTCCTGCGAATCGGAGGCAGGGAGCGTCAGATGTATCGGTTGTCATCCAAGGCGCGCGTGGGAGGCGCGTCCCGGATCAGGCTTCGGCAGGCTCCTCGGCGGGCGCCTCGACCTCGGCTGCGGCCTCGACGGCCTCGGCCTCGTCGGGCGTCTCCTCCGCGGAGTCGTCCGTGCGGCCCTGTCGCTCGGCCTTGCGGGCGGCCTGGGCCTCGCGGGCCTCGGCCATGGCTTCGGTCTTCTTCTTGTGCGGACCGAGGACCATGATCATGTTTCGGCCGTCCTGCTTCGGGTTCGACTCGATGAACCCGAGGTCTTCGACGTCGTTCGCGAGACGCTGCAGGAGTCGGTAGCCGAGCTCCGGGCGGGACTGCTCGCGACCACGGAACATGATCGTGATCTTGACCTTGTCGCCCTGCTTGAGGAACCGGACGACGTGACCCTTCTTGGTGTCATAGTCGTGCGGGTCGATCTTCGGCCGGAGCTTCATCTCCTTGATGACCGTGTGCGCCTGGTTCTTGCGCGCCTCACGGGCCTTCATGGCCGACTCGTACTTGAACTTCCCGTAGTCCATGAGCTTGCACACGGGCGGACGGGCGGTAGCCGCCACCTCGACCAGGTCGAGGTCGTACTCCTGTGCAAGCTCCAGGGCCTTGGCAAGCGGAACAATCCCGACCTGCTCGCCGCTGGGACCGACAAGTCGCACCTCGGGAACGCGAATCCGGTCGTTGATGCGGGGCTCGGCGCTGATGGATCCTCCTCGGTAGCACCACGCGGCGGTCTGGCGGACAGCCGCGTTACGTCTGTGTATTCGGACCAACAGCTTCGGCGCATAAAAAATGCCCCAGCCGATCACAGGAAGGGGCTCCATTACTACCGGAGCACCTCCGCGATGATCGCGGGGCGCAACTCGGGCGGACCATAGTCTCGGGGACTGTGGCCGCCTGACCGGTGACCCGCCGCTCCGGGGAGCGGCCAGGTGGGAAGCGGAGCCTCCACTTGTGGGCCGGGTTCCTTGCGTTTGGACGCGAGTATCCGGCCGGTCGTTACACAAGGTTAGCAGGTCCCCGGGGGTGCGGCTAACCAGCGTGCACGCGGAGTCCCGCGGCGCCGCCCGTACGGGGCTCCGCTTATCGTGTGGGACATGAGCGACGCGACCCCCACCCCCGAGTCCCCCGCAGGCGACTCCCCCGACTTCGACACCCTGACCCGCGACATCGCGGACGTCCCCGCGGTCGAGGTGATCACCACGGTGGCGGTCCACCTGATGAGCGCCGCGGCCGTGAACCTGGGACTCGCCGAGGGCGGCGAGGGCCACAAGGACCTGGACGAGGCCCGCAAGCTGATCCACTCCCTGGCCGGTCTCATGGACGCGAGCGCCACGGAGATCTCCTCGTTCCACGCGGCCCCGCTGCGCGACGGCCTGAAGTCGCTGCAGCTGGCCTTCCGCGAGGCCTCCGACGTGCCGGACGAGCCGAGTCAGGGCCCGGGCGAGAAGTACACGGGCCCGGTCTTCGGCTGAGTCCTCACACCGTACGTACGTAAAGGGGCTCGCCCGGTGGCGTCGCCTCGGCCGGCAGCAGTGCCAGGTCGAGGCCGCTCACCAGGCGGGCCCTCAGTGTTTCGTCGGCCGCCAGGTGCCGGGCCACGCGCTGGGCGGCTTCGCCGGGGGCCGCGGAGGGGTCGATGACGAGGGCGAGAGTGCCGTCCGCGCTGCCCGCGCCGAGGTAGGCGCGCAGGACGGCGGGCTCGGCGGCGACGGCGGCTCGCACGGCCGCGGTCACGGCCGGGTCGCCCAGCGGGTCCTGGCTGCGGCGGCCCTCGGAGAGGGCGATCAGGGCGGAGCGGTTGATCTCGTACGGGACCGGGCCCGCGAGGTCGAGCACGATGGTGTCGGCCTGCTCGTGGGCGGCGGCCGCGAGCGCCTGGTGCAGCGGCACGGCGACGGGCCGGGCCTCCGGGTCCCACAGGGCGAGGGACGCGGTCGAGGTGAAGGCGGGCAGCGCCTTGCGGTCGCCCGCCTTGAGGGTGGGGACCGCCATGTCGCTGGTCTTCTCGCGGCGCAGGCCGTTCTCGTCCTCCTCGACCTCGCCGAGGACAGCGACGACGGGGACGAGAAGGCGGGCGCCCGCGAGTGCTTCGAGGACCGGGCCGTGCGCGGTGCGGTCATCGGCCCAGGCGGCGAGCGCGCTGGTCAGCCGGGGGTCGGCGGACCCGTTGTCGTCGGAGAAGCCGGGGTCCGGGATGTTCTTGTTCGCCACGGTCCCGACCCTATCGACCGTGGCAGGGAGCCGGACGACCGCGGTCCCGCTCCTAGCGGACGGGGTTTCCCCGCCGGCCGCGCCACAGGTAGACCGCCGCCGCGAGGAGAGCCACGCCCAGGCCGCCCGCGACCGGGCCGACCCAGCCGGCGGGGCCGTCGTCGCCCCGGTCGGGGTCGGGTCCCGTACCGAAGTACTTCTTCTCGTACGCCGCCGAGGTCAGCCCCTGCGGCTTCAGCTTGCCGCCGTCGGCGATCGCGGCCGCCGGGTCGATGAAGCCGAAGCCCCGGGAGTCGTCGCGGCCGCCGCCCGGGACGTCGCGGGCCGTGTCCTCGATGAGCTGCTTGATCTGGGCGGGGGTCAGGCCGGGGTGGGCGTCGCGGATCAGCGCGACGGCGCCGGAGACGAACGCGGATGCGGCGCTGGTGCCCCAGCCCTCGTAGTACTCGCGGTCCGGGTCGGCGATGACGATGTCCTTGCCGGGGGCGCTGACGGTGGCGTACCAGCGGCGGGTGGAGAAGGAGGCGCGGTCGCCGTCCTCGTCGACGGCGGTGGCGGCGATCACGCCGGGGTAGGCCGCCGGGTAGGAGATGTGGTCGCCGCGCTCGCCGCCGTTGCCCGCGGACGCGACGACGACGGCGCCCTTCTTCAGGGCGTACTGGACGGCCGCGTCCTCGGCGGGTTCGGGGTGGGCGGACTTGGAGTCGTCGCCCAGGGAGAGGTTGATGACGTCGGCGCCGTGGTCGGCGGCCCAGCGGATGCCGTCGGCCAGGGCGTTGCCCCGGGTGTTGCGGGCCTTCGCGCGGGCCGGGTCGCCGTCCTCGAGGATCACGCGGATCGGCAGGATCTTCGCTTCCGGTGCGATGCCGAGCACGCCGTCGCCGCCGCCCGCGCCGTGTCCGTGGCCGGCGATGATGCCGGCCATGGCGGTGCCGTGCCGGGCCCAGGGGCGGTCGCCCCGCTTCGCGCCGAAGCCGACCATGTCCTTGCCCTGCAGGACGTTGCCCTTCAGGTCGGGGTGTTCGGCGTCTATGCCGGTGTCCAGGACGGCGACGGTGATGCCCTTGCCCTTGGTCGTCTGCCAGGCCCGGTCGGTGTGCATGGCGTCCAGGGCCCACTGCTGGGCGCGGATGCCGTCGTCGGCGTGCGCGATGGTGGGCAGCAGGGCAAGCGATCCGGCGACCAGGGTTGCGGTCGTCAACTGACGGATTCTCATGAGGACTTCTCCGTGGCCGCGATGGTCTTGCGCAGGCCTCGCTCGACGCGGTCGGCGATGCCCTTCGCCTCGTTGCCGAGGCCGGCCTGGGCGGGGGCGCTGGTGGCGGAGGTCTTCATGGCTTCCTCGGCGGGCTCCGGTTCGGTGACCGTGCGGCCGTCGGCGAAGCCGGAGACGGCGAAGGCGACGACGGGGGCGTCCGGCAGGACGGACACGGTCCAGGAGGCGCGCTGGGCGTCGCCGAAGCCGGCGGCCGGGGTGCCCTTGGCGGCGTACGGCCGTGGCATCAGGTCGGCGCGCCGGTCGAGGCCCTCCTCCGTGAAGCGGGTGCGCAGGGAGCGCATCGCGTCGGCGTCGGCCTTGGTGAACAGCAGGCCCACCGTGGTGACATGGCTGCGGGTCGCGTCCGTGTACGTGGCGCGCAGCAGCCGCAGGCAGCCTGCCGGGGCGAGCGCCTTGCGCAGGAGCGGGTCGAAGGCCGCCTTGCAGCCGCTGTCGGGGGCGACGGCTATCCGGGTCCAGGTGCGGTCGGCGCCGCCGGGGCCCGCGCCCTCTCCCTTGATGGTGACGGGGAAGAGCTGGTCGACGGGCACGCTGTGCCAGAGCTCGCCCGCGACGGCGTACGCGGACTGCGTGCTGCCCGCTCCCTCGGCGTCGCCGGTCAGCCAACTCCCCGTGGCCGCACCGCCGATGAGCCCGAGGCCGAGCACCACACAGGCAGCGGCGGCGGCCGCCCTGGGGCGCGCCCAGGAGCGGACGGGCCGCAGCCGGGTGGTGCTGTCGTCGTACAGCACCGGCCGCGCGAAGGTCACGAAGGGGCGCCCGGCACCGGGGCCCGGTGTCAGGTCTACGGCACCAACTGCCCTGCGGGCGGCGGCGGTTCGGGGGGAAGGCGCCTCGGACACCGCAGCGGGCTTCGGCGGCACCGGCGGGGGCAATCGGTAATCGGCGGCGTCCGCGGCGGTCTCGTTCACGGGCTCGGCGCCTGTTCCGGTTTCTGCGAGGCGGGGCGGGACGGGAGGCTGCGGCGGGACGGCCGGAGGGGCGGCAGGGGCGGCCAGGGCAGGCTCCTGCTCCGGCTCCCGTATCCGCGTCGTGCCCGGCGTACCCGTCGTCGCCGACGGCGGCGGCGCATCGGGGAAGCGGGCCGATGCGGGCGGTGGTGGCGGGGACGCCGGGGTCACGGATGCCGCGTCACCCTCCTGGTCCACCGGCTTCGGGGGATGCGCCGGGGCCGGGGAAACGGGCTGCCGTACGCGGTCGAAGGGGGCAAGCAGGTCCCCGAGGACGGAGTCGCCGTCGGGCGCCCGGTCGGCGGGCTCGGCGTCCGGGTCCACGGGTGGCACCGGCGGGCGCAGATCCGGGAAGCGGGCCGCGGCGGGCGGCTGCGGCGGCGGGGGTGGAGTCGCGGGCTGTGGCGGGACGGGAGTCCGCCGCGCTTCCGTGCTCATGCACCCCCCGTTTCCTCGCTCTTGTGCGCGTAACTCTAGAGGCAGACACAGGTCGGCAGGGAACCAGTCCGCGGGCCGGGGCGATCTGCCCGGATCGTCCCCCTACCCTCGGGTAATCGCGTCTGGCAGGCTTCGGTCATGACTGGCCGTGCCGCAGACCGAGCCCGCTACGACCGGGCCACCGCACACCTCGACGCCCCGCTCGCGATCGTCGATCTGGAGGCGTTCGACGCCAACGCCGACGATCTCGTGCGCAGGGCCGGCGGGAAGCCGATCCGGGTGGCGAGCAAGTCCGTGCGCTGCCGGGCCCTGCTTGAGCGGGTCCTTGCCAAGGACGGCTTCGCGGGGATCATGTCGTTCACGCTCGACGAGTCGATCTGGCTCGCCCGGTCCGGGTTCGACGACGTGCTTCTCGCCTATCCGTCTGCCGACCGCGCCGGATTCGCCGAGCTCACCGCCGACCCGAAGCTGGCCGCGTCGGTGACCGTGATGATCGACGACCCGGCGCAGCTGAAGCTCATCGACGAGGCCAGGGGCGACGGGACCGAAGAGGTGCGGGTCTGTCTGGAACTGGACACCGCCTTCAAGGCCCTCGGGGGGCAGGTGCGGATAGGGGCACGGCGCTCCCCGCTGCACTCTCCCGTCCAGGTCGCCGCCCTGGCCCGCGCCGTGGCCCGGCGGCCCGGCTTCCGGCTCGTGGGCGTGATGGCGTACGAGGGGCATGTGGCCGGGGTCGGTGACGCGGTCGCGGGGCATCCGGTCAGGTCGCGGGCGATCCGGATGATGCAGAGCGCGGCCCGCAAGGAGCTCGCGGTCCGCCGGGCGGAGACCATCCGCACGGTGCGCGCGATCGCGCCTGACCTGGAGTTCGTCAACGGCGGCGGCACGGGCAGCGTCCAGCACACGGCGGCCGAGGACGCGGTGACCGAGATCGCCGCCGGGTCGGGTCTGTACGTACCGCGGCTCTTCGACAACTACACGTCGTTCAGCGGGCGTCCGGCCGCGCTCTTCGGGCAGCCCGTGGTGCGCAGGCCCGGCGTCGGCACGGTGACGGTGCTCGGCGGCGGCTACCCGGCGTCGGGCGCCGCGGGCCCCGACCGCTCCCCCGTGCCGTACCTCCCGGAAGGGCTGCGCTACGACCCGCAGGAAGGCGCGGGCGAGGTGCAGACCCCGCTGCTCGGCGCCCCCGCCGACGACCTCCTGATCGGCGACAAGGTGTGGTTCCGGCATGCCAAGGCCGGGGAGATGTGCGAGCGGTTCGATGCGCTGCACCTCGTGCAGGGCGACCGCGTGACGGCGACCGTGCCGACGTATCGGGGCGAGGGCCACACGTTCCTCTAGTGCGGAGTCACGGTGTGGCGCCCACGCTGTTGCCCACGCCGCCGCTGGTCTCGCCTTCGCCGATCGTCCTGATGCCCTTGGTCATCTTGTCCAGGTCGGCGAGGGGCGGCGCGCCGTCCCCGGCGTCGATGGCGAAGCGGACGATGACCGGCGCCTCGGACCCGAGGCTTGAGGGGAAGGCGAGCGACTGGACGTATCCGCCGGGGCCCTTCGCGGTGTAGACGCGCCAGCGGACGAGGTATCCGGAGCGTCCTGCGACCGCCACGCTCCCCTCCTTCACCTTCTCGTGCCGCGTGATGCCGCCGAACAGTTCCCGGCCGATCGCGTCCTGGTCGTACGCCCGGTCCGCCGCGTCCTTGATGTCCCCGAGCGCCAGCGCCTTGGGCGAGCGTTCGTCGGTGGCCGTCGCCGTGCGGGAGTACACCGTGCCGTGCCGGCAGAAGCCGCCCTCGCCGGGGCAGTCGTAGGTGTCCGGCGTCTGGATGGTCGGGTCGCTGCCGACGGTGTTGTCGGCCTTCTCCCAGCCGTCGAGGACGGGGATCGTGATGCCGTTCAGCTGGTCCACGAGGTGGGAGGGGTCGGGGTCGGGCGCCGACGTGGTGGGCGTCGGGGAGGTCGGCGACGGGGTGTCCACCGGCTCCGACGTGGTCGGCGCGGGATCGCCGCCCGTCGGCTCGCCGTCGTCGCCGCCGAGCACCACGGCACCGGTGACGATCGACGCGACCAGGACGACCCCGGCGACGGCGAGCGCGACGACCTTGGCCCGGCCGCCGCCTCCCCCTGAAGGCACCGGCAGCTGCTGTGTCGGCGGGCCGAACCCCGGCTGCGCCTGGCCCAGGTGAGGGGCTTCGGGCGTGCGCCGGTGCTCGGTCCAGGCGGACCCGTCCCACCAGCGCTCGACGTGCTGTGCCGGTTGGGCCGACGGGTCCGCGTACCAGCCGGGAGGGGGCGACATGCTCATCCCGGCACTCTAAGTCGTGCCCCGAAGATCAGAACACCGAGTCCGCCTGATCAGGCACGACCGAGCCGTCCTCGCGCAGGACCGGGCCCTTGCTTCCGTCGTGTTCGTTGTACGCGGCCGTCGAGCACGGGTACGGGTCGGTCTTGCCCGGCAGCGGCTCGATGAACATGGGGTTGACCAGCCAGCGGCCGTCGGCGTTGTCGTAGGCGCGGCACATGAACTCGCTCTTGTTGCGGTTCAGGACCAGGTGCGCGCCGGTCGCGTCGCCCACGAACGTCACATCCGTGTCGGCGTCGCCGCCGCCGAGCGTGATGCGGTGGGACCAGTCCTGCTTGTCCCAGGCCGACTTGCCCTGGACGCCGTAGATCTCCTGGTTGATCCAGCAGCGCTTGCCGTCGATGTAGGGGATGGCCTCGCCTTGGTTGACGGGGACGTCGCCGCAGCCCTGGTTCCAGGTGGTGATGCGGCCCTTGCGGTCGAGGACGGAGCGGATGGCGATGGTGTGCTTGCGGTCGATGCCGACGCCCCCTTTACCGGCAGCCCAGACCTCGGTGACCGGCTCCGAGCCCGCCGAGACGATGTAGACGTCGAAACCGGCCTTCTTGAGCGTGCGGATCAGGTCGCGCTGCTGGTCGTAGTAGCGGGCGTACGCGGGGATCACGTGCGTGCCGACGGTCTGGGTGGCGCCGACGGGGGCGGCCAGGGCCTCCTTGCGGGCCTTCGCGGCGTACGACTCCAGTTCGGGGACGGTGTGCCCGGCGAACAGCTGGGGCACCCAGGCGTACTGGGGCACGGTGTGCCGGTGGTCCCACTCACCCGCGAAGGCGGCGGCGCCGCTCATCGTCTTGCCGTCCTCGCGGACCTCGAAGATCTCGTCGGCGCAGTCGGTGTCCGTGGACGTGGGCAGCGGCTTGCCGACCGGCACGTCCGTGCCGCAGGCGGCGGTGAGCGCCTTGTCGGCCTCGTCCGTCATCCACTTGCTGGTGGACTTCCAGCCGGCCGGACGCAGGATCTTGTCGTGGTGGAGGGACCAGGCGATCGTCGCGTCGGTGATGTCGTTCTTGACGACGGTGTTGTCCCAGTCGAAGGCGGCGACCGGACGCTTCTCGTCGTGGCCCCGGTGGGGGCCGCAGCGGCCGCGCTCGTCGATCATCTGCTGGAGCCGGTCACGGTTGTCGCCGTACCAGGTCAGCTTCTTGGACAGCTGCGGGCAATGGGCCTTCACAGCGGGGGAGTTCGCGGGCGTGGCGGCGGCCGCGGGGAGTGCAGCCGGCACGGCCGCCAGAGTGGCGGCCGTGGCCAGCGTCAACGCCAAAGCATGTCTGTTGCGCATGCGCATGGACCGTACATCAATCTCTGAGGCCTGGTCAGGTCCCATGCACCGTGTCCTGCTGGTCGGGGATGACGGAACCGTCGGTGCGGCGCACCGGGCCCTCGGCGCCGTCGCGTTCGGTGTAGCCGGTGGTGGCGCACGGGTAGGGCTCGGCGAGCCTGCCCTTGGGTTCGATGAACATGGGGTTGACCAGCCAGCGGCCGTCGCCGTTGTCGTAAGCGCGGCACATCAGCTCGTTCTTGTTGCGGTTCAGGACGAGGCGCAGGGCCGTGGCGTCGCGCAGGAAGGAGATGTCGGTGTCGGAGTCGCCGGCCGCGAACACCTGTCGCTTCTCCGCCGGTTGGACCTTCTCGGCGGCGGCGCCCCGCACTCCGTAGATCTCCTGGTTGATCCAGCAGCGCTTGCCGTCGATGTACGTGATCATCGAGTCGTCGCCGTCCTTGACGGTGCCGCAGCCCTTGAGGTGCCGGGTGAGCGTGCCGTGCGCGGTGACGTTGCGGATGCCGATGGTGTGCCGGGCGTCGATGCCCACGCTCCGCGCCCAGACCTCGGCGACGGGCTCGGGCGACGCGGAGACCACGTACACGTCGAATCCGGCCTTCTTGAGCGTACGGATCAGATCCCGCTGCTGGTCGTAGTAGCGGACCCAGCCGGTGAACTTGCCGGTGCCGACGGTCTGTTCGGTGCCGATGGGCGCCGCGAGGTTCTCCTTGCGGGCGGCCGCCGCGAAGCCCTTGATCTGGCGGGCGGACCAGCCCTGGGTGAGCTGGGCGAGCCAGGCGTACTGGGGCTCCATGCGGCGGTGGTCGAAGCCGTCGAAGGCCGCTTCCCCGCTCTTGGTGGTGCCCTCGGCGTAGACGGAGGTGATCTCGTCGGCGCAGTCCGTGTCGCGGCCGGTGGGCAGGGTGGTGCCGGTGGCGGGGCAGGCCTTGGTGAGGGCCTTGGCCGCGGGGTCGGTGAGGTAGCGGCTGGTGGTGTGCCAGTCGGCGTTCTTCGGCGTACGTATCTTGCTGTTGCGCAGCAGCCAGAACATGGTGGCGTCGCCGACGTCGTTCTTGATGACCGTGTTGTCCCAGTCGAAGGTGGCGACGGGCTTGGCGCCGCCTCTCCGATGCTGCTCGCCGCACTTCCCGTACGTGTCGATCATCTTCTGGATGCGGGCCTTGTTCTCGCCGTACCAGCCCTTCGAGACGGTGAGGTCGGGGCAGTGCGCGGCCTTGGACCGTGTGGGCTGGGTGGCCTCCGCGGTGGCCTGGACGGTGACGAGACCGGCTCCGGCGACGGCGATGACGGCTGCGGCCGCGGTGGCGCGGCGCTTGAAGTTCACGAACACACTCCAGTGTTTACGCAGGTCAGCCGGGCGTCGTGCGACGCCCGGCTGACGGGTGGGTGGCTGCTGGGTGAACTGCGGGGTGAACCGCGCGTGGGGCCTACAGCGGGGTGACGTACGCCCCGGTGAGCCCGCCGTCGACGAGGAAGTCCGTGGCGTTCACGAACGAGGAGTCGTCGCTGGCGAGGAACGCCACCGCGGACGCCATCTCCTCGGGCTCGGCGAAGCGGCCCACGGGGATGTGCACGAGGCGGCGCGCGGCGCGCTCGGGGTCCTTGGCGAACAGCTCCTGGAGCAGCGGGGTGTTGACCGGGCCCGGGCAGAGCGCGTTCACGCGGATGCCCTCGCGGGCGAACTGCACGCCCAGCTCACGGGACATGGCGAGGACGCCGCCCTTGGACGCGGTGTACGAGATCTGGGACGTCGCCGCGCCCATCCTCGCCACGAATGAGGCGGTGTTGATGATCGAGCCCTTGCCCTGCTCCCGCATGTAGGGGATGGCGGCCTTGCAGCACAGGTAGACGGAGGTGAGGTTGACCTCCTGGACGCGCTTCCAGGCCTCGAGGCCCGTGTCCAGGATGGAGTCGTCGTCGGGCGGCGAGATGCCCGCGTTGTTGAAGGCGATGTCGACCGAGCCATAGGTGTCGTACGCGGTCTTGAAGAGCGCATCGACCTGCTCGGCGTCGGTCACGTCGACCTTGACGAAGGTCCCGCCGACCTCCTCGGCGGCGGCCTTGCCCGCGGTCTCGTCGATGTCGCCGCAGACGACGTTGGCGCCCTCGGAGGCGAGGCGGCGCGCGGTGGCGAGGCCGATGCCGCTGCCGGCACCGGTGATGACGGCGGTGCGGCCTACCAGGCGGCGGCAGATGTTCTGTTCGGTCATGGGTGCTCAGGCCTCCGTGCTTTCCGGGCTGGTGCTTTCCGTGCTGATGAAGACGTTCTTGGTTTCCGTGAAGGCGGCGAGCGCGTCCGGGCCGAGCTCGCGGCCGAGTCCGGACTGCTTGTAACCCCCGAACGGGGTCCAATAGCGCACGCTGGAGTGCGAGTTGACGGACAGGTTCCCGGCCTGGACGGCCCCGGACACCCGCAGTGCGCGGCCGACGTCCCGCGTCCAGATGGAGCCGGACAGGCCGTACTCGGTCGCGTTGGCGAGGCGGATCGCGTCGGCCTCGTCGTCGAAGGGCAGGACGACGGCGACCGGGCCGAAGACCTCCTCCGTCGCCACCGGCGCGTCCGCGTCGACGTCGGTGAGCAGCGTCGGCGGGAACCAGAAGCCGGGGCCTTCGGGGGCCGTGCCGTGGATTCCGCTGCCCTCCGGGACGTACGAACGCACCCGCTCCAGCTGGGACTTGGAGATCAGCGGGCCCATCTGCGTCTTCTCGTCGGACGGGTCGCCGACGACGATCGACTCGACGGCGGGCCGCACGATCTCCAGGAAGCGGTCGTACACCGAGCGCTGCACGAGGATGCGGGTGCGGGCGCAGCAGTCCTGGCCGGAGTTGTCGAGATACGACATCGGGGCGGCGAGGGCGGCGGCTTCCACGTCGGCGTCGGCGAAGACGATGTTCGGGCTCTTGCCGCCGAGTTCGAGCGTCAGCCGCTTCACGCGGTCGGCGCACTTGCTCATGATCTGCTTGCCGACACGGGTCGACCCGGTGAACACGATCTTGGCGACGCCGGGGTGCTCGACCAGGGCGTTGCCCGCGATGGCGCCGGTGCCGGGCAGGACCTGGAAGAGACCCTCGGGAAGGCCTGCTTCCAGGGCGAGTTCGGCGAGCCGGAGAGCGGTGAGCGGGGTCGTCTCGGCGGGCTTCAGGATGACCGCGTTGCCGGCCGCGAGCGCGGGGGCGGTGCCCCAGGCGGCGATCGGCATGGGGAAGTTCCAGGGCGCGATGACGCCGACGACGCCGAGCGGTTCGAGGACCGTGACGTTCAGACCGCCGGGCACGGGGATCTGACGGCCACTCAGCCGCTCCACTCCCCCGGCCGAGAAGTCGAGGAGGTCGCGGACGTTGCCCGCCTCCCAGCGCGCGTTGCCGATGACGTGACCGGCCTCGCGCACCTCCAACTGGGCGAGTTCTTCCAGGTGTTCATCGACGGTGACCGCAAAGCGGCGCAGCAGGCGGGCGCGGTCGGCAGGGACGACGGCGGCCCACTTCGCCTGGGCCGCGGTGGCGCGCACGACCGCGGCGTCGATGTCCTGTGCGGTGGCGGCGGGGACGGTCGCGACGACCTCTTCCGTCGCCGGATTCAGTACGTCGAGGTTCTGTACGTCGAGCACGTGCTTCCTCACATACGTTCGAAGGAGCGGCGGAGCTCCCAGTCGGTCACCGCGGAGTCGAAGGCGTCCAGTTCGACCCGCGCCATGTTGCTGTAGTGCGCGACCACCTCGTCGCCGAAGGCGGCCTTGGCGATGGGGCTGTTCTCCCAGAGCTCGGCGGCCTCGCGCAGCGTGGTCGGCACGTGTGCGTAGTCGCCGGTGTAGGCGTTGCCCGTGCACTCCTCCGGCAGTTCGAGCTTCTGCTCTATGCCGTGCAGGCCCGCGGCCACGAGTCCGGCGACCGCGAGGTGCGGGTTCACGTCGCCGCCCGGCAGGCGGTTCTCGAAGCGCATCGAGCGGCCGTGGCCGACGACGCGCAGGGCACAGGTGCGGTTGTCGTAGCCCCAGGCGGCGGCGGTCGGCGCGAACGATCCCGGCCGGAACCGCTTGTAGGAGTTGATGTTGGGCGCGTAGAGGAGCGAGAAGTCCCGGAGCGCGGCGAGCTGCCCGGCCAGGAAGTGGCGCATGACGGGCGACATTCCGCCGGGGTCGTCCGAGGAACCGGCCATGGCGTTGTTGCCGTCGGCGTCCGCGAGCGAGAGGTGGATGTGACAGGAGTTGCCCTCGCGCTCGTTGTACTTGGCCATGAAGGTGATCGAGACACCTTCCTGGGACGCGATCTCCTTGGCGCCGGTCTTGTAGATGGCGTGCTGGTCGCAGGTGACGAGGGCGTCGTCGTACTTGAACACGATCTCGTGCTGGCCGGGATTGCACTCGCCCTTGGCCGACTCGACGACCAGGCCCGCGGCGGTCATGTCGTTGCGGATGCGGCGCAGCAGCGGCTCGATGCGGCCGGTGCCGAGCACGGAGTAGTCGATGTTGTACTGATTCGCCGGGGTCAGGCCCTTGTAGCCGGAGTCCCAGGCCTGCTCGTACGTGTCCTTGAAGACGATGAACTCGAGCTCCGTGCCGACGTTGGCGGTGTAGCCGAGCTCGGCGAGCCGGTCGAGCTGGCGGCGCAGGATCTGCCGGGGCGCGGCGACGACGGGTGAGCCGTCGTTCCAGGCGAGGTCCGCGATGAGCATCGCGGTGCCCTCGTTCCAGGGGACGCGGCGCAGGGTGCTCAGGTCGGCGTGCATCGCGAAGTCGCCGTAGCCGCGGTCCCAGGAGGACATCGCGTATCCGTCGACGGTGTTCATCTCCGTGTCGACGGCCAGGAGGTAGTTGCAGCCCTCCGTGCCGTGCTCCAGGACCTCGTCCAGGAAGAAAGGTGCGGCGAACCGCTTGCCCTGGAGCCGCCCTTGCATATCGGGGAAGGCCAGGACGACAGTGTCGATCTCGCCGCTCGTGACGAGAGCACGCAGCTCTTCGACCCCGAGCGGGGGTGTGCGGTCTGCCACGGGAAAATCCTCCTTGGGTCAGCCGAGAGCCATAAGGTATTGCCGAGAACCATTGATTGGGAAGGGGGTACGGCCAGATGTCGCAGACGGATGCCGACGACGCGAGCGCCGCGACCGATGACCGGCTCACGCCGGTCCTGCGTCCCGTGCGGGCGGGCAACGGCTTCGAGGAGGCCCTGGAGCAGATCCTCCAGGTCGTCCGTCTCGGCCTGGTGCCCGGCGGTGAACGCCTGCCGTCGGAGCGGGAGTTGGCCGACCGCCTCGGCATCAGCCGGGTCACGCTGCGCGAGGTCCTGAAGGTGCTCCAGGACCAGGGCCTCGTCGAGTCGCGGCGCGGCCGCTACGGCGGCACGTTCGTGCGCCCGCGCCCCGAGGCGGCCGGCGAGGACGAGCTGCGGCGGCGCGTGGCGGACGTCGACGTCGAGGACGCGCTGCGCTTCCGCGAGGTCCTGGAGGTCGGAGCGGCCGGTCTCTGCGCGGCGCACGGCCTGGACGACGAGCAGAAGGAGCGGCTGCGCGCGGCGCTCGCCCAGACCCATGACGCGCCCCTGTCCGAGTACCGCCGCCTGGACACCCTCCTGCACCTGACGCTCGCCGAGCTCTGCGGCTCGCCCACGCTCACGGCGCAGTACGCGGCGGTCCGCGCGACCGTGAACGACCTCCTGGACTGCATCCCCCTCTTGGTGCGGAACCTGGAGCATTCGCAGCGCCAGCACACCGCGCTCGTGGAGGCGGTGCTCGACGGGGACGCGGACGGGGCGCGGGAGATCATGCGCGAGCACTGCGCCGGGACGGCCGCCTTGCTGCGGGGTTTTCTGACATAAGGGGCGCGGTGAGGGGTGATTAACCGCGGTGTAACGCAGGGGTCTTGATTTCTCGCCGGTGGCACGGCAAAGGTATGGATCCGTTCCATTGAGTCACCTGAGTTCGCCTGAGTGATCCAGCCGCCGAGCCGCAGTGCCGCCGCCGCATAGGAGCCGTGCCATGACCGTGGAGTCCACCAAGCCACCCACCACCGCCGAGCCGGCGGACGACTATCTGGAGCGAAGAACGCTGCGCCGGGGCAGCGCGGGCTGGCTCCTGCTCACCGGGCTCGGCGTCGCGTACGTCGTATCCGGCGACTACTCGGGCTGGAACTTCGGCCTGGCGGAGGGCGGCTTCGGCGGCCTCGCGATCGCCATGGCGCTCATGGGCCTGATGTACGCGTGCATGGTGTTCTCGCTGGCGGAGCTGTCGTCGGTGCTCCCCACCGCGGGCGGCGGCTACGGCTTCGCGCGCCGGGCACTCGGCCCCTGGGGCGGCTTCCTGACCGGCACGGCGATCCTCATCGAGTACATCCTGGCGCCGGCCGCCATCGCCATCTTCATCGGCGACTACGTCGAATCCCTCGGCCTCTTCGGCCTCACTTCCGGCTGGCCGGTGTACCTGGCCTGCTTCGTGATCTTCATCGGCATCCATCTCTGGGGTGTCGGCGAGGCGCTGCGCTTCAGCTTCGTGGTGACCGGTATCGCGGTGGCGGCGCTGCTCGTCTTCGCGGTCGGGGCGTTCATGGACTTCGACGCGTCGAAGCTGAACGACATCGCGGTGGACTCCTCGGCCTTCGGGTCCAACTCCTGGCTGCCGATGGGCCTGTTGGGCATCTGGGCGGCGTTCCCGTTCGGCATGTGGTTCTTCCTGGGCGTGGAGGGCGTCCCGCTCGCGGCCGAGGAGACCAAGGACCCGGCCCGTACGCTGCCGCGTGCGATCCGCTGGTCGATGGCCATCCTCATCGTCCTCGCGCTCCTCACGTTCTTCGCATCGGCCGGGGCACGCGGCGCGAACGCCATCCAGGAGGCCGGCAATCCGCTGGTGGAGGCGCTGCAGCCGGACGGCAAGGCGACGACGCTCAGCCGCATCGTCAACTACGCGGGCCTCGCGGGCCTGGTGGCGTCCTTCTTCTCCCTGATCTACGCGGGATCACGCCAGCTCTTCGCGCTGTCGAGGGCGGGATATCTGCCGAAGTTCTTGTCGCTCACGAGCAGCCGGAAGGCCCCCTACCTGGGCCTCCTGGTACCGGGGGCGATCGGCTTCGGCCTTGCGGCGGCGACCGGGGACGGCGCCCGGATGCTGAACGTCGCGGTGTTCGGCGCCACCATCTCGTACGCCCTGATGTCGCTCTCGCACATCGTGCTGCGCCGCCGCGAGCCGGGCCTGGAGCGCCCCTACCGCACGCCGGGCGGCACTCTGACCTCCTCCGTCGCACTGGTCCTCGCCTGCTCGGCGCTGGTGGCGACGTTCCTGGTGGACGTGACGGCGGCACTCATCGCGCTGGGGGTATATGTGGTGGCAATCGCGTACTTCGGCTTCTACAGCCGCAAGCGGCTTGTCGCACGGGCGCCGGAGGAGGAGTTCGCGGCGCTGGCCGCCGCGGAGGCGGAACTGGAGCGCGGCTGAGCATGAGGGAGACGAAGGTGAGCGGGACCGACAGGCCACTGATCGGCATCAGCACCTACCTGGAGTCGAAGGCGCGCTGGCGTGTGTGGGAGCTCGATGCGGCGCTGCTGCCTGCGGGCTACCCGCGCCTGGTCCAGGCGGCGGGCGGCAGCGCGGCGATGCTTCCGCCGGACGATCCTTCGTACGCCGCCGAGGTCGTCGCCCGTGTCGACGGCGTGGTCATCGCGGGCGGCCCCGATGTCGAGCCGGTCCGCTACGGCGCGGAGCCCGAGGACCACACGGGGCCGCCCGCGCGGGAGCGGGACGCGTGGGAACTGGCCCTGATCGAGGCGGCGTTGGCGTCGGGGACGCCGCTGCTCGGCATCTGCCGGGGGATGCAGCTCCTGAACGTGGCGCTGGGCGGAACGCTCACCCAGCACATGGAGGGGCATGTCGAGGCGGTCGGCGTCTTCGGCACGCACGAGGTGAAGCCGGTGCCCGACACGCTGTACGCGTCGATCGTGCCGGAGGCGTCGACGGACGTCCCCACGTACCACCACCAGGCGGTGGCCCGTCTGGGCCGGGATCTCGTGGTCTCGGCCCACGCGGACGACGGCACGGTGGAGGCTGTCGAACTCCCGGGCTCCGCCTGGACGTTGGGGGTTCAGTGGCACCCGGAGATGGGGGAGGATCTGCGGGTGATGCGGGCCCTGGTGCGGGCGGCGGGGGCGGCGTAGGCATCCTGCCGGGGCTTCGGCGCCGCGGGCCCTGCCTCCAGGAGGCGCCAAGGAGCGGGGCCGGGACGCCTCGGCACCTGCGGTTGGCGGGCCGCCCAGGCGCGGCTGGCGCCTCTGCCGTGGGACGTCGCAGCCCCTGCGCCCGCCTCCGCCAAGACTTTCCCGCCCACCCACCCGATACCGCCGGGTACTCGGGTGGGTGGGCGGGAGAGCTTTTCGGCGAAGGCGGGCGGCGACAGGACACCCCCGGGCGCCCTCAGCACGGGTCAGAGGCAATGCACCCCGGGCGCCCTCAGCACAGGCCAGAGGCAACGCACCCCCGGGGGCGCTAAGCCCGCGTCAAAGACAAAAGATCCCGCGCCGGCCCAGTAGGCCGGTGCCCCGTAGGCCACACCGCCCGCAGCTCGCGCCGCAACCGCACCTCCGCCAGCGGAATCTCCACCAGCCGCCGCGAAGCCAACTCCTCCCCCACCGCCAGCTCGCTGAGCACAGCGGGCCCCGCCCCGCTCACCGCGGACGCCTTCACCGCCGTAGTGGACGACAGTTCGATCAGCGGCCGCGCAAGCCCGCCGAGCGCCGCGTCGAGGACCTGCCGGGTCCCCGACCCCTCCTCCCGGAGGATCAGCGGAGTCGCCGCGAGCTCCGAGGCCCCCAGCGGCTTCCGGCGCCGCGCCCACACATGCCCCGGCGCGGTGACGACGATCAGCCGGTCGTGGGCGATGACCGCCGAGTCGAGCCCGCTCGACACGGTCAGACCCTCGACGAAGCCGAGGTCAGCCTCCCCGGAGAGCAGCCGCTCCGCCACCACCGTGGAGTTGCCCGCGAGGAGCGACACCGCCGTGTCGGGCCGCGCCGAGCGGAGCGCGATCAGCCAGCCCGGCAGCAGATACTCCGCGATCGTCATGCTCGCCGCGACCCGCAGCCGCGAGTCCCGTCGGTCCCGCAACGCCTGCGCCCCCGCGTCGAACGCCTCCGCCGCCTCCACGATCCGCCGTGCCCAGTCCGTGACGAGCGCCCCCGCGTCGGTGAGCCGCGAACCGCGCGGCGACCGGTCCACGAGCGCCACCCCGAGCTGCCGCTCCATGGACCGGACGCGGCTGCTCGCGGCGGGCTGGGTGATGCCGAGCTCCCGCGCGGCCCGCCCCAGGCTGCCGAGCCGCGCCACGGCGAGCAGCAGTTCGAGCGCTCCGAGGTCCGGCACGCGATGGGCGAGCGGTGCCCCCGGCGGCGTATCGGAGAACTCGGCAGGAGTGGCTGACGTCGTACTCATAAGCCCAGGTTATGCCCTCATAGGGGCATGACTCCTGGTGGGGGACCCGGCGAGGAAGGACCGTGGACACATGGTCACCGTCGCCCACCCGCAGGCCCCCGCGCGCAGCGTCCGCCGCAGCGCCCCCGCCACCCGTCACCTCGCCCCGAACTGGTACGCCGCCGTCATGGGCACGGCGATCATCGCCAACGCGGGTGCCACGCTCCCCCTCCACGTGCCCGGTCTGCGGACCGCCTGCACGGCGGTCTGGGCGCTCTCCCTGCTGATGCTCACCGCGCTGCTCGCCGCCCGCACCCTGCACTGGGTCCACCACCGCGACCAGGCCCGCGCCCATCTCCTCGACCCGGCCGTCGCTCCCTTCTACGGCTGTCTCGCCATGGCCCTGGTGGCGGTCGGCGGCGGCGCACTCCTCCTGGGCGAGGACTGGATCGGTACGGGCGCGGCGGTGGCGCTCGGCACCGTGCTGTTCACGGCCGGCAGCGTCATCGGCCTCGCGGTGGCCGTGGCGATCCCCTACCTGATGGTGGTCAGGCACCGAATAGAGCCGGGCCAGGCATCCCCCGTCTGGCTCCTGCCCATCGTGGCGCCCATGGTGTCCGCCGCCGTCGGCCCCCTCCTCGTACCCCATCTCCCGGCGGGACAGGCGCAGGAGACGCTGCTCTTCGCCTGCTTCGCGATGTTCGGCCTGAGCCTGCTCGCCACCCTGGTGATGCTGCCCATGATCTTCGCCCGCCTGATGACCGGCGGCCCCCTGCCGCTCGCGCTCACACCCACGCTCTTCCTGGTCCTCGGCCCGCTCGGCCAGTCGACCACGGCGGTCAACAAGTTCGCCGACACGGCCGCTTCGGGCGTCGTCCCCGCCCCCTACGACCAGGGCTTCGCGGTCTTCGCCGTGCTCTACGGCGTCCCGGTGATGGGCTTCGCCCTCCTCTGGCTCGCCCTCGCGGCCGCGATGGTGCTGCGGGCCCGACGCCGGGGCATGCGCTTCGCGATGACCTGGTGGGCGTTCACCTTCCCCGTCGGTACCTGCGTCACGGGCGCCGAGGGCCTGGGCAAGCACACCGGCCTCGCGGTCTACGACTGGCTGGCCGTCGCCCTGTTCATCGTCCTGGTGGCGGCCTGGACGGTGGCCCTCACCCACACCGCACGCGGCCTCCTCACCGGAAAGCTGCTCGCAGCGCCCCGCTGAGCGCACCCGGCGCCTCCCCCAACGACGGTCCGTACCAGGTCAGATGGCGGCCGCTGACCAGCGCCGCGGGAGCGGGGAACGACTCGGGGCCGTCTTCGTGCGTGAAGCGGTACGGCTCGTCGGGCAGGACCACCAGGTCGCGTGCCGCGGCCCGCAGCTCCTCCAGCGGGATGCGCGGATAGCGCTCGGTGTGCGTCGCGTACGCGTTGTCGACGCCGAGGCGCCGCAGCAGGTCACCGGCGAACGTGTCGCGGCCCAGGACCATCCAAGGGCGCCGCCAGATCGGGATCACCGCCCGCAGCCTGACCTCCGGCGCCGGGAGCCGCGCCCACGCCTCTTCCGCCTCGTCCAGCCACCGCGGCCGCCCCGACCCGCACGCGGCGAGCACCCGGGCCAGCTCGCGGAAGGCGCCCGGCAGATCGCGCACCTCCGTCACGAGCACCTCGATCCCCGCCGCCCGCAGCTCCGCGAGGTCGGGGGCGCGGTTCTCCTCCTCGTTGGCGATCACCAGGTCCGGGGCGAGCGCGACGATGCCCCGTACGTCAGGGTTCTTCGTGCCGCCGACGCGGACCACGTCGAGCTCCGCCGGATGGCTGCACCACTCCGTGGCCCCCACCAGCGCGCCCGGCAGGGTCACGGCGACCGCCTCGGTCAGGGACGGGACGAGGGAGACGACCCGCGTACCGGGCATGGCAGGGCCTCCCTCAGCGGCGGGCGTCGTCCGTCGCCTCGATGTGGTCGGCGACGGCCACGACGAGGATCTGGCTGTCGGGCACGGTCGCCCGCCAGCGGTGGCGCACACCGCCGGTCAGATACAGGCTGTCGCCGCGGCCGAGCCGGTGTGCCCTGCCCTCCGCCTCGACCTCGACGGCACCGCCCACGACGTACATCAACTCGTCGTTGCGGTGCTGGAATTCGCGCCCCTCGTCATGGTCGCCGGAGAACTCGATCGCGTGCAGCTGATGGTGGCCGCGCACCAGATTGCGGACGCGGGCGTCGGGCGTCGAGCCCTCCCGGTCGCCCTCGTCGGCGCGCACCAGGTCGACCGTGCAGGCGGGGTCGGCGGCGGCGAGCAGTTCGACGTCGGTGGTCAGGAGCGCGTCGGCGACGCGCTGCAGGGAACGCCTGCTGGGCCGCGCCCGTTCGTTCTCGACCTGGCTCAGGAAAGGCACCGAGAGACCGCTGCGCTCGGCCACCACGGCGAGGGTGAGCTCCAGCTGCCGGCGGCGGCGCCGCACGGCCGAGCCCACTCGGAGGGTTTCCTTCTGCTCGTCCATCGCCTCGGCTCCCTTCTGCGCGTCGGTCCACTCTCAACCCTGTTGGGTTCTCTGCACCCTACGCATGTTCGCCAAACGGTTTTGCCCCGTTGCGAGGACCGCCGCCTACAGCTTGCGCCAGTAGATAAGCTGCCCCGCCTCTCCGGGAGCCGCCCCTTCCCCCGGAATGAAGAGACTGACCAGCAGAGCCGGCCGCCCTTGGGGGTTCGTCAGGAGTGACGCCGACGGATTGGCGAAGGCTTGGCTGCCGCCGTGCGTGCGGATCGCGAGGCGGTCCGCGCGGCCGCTCGCGGGATCGTAGGCATAGGTCCGCCAGCTCCCGAAGTCGCCGCGCCACCGCTGCCCCTCCACGAGGAGCACCCGCCGCCCGTCGAGCTCGACGGGCGCCCGGTCGCCGAGGTTCCCGCTGTTGCCCCAGGTCTGCAGGGCCCGGTCGAGCCGCCGGTCCGGCTCCGCGTGCCAGTGCCGGAAGCCGGTGAGCGTGGCGCGCAGCTGGCGGTCGGTGTCGCAGCCGGCGCGGTAGTGCCCGGTGAGGTGGATGGTGTCGCCGTGTACGGCGGTGATGTCGGGCGTGCCCTCCGCGCACCGCGAGAGGGTGCGCGGGGCGTCGTAGGCCCGTGTCGCGCGCCCGTCGAGCAGCGCGTCCTCGTCGGCGTACGCGCGCACCGCGATGTGGTTCTTCGGGTCCTTCTCGTACGCAAGGACATATCCACCGCGCCCGTCATCGGCGAGGGACGCCTGATGGGTGCCGGGGCCGAAGTCGTGGCGGCGCTGCCAGTGCCGCAGATCGGTGGAGGTGGCGACGGCGGCGTGAAAGCGGCCGTCGTCCAGAAGCGCGTGGTAGACGGCCAGATAGCTGCCGTCGGAGCGCTGGGTGATCTGCGCCGCGTCCATGGTGCGGCCGGTGTCGTCCCGGGCGTTGTAGCGGTGCCCGTCAGCGGCGCGCACGTCACCGGCGAGCGCGGCGAACCGTGCGGTGCCGGCGGACGCGGGGGCCGCGCTCGCGGTCGGCATGCGCGAGATGAGCAGCACCCCGATGAGGGCGAGGGCCAGGGTGACCAGGAGCGGCAGGGCCCGGGAGGAGCGGGTGACGGTCACGGGGAAGGGGCTCACAGAGGTTGGCGGGAACCTCACCGAGGCTAAGGAATCGTCCCGTCGACCGGTACGGAAGACGGGGTGGGATGCGCCACACGGCACGTCCCACCCCGCCCCCGTCAAGCAGCCTCGAGCGGCGTCAAGCCACCCGGGTCAGCTGACCCGGTCGTAGTACGCCTTCGCCTTCTTGCGGCACTGCGCCCGCTCGGCCTTGGTCTTGTTCGGCTGGGCGGCGCACTGCCGGTTCATGTCGAAGAGGAACGCCTTGTCGACGCGGCGCTCGTGCGTCGAGCCCGCGAACGCCTTCTTGCCTATCAGTTCCTTGTAATTGCGGTACCCGAAGTCGTGCCGCGCGCAGGAGAGGCGGAAGTCGAAGCCGCCCGGCTTGTCGGCGAGACGCGTGCACCAGTCGGTGCCCCACCGGAAGTTCCAGCGGTCGACCCCTGCCTTGGCGAGCTTGCGCGCCTGACGCCAGTCCGTGACGCTCGTCTCCGTGGAGCGGGTCAGCTCGTACAGACGCCGCAGCTTGCTCGGGCCGCCCGCCGCCGATGCGGCGCCGCCGGCCGTGGCCGCCGTGACCTCGGGACTGGGTTCGGGCGTGGCCGCGGCCACGCCCGAACCCGCGACCAGAGCTCCCGCCGCAGCCAGCGACGCGACGGTGATGCGCGAGATGACCATTCTGTTGTTCCCCGTTCATCGTTCATCGATCCTGCTCGACCAACCGGCAAGATCGTATGAATCCCGGAGAACGCTTCATAGTGAATCTTTGTGCACTGCCCTTTAGTGCAAGGAGCCTTGATGCAAGAACCCTTGGTGCATGGAGCCCTTAGTGCAAGGAACCCTTTGCCCCGTCCGGGCACAAAAGGCCGTGGTGGACTATGGCGAGCACGACGGCGTCGAGACGGGTTCTGAGCCCCAACTTCTCGATGATGCGCGCGACATGCGCCTTCACTGTGCGCTCCGCTATGCCGAGCTGCCGAGCGAGCGCGGGGTTGGGCAACCCGGCACCCAGGAGCAGCATCACTTCCCTCTCACGGACCGTCAGATCACTGACGACCGGCGGCTCCACACCCGAGTGGAGTGCGGACCGGCACGGACAGTGGGGCTCCTGCTCCTGCCCCAACTGCGGCTCCAGTTCGGTGTTCTGAGTCGTCACTTCGATGGTCACTTTCCCCGTTCCCCGTTCCCCGTTGTCATGACTCTCAACACGCACTGTAGGCCAAGGCGTTCGCAATAGTGAGGCAGGAATGTCACCGTCTCGTCCCCGACCAACTGCGGGCGCCGACCGTCCTGTTGCTGCCTGGATCTGCGAAAGGAGCCAATGTCACCCAAAGCCTCTGATGTGCTCTTACGCCCGCACATTGCGAAAGCGACCAGCATGCCCGAGCCCATGAACGACTGAGCCCATGAACGACTTGAGCCCCGCCGACGGCACACTGCCGTCGGCGGGGCTCAACTCTGCTGCTGTTCCGGCTACTTCACCGGCGCCATCTTGTCGACGATGCCCGGGTGGGCCTCGACCCACTTCTGCACGCCGGCTTCTTCCTTGCCCTTGCCGGCCTTCTGGACGGCCTGCTCGAGGCTCATCAGCTCGTCAGGGCTCATGTGCCAGTTCTTCAGCCAGCCGTTGAGCTCCGAGTACTTCTTCGGGAAGCCCTTGTTGGCGAGCGTCTTGATCTGGTTGTTGGCACCCCAGGTCTTCTTGGGGTCCTCAAGACGCGTGAGGTCGTACTTGTTGTACGCCCAGTGCGGCGACCAGAGCACGACCGCGACCGGCTCCTTCTTCGCGTACGCGCGCTCCAGCTCGGCGAGCATCGAACTCGTGCCCGCGCTGGTCAGGTTGAAGTCGTCCAGGCCGTAGGCCGGCATGACCTTGTCCTTGAGGCGCGTCATCTGGCCGGTGCCCGGCTCGATGCCGACGATCCTGCCCTTGAACTTGTCCTTGTTCTTGCGCAGATCGTCCATGGTCTTCACGCCCTTGACGTAGGACGGGACCGCGATTTCGAGCGACGTCTTGTCGTACCACGCACCGACGTCGACGAGATCCTTCTTGTACTTCTCCCAGTACTGCTTCTGCGCGACCGGCAGCCAGCCGTCCAGTTCGACGTCGATCTGCCCGGTGGACAGGCCCGTGAACAGCGGGCCGACGTCGAGTTTGGTGGTCTTCGGCTTGTAGCCGCGCTTCTCCAGGACGTTCTTCCACAGGTACGTGGCGGCGATGCCCTCGTCCCACGCCGGGTAGCCGATGTTCGGCGCGGCGCCGGCCTGCTCGCCCTTCTCGTACGTGGCCTTGGCGACCGGGGCCATCTTGTCGACGATGCCCGGGTTCTTCTTCATCCAGGCCTTGACGCCCTGGTCCTGCTTGCCCTTGCCGGCGTCCTGGATCGCGCCTTCGAGGGAGGTCAGCTGCGCCTCGCTGAGCTTGAAGTCCTTCAGCCACTGCGCGACCTGCGGCTCCTTCTCGGCGAAGCCCTTGCGGCCGAGGGTGTGGATGCCGTCACCCGAACCGAAGGAGCCCTTGGGGTCCTTCAGCTTGGTCAGCTCGTACTTGTCGTACGCCCAGTGCGGCGACCAGAGCGTGACCGCGATGGGCTCCTTCTTCGCGTACGCGCGGTCGAGCTGGGCGAGCATCGCCGAGGTGTTGGACTTCACCAGCTCGTACTTGCCCTTGAGGCCGTAGTCCTTCTGAACCTTGTCCTCGTAGAGCTTCGTCTCGCCGGCGCCGGGCTCGATGCCGTAGATCTTGCCCTTGAAGACGTCGCTCTTGCCCTTGAGGTCGTCGAGCGTCTTGACGCCCTTGACGTACTTGGGCACCGCGATCTCGAGCGAGGTCGGCTTGTACCAGCTGCCGTAGTCCTCGAGCTGGTCCTTGTACTTGCTCCAGTACGGGGCGTGCGTGGCCGGCAGCCAGGAGTTGGTCTGCACGTCGATGCTGCCCTGCGCCTGGCCGTTGTAGAGGGCGCCCACTTCGAGGGCCTTCACATCGGGCTTGAAGCCGCGCTGCTCGAGGACGTTCTTCCACAGGTACGTGGAGGCGGTGCCCTCGGGCCAGTCGATGTAGCCCATGTTGATCGTGCGGCCCTGGCCGACGTTCGCGGAGACCTTGGGGCCCTCGTCGTCCTTGCCGAAGATGTTCAGGCCACCGGCGACGAGCGCCAGGACCAGGACACCGACCATGGCGACCGGCGTGGCCGGCTTCCACTGCATGATCTTCAGGCCGCCGAGCGCGGAGTTGGCCTTGGCCAGGGCGCGTCGGCCGAGCGGCGAGACCCGCTGGTTGAGGGCGCCGGTCATACGGTCCAGGTACATCGCGAGGATGACCACCGCGATACCGCCCTCGAAGCCGAGCGCGACGTCGACCGAGCTGATGCCGTCGTACACGGTGGAGCCGAGACCGCCACCGCCGACCATGCCGGCGACGACCACCATGGACAGGGCAAGCATGATCGCCTGATTGACGCCCGCCATGATCGTGGGCAGCGCCAGCGGGAGCTGGACGCGCCACAGCGTGTTGCGCGGGTGCGTGCCGAACGCCTCGGCGGCCTCGATCAGTTCCTCGTCGACCTGCCGGATGCCGAGCTCGGCGAGACGGACGGCCGGCGGCATCGCGAACACGATGGTCGCGACCATGCCGGGGACCGGGCCGACGCCGAAGAAGAAGATGCCCGGGATCAGATAGACCATGGCGGGCATGGTCTGCATGAAGTCGAGCACCGGGCGTATCAGACCGCTGACGGTGCGGTTCTTGGCCGCCCAGATGCCGATCGGCAGCGCGAACAGGAAGATGATCACGCAGGAGACGAGCACGAGGGACAGCGTGTTCATCGCCGGTTCCCACTGCTCGATCGAGTCGATCAGCGCGAATCCCGCGAAGGTCGCCACTGCGGCGAGCAGCCCGCGCAGCCAGAAGGCGAGCACGGCGAAGATGCCGATGAGGATCAGCGGCTCGGGCGAGGTGAGGACCGCGTTGACGCCGTCGTAGGCGTTCCCGACGACCAGCTTGATGAAGTCGAAGAGCCACTCGCAGTTGTCGCGCAGCCAGTCGACGCCGGAGGCGACCCAGTCGCCGATGTGGATCCTAGGCACTGGCGATCACCTTGCTCTCCTCCACCGAGGCCTCCACCGAGGGCATCGGCTCGCCGAGCACGGCGAGCAGCCGCTCACTCGGTACGACACCGATGAGCTCGCCTTCGCCGTCGATGACCGCCACGGCGACGGAGCTGGTGGAGCACGGCGTGAACAGCTCGATGATCGGCGTGTCCGCCGTGACGGTGGCGGGGGCGGCGCCGAGCACGTCCGATGCGGTCTGCAGCTCCTTGCCCTCGGGCGTCTTCGTGCCGTACGCCGTCTCCGGCTCGTCCATGATCGCGCCCGCCGTGAGCACGCGGGCCCGGTCGACGTCCTGCGTGAACGACGCGACGTAGTCGTTGGCCGGGGTCACGAGGATGTCCTCGGCGGTGCCGATCTGGACGATGCGGCCGTCGCGCATGACGGCGATCTGGTCGCCCAGGCGCATGGCCTCGTTCAGGTCGTGGGTGATGAAGACGATGGTCTTCTTCAGCCGCTTCTGGAGTTCGAGGAGCTGGTCCTGCATGTCGCGGCGGATCAGCGGGTCGAGCGCGCTGAACGACTCGTCCATGAGAAGCAGATCGGCGTCGGTGGCCAGGGCGCGGGCCAGGCCCACGCGCTGCTGCATGCCGCCGGAGAGCTCGTCGGGCCAGGACTTCTCCCAGCCCTTCAGGCCTGCGAGTTCGAGCGCGACCGTGGCGCGCTCCTCGCGCTCGGCGCGCGGCACGCCCTGCACCTCGAGGCCGTAACCGGCGTTCTCCAGGACGCTGCGGTGCGGGAAGAGGGCGAAGTGCTGGAAGACCATGCTGATCTTCTTGGAACGCACCTCGCGCAGCTCACGGGCGCTCAGACCGGTCAGATCCTGTCCGTCGAAGAGCACCTGTCCGGCCGTTGGTTCCGACAGACCGTTGAGCATGCGCAGCAACGTGGACTTGCCGGATCCGGAGAGACCCATGACGACGAAGATCTGGCCCGGCTCGACCGTGAAGGAGGCGTCGATCACCGCGGCAGTGGTGCCTTCGGCGCGCAGCTCCTCTCGGTCGGTTCCGTGGCGGAGTTTCTCCACCGCGTCAGCGGGTCGTCTGCCGAACACCTTGTACAAGTGCTCGGCTTGCAGCCTGGACACATACACCTCTCGGGTTGAACCGCAACGGCCCGCCTCCCCCGCCGACGGGCCGTGGAGCGACGCGGGTTCTGCCCGCTTACATGCCCGATGCAATAGTTGAATCATCGACCGGGAGCGCTCCGCATCCGCGCCTGCCCGTGCATACAAGAATCAAACGCAGGGGTGTTCCAGTTCACATTTGTTGCACGCTCTGCACTGCGCGGCGCGATACGCAACGGACCCTGCGCTGTCAGTGCCGTGCGGCATGATGCGAAGGTGACTCAGCAAACGCGACGGCTCATGCTGCTCGACACGGCCTCTCTGTACTACCGCGCCTATTTCGGGGTCCCGGATTCCGTGAAGGCCCCGGACGGCACCCCGGTCAACGCGGTGCGCGGTCTGCTCGACTTCATCGCCCGGCTCGTCCAGGACCACCGGCCCGACGACCTGGTCGCCTGCTGGGACGCGGACTGGCGCCCGCACTGGCGGGTCGAGCTGATCCCCTCCTACAAGGCGCATCGCGTCGCCGAGGAGGTCGAGCAGGGCCCGGACGCCGAGGAGACCCCGGACACGCTCTCGCCGCAGGTCCCGATCATCGAGGACGTCCTGGACGCACTCGGCATCGCCCGCGTGGGCGCGGCGTCGTACGAGGCCGACGACGTGATCGGTTCGTACGCCGCCCGGGCCACCGGCCCGGTCGACATCGTCACCGGCGACCGCGACCTCTATCAGCTGGTCGACGACGAGCGCGGCATCCGCGTCCTCTACCCCCTCAAGGGCGTCGGCAGCCTCCAGCTCACGGACGAGAACTGGCTGCGGGAGAAGTACGGCGTGGACGGCGGCGGCTATGTCGACCTCGCGCTGCTGCGCGGCGACCCGAGCGACGGGCTGCCCGGTGTGCCCGGCATCGGCGAGAAGACCGCGGCCAAGCTCCTGGACGCATACGGAAATCTGGCCGGAATCATGGCCGCCGTGGACGACCCGAAGAGCAAGCTGACGCCCTCGCAGCGCAAGCGGCTCGACGAATCCCGGCCGTATGTGGCGGTCGCGCCGACGGTGGTCCGCGTCGCTGACGACGTACCGCTGCCGGACATCGACCTCGCGCTGCCGAGCGAGCCGCGTGATCCGGCGGCCCTGGACGAGCTCGCGGCGCGATGGGGACTCGGTGGCGCGCTCCAGCGGTTGTTGTCCACCCTTCAGGACTGAGGTGCTAGCTTAGGTAAGCCTAAGCAACTTTTGATCAGGGGAGGCGTCCGCCATGGCAGAACGTCCTGCACGCACAGCACCCAAGACCCATGTGGCGCAGGTCGTGCGCACCGAACGCCTCACCCCACACATGCAGCGCGTGGTCCTTGGCGGCGAGGGCCTCGCCGAGTTCACGGCGGGCGATTCCACGGATCACTACGTGAAACTGCTCTTCCCCGCCGAGGGTGCGACGTATCCGGAGCCCTTCGACATCCAGCGGATCCGTGCGGAGTTCCCGCGCGACCAGTGGCCCGTGACGCGTACGTACACGGTCCGCCGGTGGGATCCGCAGGCCCGCGAGTTGGCCCTCGACTTCGTCATCCACGGCGACGAGGGCCTGGCAGGGCCGTGGGCCCGGCGCGTGCAACCCGGGACCACGGTGCGCTTCCTCGGCCCGGGCGGCGGCTACGCCCCGGACGCCGCGGCCGACTGGCACCTCCTCGCCGGTGACGAGAGCGCGCTGCCCGCGATCGCCGCCGCGCTGGAGGCGCTTCCCGAGGGGGCCAAGGCGTACGCCTTCGTGGAGATCGGCGACGCGGACGAGGAGCAGAAGGTCGAGTCGGCCGCGGACATCGAGTGGCTGCACCGCGGGCAGCGCCCCGTCGGCCAGGCCCTGGTCGAAGCGGTGCGCTCGCTGAACTTCCCCGACGGCGATGTCCAGGCGTTCGTACATGGCGAGGCAGGCTTCGTGAAGGAGCTGCGCCGCTATCTGCGCGTGGAGCGGGAGGTGCCGCGCGAGCGGCTTTCGATCTCCGGGTACTGGCGGCTTGGCCACAATGAGGATGGGTGGCAGGCGTCGAAGCGGGAGTGGAACGCGCAGGTGGAGGCTGAGCAGGAAGCGGCCTAGTCGGTATCAGTACCTGCCGCGGGCCGGTGGGGGCTGGGCGCGCCCACGCGGCGGAGCCGCATATCGGCACAGCCCCGCGCCCCTTACGGGGCACGTCGCGGGGCCTGTGCCGAAAACCAGTCCCCTCATCATCGGCCCGCTGTCACGATGTGCCCATGCCCTTCAAGATCTCTGACGTAGTCGCAGCGGGGACGCTCGCCCGGCAGGCACAGCCCACCATCCCCGTCCCCGGCGGACTCGTCATCCGACCCTGGTCGCCCGATGACGCGCCCGCCGTGTACGAGGCGTTCCAGGACCCGCTGATACAGCGCTGGCACGCGCGGGACGCCGAGTCGGTCGACGAGACCCGGGGCTGGATCGAAGGCTGGCGCAAGGCCTGGTCCGAGGAGAAGGACGCGTACTGGGCGATCGCCGACGCCGCCACGGACGAGCTGGTGGGCCGGATCGCGCTGCGCCTGATCGTGCTCGCCGACGGACAGGCCGAAGTCGCCTACTGGACCATGCCGTCGGCCCGCGGCCGGGGCATCGCCCCGCGCGCCCTGACCGCGCTGTCGGACTGGGCCTTCGACGAGGTGGGCCTGCACCGCCTCGAACTCACCCACTCCACCGCCAACGAGGCCTCGTGCCGCGTGGCCCTCAAGACGGGCTTCGAACCGGAGGGCACCAAGCGCAGCGCGGTCCTCCACGCGGACGGCTGGCATGACATGCATCTGCACGCCCTGATCAGAAGCAGCGGTACCAAGACCCCGTAGATCAAGGCGCCCCCGCCAGCCCCCGTACCCTTCAAGATGTGACCCGCAAGCCCCGTATCCCGCCCTCTCCCCTGCCCCAGCGCCGTGGCGTCGACCCCGTGCGGGTCAAACTGCCGGTCGACGGGGCGTGGGAGACCGTGCGGGATCACCTCGTGGCACGGCTCAAGGCCGGGCCGGGAGTGATCGACGGGATGCTGCGGGACGGGCGGATCGTCGGGGCCGACGGCGTGCCCGTGACGGCGGACGCGCCCTATGCGCCCGGCGCCTTCGTGTGGTTCCACCGCGATCTGCCGGACGAGGTCCCGGTGCCGTACGACATCGACGTCGTCTACCGCGACGAGCACATCGTCGTCGCCGACAAACCGCATTTCCTCGCCACCACACCCCGCGGCAGCCATGTCACCGAGACGGCGCTCGCCCGGCTCCGCACGGAGCTCGATCTGCCCACGCTCGGCGCCGCGCACCGCCTGGACCGGCTCACCGCGGGCCTGATCCTGTTCACCGTGCGGCCCGCCGAACGCGGCGCCTACCAGACGCTGTTCGGCGAGCGGCGGGTCCGCAAGGAGTACGAGGCCGTGGCCGCGTACGACCCGGCGACCGAACTACCCCGCACCGTACGCAGTCACATCGTCAAGGAGCGCGGTGTCATCGCCGCCTACGAGGTGCCGGGCGCCGAGCCGAACAGTGAGAGCGAGATCCAACTCGCCGAACACAACGGCGAGTTGGCCCGCTACCTGCTGACCCCGCACACCGGCCGCACCCACCAGCTGCGCCTCCATATGAGCACCCTGGGTCTGCCGATCCTCGGCGATCCGATCTACCCCGTGGTGCGCGGGCCCGTGCCGCCGGACGATTTCCGGCGGCCGCTCCAACTCCTCTCCCGCGTCCTGGAGTTCACCGACCCCGTCACGGGCGCCGAGCACCGCTTCGTCAGCGCGCGCGAGCTCGACGCCTGGACCGCGTACGACACCTGGCAGGGGTCGGACGCCCGTCAGTAGCCGCGCCACCAGGTGACGAAGCGCCGCCACGCGCCCCGCCGCGGCACGGCCGCGGCCACCGGCTCCGGTGCGGGCGGCGGCGTGGGCCCCGGCTGGGGCACGACCGGCGCCGGCTGGGCGGGCCGGGGCGCCGGGGACGACACCTGCCAGTCGTTGCGCGGACCCGGCACCTTCGCCATCGGCCGGGCCGTCACATCCTGCGGCGGCCTGGGCGCGAAATGCACCGGCAGCGACACCAGATGCCGCGAGAGGATCGACGAGTTCCACCTCAACTCGTGTTCCTCTACGGCGAGTTCCACGTCCGGGAAGCGCATCAGAAGCGCGTCGACACCGGTGTCGGCGATGGCGCGCCCGATGTCCTGCCCCGGGCACTCGTGCGGACCGCCGCCGAACGCCAGATGGGAGCGGTTGCCCTGCATATTGGCGGCGAGATCCGGGCGTACGACGGGGTCCACGTTGCCCGGCGCGATGCCGAAGATCAGACCGTCGCCCGTCTTGATCTGCTTGCCGCCGAGCTGCGTGTCCTGCTTGGCGAAGTAGCCGACCATGGCGCTGAACGGCGGCTCGTCCCACAGGGACTGCTCGACCGCCTCCGGGACGGTCATCTGGCCGCCGCTGAGCTGGGCACGGAAGCGCGGGTCGGTGAGCACCATCCGCAGGGCGTTGGAGATGAGGTTGGCCGTCGCCTCGTACGCGGCGCAGAGCACGAGCCGCAGATGCGCTGCCACCTCGTCGTCCGTGAGCTGGGCGGGCTGGGCCATGAGGTTGCTGGTGAAGTCCTCCTCCGCCTTCGCCCGGCGCCGCGCCACCAGGCGCATCAGCGCCTCCATGATGTACGCGTTGCTGGCGATGGCGGTCTCGGTGCCCCTGATCATGTCGCGGACGGCCTGCACCATGCGCTCGTTGTACTCCTCGGGCATGCCGAGGACATGGCACATCACCATCATCGGCAGATGCTCGGCGTACCCGCTCACCAGGTCGGCCTTGCCGTCCTGGCAGATGTCGTTGAGCAGCAGGTTGCTGTAGCGGTTGATGTAGCGGCGGATGCCCCGGTGGTCGAGGCCTCCCATGGCGCCGGTGACCGCGCCGCGCAGCCGCTCGTGCTCGGCGCCCTCCGCGAACGTGGCCATGGGCTGCCAGGTGACGACGGGGGCGAGCGGGTTGTCGGGGCCCATGGAGCCGTCCAGGACGGCCCGCCACTGGCGCGAGTCGCGGGTGAACTGCGAGGGGGTGCGCACCATGTGCAGGTTCTCGCTGTGGCCGAGGACCGCCCAGATCGGTACGTCGTTGTGCAGCAGGGCCGGGGCCACCGCGCCGTGTTCGGCGCGCAGCTTCTCGTACACGCCTGCGAGGTCGGTGTCCGCCTCGGGACCGAAGAGGCGGCGCAGGCCGCCGGGTCCGAGGCCGTGGGCGGGGCAGCCGGGGGGCGGCAGGGATGGGTCGTCCGTGCCGGGGTGGGAGTGGGAGGGGGTCGTCACGTTCGTCGCTCCGGGGTTGCGGATGAGATGAGGGTCAGACGCGGGCCACGGTCAGGGAGTGCAGATACCGCATGAGGGTCAGCAAGGTGTCCCGGCTCGACGCGCGCTGCCGGGCGTCGCACTTCACGATCGGCACCACCTCGTCCAGGTCGAGTGCGCTGCGCAACGCCGGGATCGCGTGCTGCGGCGCGTCGGGAAAGTCGTTGATCGCGACGACGAAGGGCACTCCGCGCTCCTCGAGGCGGCCGATCACGTCGAAGCTGACTTCCAGGCGTCGGGTGTCGACGAGGACGACCGCACCGAGCGCGCCTTCGAAGAGCCCGTTCCACAGGAACCAGAAGCGCTCCTGGCCCGGGGTGCCGAACAGATAGAGCACCAGCTCTTCGGAGATGCTGATCCGGCCGAAGTCCATCGCCACGGTTGTGGCCGTCTTGGACTCGGAGCCGTAGTTGTCGTCCACGCCGATGCCGGCCTGGGTCATGGTCTCTTCGGTGGTCAGCGGCCTGATCTCGCTGACCGAGCCGACCATCGTCGTCTTGCCGACTCCGAACCCGCCCACGATCACGACCTTCACCGCGGCCGCGGCCGTGTGCGGCAGCACGTCCTCGCTGCTGGGTCCGGTGATCGTGTCGGTGTTCTCAGAGTTTCTGAAGTCCATGCATCACCGCTTCGAGGAGGGAACGATCGGGGAGCGTGGAGCGGACGATCGGCTCGCGCGCCTGTACGAGGTCTATGGCGAGCATCCTCGTCAGCAGAATCGTCACCACGCTGAACGGCAGCGCCAGATAGGCCGAAAGCTCGGCGACGGACAGCGGCTGCTTGCATAACCGCAGCACGACGGAGTGCTCCGGCTGCGCCGCGGGTGCCGCCTCGCCGTGCGCGACGATCAGGGTGACCAGGTCGATCGGCGCCCGTTCCGTGTCCTCGCCCGTGATGGTGTAGAGCCGCTCGGGGTTGTCCGGGCTGCGCCGTTCACGCTTGGGAGGGTCGGGGGGGTTGCCTTGCGGAGGAGTCATACGGCCTGCCCGTCTCGCCGGGGCGGGCTCGTCAGATGGGCGCCGATCCGGACGACCAGGTCCCGCATGCGGTTGGCGATGAGGCCCGCGTCCACGGTCTCCTCCGCGAGCACGGCCAGATAGGCACCGGCGCCCGCGGCCATCATGTAGAAGTAGCCGCCGTCGATCTCGATGATCACCATGCGCATCCCGCCTTCGCTGTGCGGGATCTCGGTGGCGACGGCGGCGGCCAGGGACTGAAGTCCCGCGCAGGCGGCGGCGATCCGGTCGGCTCCGTCGGGGTCGCCGCCGTAGCGTGCGATCCGCAGACCGTCCGCGGAGAGCACCACGATCTGCCGGGTCTGCGGCACCCCGTCGGCGAGCTCCTTGAGCATCCAGTCGAAATTGGCCCGTTGCTGGATCACTTCCAGCCCCCCTCGTCGGTGCTGTCGGCGTTGCCGTGGTCGTTCTCGGTCTGGTCCCCGGAGGACGGCGGATCGCCGGCGGTGGTCTCGTCGCCCTTGACGCCCTTCATGAAGGCCTCGATCCACAGACCGGGCTCCTTCTCCTCCCTCTTCTTCACCGGTTCGGGTACGACCGGTGTCGTCGGGGGCTGGGCGTACTGCGCGGCCTGGGCCGCGTACTTCGCGTCCTCGGCCTCCTGGGCGACCCGCTGGCTGAACGATGTGCGGACCCGGCTGCGGCGCTGGGGCAGGCCGTTCGACGTCCACTCGGTGACCTCGGGGACGTCGTCCTCCATGGCCGCGGTGAGTTGCGACTTCGAGAGCGGCGGTCCCGCCGTCATGACGCGGGGCTTCTTGCGCCGGATGCCGTGGGGCTCCTTGATGGGCTCGCCGTCCGCGTTCACCCGGGGCACCGCGGAGGCGCCGATGCCGTGCGCGAGGCCGGGCGCGGGACCGGTGCTGATCATCTCGCGCGGGACGATGAGGACCGCGCGGACCCCGCCGTACGCGGACTGCCGCAGCGAGACCTGCAGGTTGTACATCTGCGAGAGCCGGCCCACGACGGCCATGCCCAGGCGCGGGGTCTCACCGAGGTCGTTCAGGTCGATGCCGGCCTGGGCCTGGGCGAGCATGCGCTCGGCCCGCGCCCTGGCCTCCTCACTGAGGCTGACGCCGCCGTCCTCGATCTCGATCGCGATGCCGGTCTGCACCTCGACGGCGGTCACATGGACGCGGGTCTGCGGCGGCGAGTAGCGGGTGGCGTTGTCGAGGAGCTCGGCGCAGGCGTGGATGAGCGGTTCGACCGAGATGCCGCGGATGGCGATCTTGGCGATCGAGTGCAGATCGACGCGCTGGTACTCGAGGATCCGCGACATGGCGCCGCGCAACACGCTGTACAGCGGTACGGGCTTGGGCCATTGGCGTCCGGGGCGGGCGCCGCCGAGCACGGTGATCGAGTCGGCGAGGCGGCCGATCAGCGCGGTGCCGTGGTCGATGCGCAGCAGGTCGTCGAAGACCTCGGGGTTGCGGCCGTGGAACTCCTCCATCTCGCGCAGTTCCGCGGACTGTTGGTGGACGATGGACTGGACGCGCCGGGCGATGTTGACGAAGGCGCGCTGCGAGGACTCGCGCATCGCCTCTCCGGTGTCCAGGGTGTCCAGGACGTTGCGGAGCATCTGCCGCTGCGACTCGGGGAGTTCGGCGAAGGACTCGTCACCGTCGACCAGATGACGGATCACCTCCGAGGGTGCTTCGCCCTGCCGGAGCCGGAACACGGCCTCGGGGATGATCTCCCTGCCCAGGCGGATGGTCTCGTCGTCATGGGATGCGATGCGCCGCTCCAGGGAGGCGAGCCGCTGCCCGTACTGCGCGTGGAGCTCACGGATGGACCGGCCGCGGCGCACCGCTTCGGCGCCGACCGCGATGACCACGAGGGTCGCGATCGCACCGCACCAGCCGACCGCGATGCGGGCGGGTTCCGTGACCGCCGCGACGGCGGCTCCGGTTGCCGCGGCCATCAGCATGGCGGGCAGCAACAACACACGTGCGTAAGGGACTTCTCGGCCACCGGGAGGCGATTGAACACTCACCATGTATGCCCTCTGAACACTCGTCTTGGGGGGAGGAATTGGGGTTGATGCTGGGAAATGGGGGGATCTTACGGGGAGTTGTGAGGTGAAGACGCATGCGAACTATCTGGAGAACTGGGAACAAGCGCGCGAATCTATCGCAACTCGTTTCAACTCGCCGCGCTCCGGGCGAGCTTAGTCCGCCGGAATCATCGCCGAGTCATATTCAGCAACCCCCTGCAGCGGCCTTGCCGACAGGCATACACTCGGCTCCATTTGCACGCGTGGCGATCAATCGAACACGTGGAGTGATGGCGTCGAACATGCGCGAACACGGCTTCGGGCGGGACTTGGACGGGAGGGGAATCACCACCGCCCGGCCGTGGTTGACGCTCCGTATGGACGGCTGTTCCACTGGGCGCATGCGCCCTCAGCTCCGGCTGGTCACCCGCGACCACATCGACTTCGGTCGTGTGTGGTCCGCGTCGTGTTGCTCCTGACCGCTTCCAAGTCAGCGCACACCACGACCAGTTGAGATGAGGCTCCACCATGCCCGTCGAATTCCTCGGCATCGCAGCGACCAACGAAGGTTCCGAAGTCACCGCGCGCTCCGGTGCCTCCTTCGACAAGGACTACACGCTCAGGCTCGCCCGGGCCCACGAGGACCACGGCTGGGACCGCGTCCTGTTCGCCTACGGATCCGGATCCCCTGACCCCTCCCCCGCGGCCGCCTACATCGCGGCCCGCACGGAACGGCTCCAGATCCTGGTCGCGCACCGCCCGAACGTCTCGTACCCCACCTTCGCCGCGAAGACCTTCGCGACCCTGGACCGGATCAGCGACGGCCGCCTCGCGGTGCACTTCATCACGGGTGGCAACGACCAAGAGCAGCAGCGCGAGGGCGACTTCCTCACCAAGGACGAGCGGTACGCGCGTACCCGCGAGGCCATCCAGATCATCAAGAAGGCGTGGACCTCGCACGAGCCCTTCGACCACGAGGGCGCGCACTACCGCTTCAAGGACTTCGTCAGCGACACCTTCCCGGTCCAACAGCCGCATCCGCGCGTCTCGTTCGGGGGTTCGTCGCCCGCCGCGTACGCGGCCGGGGGCGCCGAGGCCGACATCTACTGCCTGTGGGGCGAGCCTTTGGCGCAGACCACCGAGCAGATCGAGTCGGTGAAGGCGGCGGCGAGGGCCGCGGGCCGCACCGACGTCCCCCGGATCCAGGTGGCGTTCCGCCCGATCATCGCGCCGACCGAGGAACTGGCCTGGGAGAAGGCGCACGCGACGCTGGCCCGCATCAAGGCACGCAAGGCGGGCGCGCCGCCGTCCCGCCGCCACCCGCTGAAGAACCCGGAGAACTCGGGCTCGCAGCGGCTCCTGGCGGTGGCGGCATCGGGCGAGCGGCACGACCGCGCCCTGTGGACGCCGACCGCGGCGGAGACCGGCGGCGCCGGCAACTCCACGGCCCTGGTGGGCACTCCGGAGACGGTCGCCCAGGCCCTGCTCGACTACTACGACCTGGGCGTCGACATCCTCTCGGCCCGCGGCTACGACCTCCTGGACGACGCGATCGACTTCGGCCGCCAGGTGATCCCGATCGTCCGGGAGGAGGTCGCGAAGCGGGACGCTGCGCTGGCGAGCTCAGCGGCGTAAGGCGGGCTCTTCCAGCCCGCCGCGGGGGAGGTTTCAGCCCGTCCGGCGTTTGAGGACGAGCCAGGCCGAAGGCCGCGATCGACGGCCACCAAGCACTGGGGTCCAGGGGCTTGCCCCTGGTTTCGGGAAGGGGCGGGCCTGGGGAAAGAACCAATCCCCCGGCCCGCCCCAACTCACCGTCAGCCGACCGAGCTGTAAGCCACAACCCCGCGCAACAGCTGATCCACAGCCTTACGCGCATTCTTCGCCACAGTGGACCCCTCCCGCGGAGCCGCCGCCGCAATCTGCCCCAGCACATCGATCACCTGCTTGCACCACCGGACAAAGTCCCCGGCAGGCATCTCGATCTCGCGCAGCACCTCGTCGAGGCCCTTGTCCGACGCCCACATGTACGCCGCCCAGGCGAACCCGAGGTCGGGCTCGCGCTGCCCGACCCCTTCCGCCTGGTTGATCTTGAACTCTTCCTCCAGGGCATCGAGCCGCCCCCAGATCCGCACCATCTCGCCGAGGGAGGCCTTCACCTTCCCGGAGGGCAGCTTGGGCGCGAGCGCGTCGTCCGCCATCCGGGCCTCGAACACCAACGCCGAGACGCACGCGGCCAGTTCGGCCGGGCTGAGCCCCTCCCACACGCCTTCCCGCAGGCATTCGCTCGCCAGCAGATCCAGCTCTCCATACAGCCGGGCGAGCCGCTTGCCGTCCTCGGTGACCTCGTCACCCCGGAGGTAGTCCATCTCGGTGAGCAGCGCGACGATCCGGTCGAAGGTGCGCGCGATGGTGTTCGTCCGTCCCTCGATGCGCCGCTCCAGCTGCACGGTGTCCCGCCGCAGGCGGTAGTAGCGCTCGGCCCAGCGCGCATGGTCCTCGCGCTCGTCACAGCCGTGGCAGGGGTGCGCGCGCAGCTCCGCGCGCAGCCGGGCGATCTCCTGGTCGTCGGCGGCGGCAGCGCGCCCCTTGCGGTGCCGCTCGGGCACGATGTGCCCGGCCTTGGTGCGCAGCGCGGACGCCAGGTCGCGGCGCGACTGCGGGGAACGCGCGTTGAACGACTTCGGGATCCGCATCCGGTCGAGGGCTTCCACCGGCACCGGGAAGTCCATCGCTGCGAGCCGCTTGACCTGCCGCTCGGCGGTCAGCACCAGAGGCCGCGGACCGTCCTGGTGCTCGAAGCCCCGGTGGCCGTTGACCCGTCCCGCGGGCAGCCCCGGGTCGAGGACGAGCGCGAGCCCCGCGTACTTGCCGGTCGGCACATGGATGACATCGCCCGGCTTGAGCTTCTCCAGGGCGGCGGCCGCGGCGGCCCTGCGCTGGTTGGCCCCCTGCTTGGCGAGCTCGGTCTCCCGGTCCTTGAGCTCGCGGCGCAGCCGCGCGTACTCGTCGAAGTCCCCCAAGTGGCAGGTCATGGAGGCCTTGTAGCCCTCAAGCCCCTCTTCGTTCTTCTGCACCTGCCGCGAAATCCCCACGACCGACTTGTCGGCCTGGAACTGCGCGAAGGACGTCTCGAGCAGCTCACGCGAGCGGTGCCGCCCGAACTGCTCGACCAGGTTCACCGCCATGTTGTACGACGGCTTGAAGCTGGACCGCAGCGGATACGTACGCGTTCCGGCGAGCCCCGCGAGGTGCTCCGGGCTCATGGCCCGCTGCCACAGCACGACCGCATGGCCCTCGACGTCGATGCCGCGCCGCCCGGCGCGACCGGTCAACTGCGTGTACTCGCCGGGGGTGATGTCGGCGTGCTGTTCGCCGTTCCACTTGACGAGCTTCTCCAGCACCACGCTGCGCGCGGGCATGTTGATGCCCAGGGCGAGCGTCTCGGTGGCGAAGACGGCGCGCACGAGCCCGCGTACGAAGAGCTCCTCGACGACCTCCTTGAAGGTGGGCAGCATGCCCGCGTGGTGCGCGGCGATGCCGCGCTCCAGGCCTTCGAGCCATTCGTAGTAGCCGAGGACGTGCAGGTCCTCGTCCGGGATGGCGGCCGTGCGCTCCTCGACGATCTCGCGGACCTTCATCCGCGCGTCGTCGTCGTTCAGCCGAAGACCCGCGTGCAGACACTGCTGCACGGCGGCCTCGCAGGCCGCGCGGCTGAAGATGAACGTGATGGCGGGCAGCAGGCCCTCGGAGTCGAGCCGGTCGATGACCTCGGGGCGGCCCGGCGTCCAGATCCGCGACCGCTGTCGGCGCTCGCGCTCACGGTCGGCCTCGCGGACCATCTTGCCCTTGCGGCGGTCGCGCGGGTTGTACGAACGGCTGGCCTCCATGCGCGCCATGCGTGTGAGGTCGGGGTTGACCGTCTTCTTCCGGCCCTCGCCCTCCTCGAAGAGGTCGTACATCCGGCGCCCGGCAAGCACGTGCTGGAACAGCGGCACGGGCCGGTGCTCGGAGACGATCACCTGGGTGTCGCCGCGCACGGTGTCCAGCCAGTCGCCGAACTCCTCCGCGTTCGAGACCGTCGCCGACAGGGAGACCAGCGTGACGGACTCCTGGAGGTGGATGATCACCTCTTCCCAGACGGCCCCCCGGAAGCGGTCGGAGAGGTAGTGCACCTCGTCCATCACCACATAGCCGAGGTTAAGGAGCGCCTGCGAGCCCGAATACAGCATGTTGCGCAGCACTTCGGTGGTCATCACGACCACCGGCGCATCGGAGTTGACGCTGTTGTCGCCGGTCAGCAGGCCGACCTTGTCCGCGCCGTACCGCTTCGCCAGGTCGGCGTACTTCTGGTTGGAGAGCGCCTTGATCGGCGTCGTGTAGAAGCATTTCTTGCCCTGCAGCAGGGCCAGGTGCACGGCGAACTCGCCGACGATCGTCTTGCCCGAACCCGTGGGGGCGGCCACGAGCACGCCCTTGCCCGCCTCGAGTGCCTGACAGGCCTCGATCTGGAAGGGGTCGAGGCCGAATTCGTACATCTCGCGGAAGCCCGCGAGTGCGGTGGCCTGCTCGGCAGCGCGCTCGCGCGCCGCCGCGTACCGCTCGGCCGGTGAGAGGTCCTCTGTCATCGTGCTTTCGAGCCTACCGGCCACCACTGACAACGGACGATCATTATCTGCCTTACGGCCCCGAAGACCCTTCAAGACCCTTCGGGCACCAGGATCCGCACGGCTCCCGCCACGCACTCCGCCGTCAGCGGCAGAGCCCCCAGCTGCTCTCCGTCCGCGTACCCGGTCACGCCCGAGGCCGCCAGTTCCACCTTCCGCGCCCGGTGGACGGTGACCTTGGGATGGTCCAGGTGCGTGCCCTTGTAGACGCGCGGGAAGACCTTCAGGAGCGTCGTGCGGCTGCAGTCGCCGACGACCGTGACGTCGAAGAGACCGTCGCTCATGTCTGCGCGGGCGCAGATCTTCATGCCTCCGCCGTACGAGGATCCGTTGCCGACGGCGATGAGCGTCGCGTCGACCTCGTGGACCTCCCCGCCGTCCAGGGTGATCCGGTAGGGGACGGTCTTGAAGGCGGCCAGCTCGGCGAGCATCGCGAGGTCGTATTTGAAGCGCCCCGTCGGCCAGCGCATGCGATTGCCCCGGTCGTTGACCCGCGAGTCGAAGCCGGACGCGAGCACGGTGCCGAACCAGGTCTTGCCGACCCGCCCCAGGTCGACGGCGCGGGTGCGTCCCGCGTCGAGCGCGTCGGCGACGACCGCCCCGGCGGCCGCCGGGTCCCGCACCGGGAGCCCGAGCGCCCGTGCGAAGTCGTTGCCGGTACCCACGGCGATCACCCCCAGCGGGGTGTCCGTCTGCGCGACGGCCTGCAGCGCGAGGCTCGCCATGCCGTCGCCGCCGACGGCGATCAGCGCCCCCGTGCCGCCCTCGACGGCGTCCCGCGCCCTGCGCAGCGCATCGGCGGCGTCCTCGCCGATGACCGTGCGTACGGAGAAGCCTGCTGCCCGCAACGCGGAAGCGGCCGGCTGCGCCGCGTGGGCGCCCCGGCCGCGTCCCGCGGTGGGATTGACGAAGAGGGTGATCTCGCTGGTCACGGCCGGACCCTACAAGGTCAGGTCACGTCGTCGAAACCGTTTACCCGGTCCCGGTCCGGGCTGCTCTGCTGCGGAAGGGCACGACTGGCCGAAACGGATTCGATCTCGCCGACGTCCTCGGGCGTCAGGTCGAGGTCGGACGCCTCGTCGTCGTCGGGCCCTGCGGCATCGATCCTGGCCTTGCGCCGGTCGTTCAGGAGCGAGAAGCCGGTGGCCGCGAAGTACAGCACCCAGATCGGCCCGGCGAGCATGATCATGGTCAGCGGGTCCGTGCTGGGCGTGGCCACGGCCGCGAAGACCGTGATGCCCATGATCATCCCGCGCCACCAGCCGAGCATCCGCTTGCCGGTGATGGCTCCGGTGAGGTTGAGCATGACCAGGAGCAGCGGAAGCTCGAAGGAGAGACCGAAGACGATCACCATGCGGGTGACCAGGTCGATCAGTTCGTCCAGCGGGAGCTGGTTGTCGACGCCGCCGGGTGAGAAGTCGAGCAGCACCCGCGCCATGGTCGGCAGCGTCTTGTACGCGAAGAACCCACCGCACATGAACAGCGGGAAGCCGGCGCCCACGAATGCGTAGGCGTACTTCTTCTCGCTCTTGTGCAGGCCAGGGGCGACGAACGCCCACAGCTGGTACAGCCAGACCGGCGACGCGAGCACCACGCCGGCCATCAGGGAGATCTTCAGGGCAAGGGTGAACGGCGTGATCAGACCGTTCAGCACGATGCGCGCGCAGGTCTCGTCCCCGCCCTTCTTCGCCAGCTCGGCGAAGCTGGACTCGCACCCTACGGAACTCAGGATCGGGTCCGTGAAGAACTCGATGATGTCCTTGTAGAAGAAGGCAGCGACGATCGCGACGACGATGATGGCCAGCACGGCCTTCGCGAGCCGGTTGCGGAGCTCACGCAGGTGCTCCGCAAGAGGCATCCGCCCCTCGGGATCCTGTTCCTTCTTGCGGGCAGACTTGAGCAACCCACGTCCTCATCTCGTGCGGCAGGCCGGCCGTCGCCGGCCTTGGATCAGCGCTTAGTCGTGCTGTCGGTGGGCTCGGTGACCGGGCGCGAGCTGGTCACGTCGCCGGGCGCGGCCTGGATGGTGCGCTGCTGGGCGGAAGGCTCGTTCGGCGGGTCGGCCGGGGCGGCCTCGTCCTTCTTGCCGTCCGTCTTCATCGCCTTGGCCTCGCTCTTGAGGATGCGCGCGGACTTGCCGAGCGACCGGGCCATGTCGGGAAGCTTCTTCGCGCCGAACAGCAGAACGATGACGACGAGAATGAGAATGATCTCGGGGGCGCCGATCTTTCCGAACATAGGTCTTTACCTTCTCACCGAGGCGGCAGGGGCGGGGCTGCCGGACAGGCCGGACTTGCTGTCCGGCCACCGTGCTGGCAGCGATCGTAACGCTCAGGGGTGAACGCAGGGCAATCCCTGTGCGTACTCCCAGTCGCGGCCCGCGCCTCGCACTCCGGGCCACGTCAGCAGCGTACCTGCCGTACAAGGGAAGTTGACAGGCCGCGGTGTCGATGCGCGTCTCCCCGGCACCTGTGGGATTCACAGGATCTAAAGGACATCCCGGCCCGCACGGGCCACGCCCGTCGCAGCCGCCTCAAGATCCTCCGCCGCGCGATTGATCCGCTGTGTGGTCTCCGTCACCTGACGGCTCAGACGCTGCGCCTCCAGGAAGACCCGGATCGCCAGAACGCCGAGCACGGCCAGGCCGCAGAACCCCACAGCAATCGCCAGCATCGCCCAGAACATGCGCCGAGCCTAGACGGTCGAGTGCAGACGCAGCGTCCGCACCCCGCCGCCGGTGAGGAGTTCGACGATGCGCTCGCCCGCGGGCTTGCGCACCGCGACGCCGCACTCGGGGCAGGTGAAGGAGTAGAAGGTGGTGCGGGCCGATGCGCCGATGGCCAACCGCAGGGCGCCCGCGGAGAGTTCGAAGCGGGCGCGGCAGTCGGGGCAGGCGGCCTTGAAGAGCACGGGGGCGATTCTCGACATTCCGGGAATCTCGGACATGATGCTGGTGTTCAACGTCCTTGCTCCTGCCTGTCGTACGGCCCTTCCGGGTGTCGGTCATAGGCCGCTAGGGCCTTACGCGCCGCCTGCCGCGCGCTGTCCGCGAGATCGGCCGGGGAGACGATGTGCCCGTCGCCGCCCAGCCGCAGCGCGAGCCTGCGCAGCGAGGTGGGGTCCGGGGTGCGCAGCGTGATCCGCAGTCCGCCGTCGGGGAGTTCCTCGGCACTGTCGTGCGGGTAGTACTCGGCGACCCAGCGGCCGCCGGGCCCCACCTCGATGACCACCTCGGGGTCCTCGGCGGCGGGCTGCACGAGCCCCTCGGAGAGATCACGCAGCTCGACCTCGGGCGGCGACGACGCCTCGTCCATGATCCTGATCTCGGCGACCCGGTCGAGGCGGAAGGTGCGGCGCGCCTCGGAGAGGTAGCACCACGCCTCCATGTACGTGTGTCCGACGGCGAAGAGACGGATCGGGTCGACCTCGCGCTCGGTCAGCTCGTCGCGCGCGGGCGAGTAGTAGCGCAGCCAGAGCCTGCGCCGCTCGGAGATGGCGCGGTCGACGTCCGCGAAGACGCCGCCCTCGGACTCGAAGGTGACCGAAAGACGTGCGCTGGCCCCTGCGGCCTCGCCGGCAGCCGTCTCCAGCTTGGCGGTGGCGCGAAGGAGCGCCTGCCGGTCGCTCTCGCGCAGCCCGGGCAGGGTGGACACCGCGCGGGCGGCCACCAGGAGCGCGGTGGCCTCGTCGGCGGCGAGCCGCAGGGGGGCCGCCACGTCGTCCGGGTTGTGCCACCAGATGCGGTCGCCGTCGGTGTCGATGTCGAGGAGGTCGCCGCCGCGGAAGCTGGTCCCGCACAGCGGCAGCACGTCCAGGTCGGAGATCAGCTCGTCCTGGGTGATCCCGAAGGCGCGGGCGACGTCGCTGACGTGGGCGCCGGGGCGCTCGCGCAGATAGGTCACCAGGGAGAGCATCCGCCGGGTCTGGTCGATGGCGTTCGAGGCCATTCTCGGTACGTCCCCTCAGCCCTTGGCCACGGCGCGCAGCCGGTCCACGACGTCGGCCCGCAGCTCCGCGGGCTCCAGGACCACCACATCGGGCCCGAACTCCACCAGCCAGGCATCGAGCCCGTGCCCGTACGGAATCTCCAACTCGTCCCACCCCTCGCCCAGTTCGCGTATGTGGGCGGCCTTGGCCCGCAGCGGATAGCCCGCGCCCGTGCGCAGCCGGATGAGGGCGGAGCGGTCGGCGCTCTCCCCCGCCCAGCTGGCCACGGTCTCGCGCACCGTGACCACGTCGGGGACGTCGGCGGTGAACCTTCCGGCGCGGGAGCGCACCTTGCCCGTGATGCGGGAGAGCCTGAAGACCCGCTCGGCACCGCGGTCGCGGTCCCAGCCGGCCAGGTACCAGTGGCCGCGCCAGCATTCGAGCGCCCACGGCTCGACGTGCCGCTGCTCGGGGCGGGCCGCGGTGGCCTTGCGGTAGTCGAAGGCGACGGGGCGGCGGTCGCGGCAGGCGAGCATCAGCGGCTCGAAGGACGCCTCGTGCACGGGGATGCGCGGTTCGAGGGCGCTGTGTGCCTCGTACGGGTCGACGTCCTCGGGCAGCCCGGCGGCGCGCAGCTTCTGCAGGGCGCCGCTGGCCGCTCCGGCGAGGCGGGCCTGCTGCCAGACCTTGGCCGCGAGGCCGAGCGCGGCGGCTTCCTCGGCGTCGATGGTGATGGGCGGAAGGCGGTTGCTGTCGCGCCGGGCGAGATAGCCCACGTCACCGTCGAGATTCTCCACCGTCTCGATGACCAGGCCGAGTTCGCGCAGATCGTCCTTGTCGCGCTCGAACATCCGGTTGAAGGAGTCGTCGTTCCCCGCTTCGAGATAGGCCTCGATGGACTCGCGCAGCTCGCGCTTGCTGAGCGGCCGCCGCGTCCCGAGCAGACACAGCGCCAGGTTCATCAGCCGCTCGGCCTTGGCAATGGCCATCGACGCCCTTTCTCAACAGTGCTTCCGACCGCCGACCGTACCGCCCTGGGGTGTCCTGGCAAAAGCCGAGGGCCCATGCCAGGACAGGCATGGACCCTCGATGGACAGGTCTGATCAGACCCTGACCTCAGTCGTCGCTCAGACGGAGACGAGATCGCAGACGAAGATCAGCGTCTCGCCCGGGGCGATACGGCCGCCGCCGGCGCCACGGTCGCCGTAGGCGAGCTTGGCGGGGATGATCAGCTCGCGCCGGCCACCGACCTTCATGCCCTGGACGCCCTGGTCCCAACCGGAGATGACCTGGCCGGCACCGAGCTGGAACTCCAGCGGGTTGCCGCGGTTCCAGCTCGCGTCGAACTCCTCGCCGGTGCTGAAGGCGACGCCCACGTAGTGGACCTTGACGAAGTCGCCCGCCTTGGCGACCTCCCCGTCACCCTCCCAGATGTCCTTGATCTGCAGATCGGCCGGCGGCTCGCCGCCCGGGAAGTCGACCTCGGGCTTGTCAATGCTCACGAAAATGCTCCTGCTTGATACGGATGGTCATGCGCGGACAGTCTTACATCCTCGCCCGGCGTCACGCCTTCGCGAGGATGTCCACGGAGAAGACCAGCGTCGAGTCCTTCTTGATGGTGCTGCCCTGCGGCGGCCGGTCACCGTAGCCCAGCTCCGGCGGGATGACGATGAGGACGCGGCTGCCGACCTTCTTGCCGGTCAGGCCCTGCGCCCAGCCCTTGACGACCTGCGCGAGCTGGAACTGGGCGAGCTGGCCGCTCTTGTACGAGGAGTCGAACTCCTTGCCGTCCGCCCACAGCACGCCCTTGTACTGGCACAGGAGACTGTCGGTCTCCTTGACCTCGTCGCCGTCGCCCTCCAGGACGTACGTCGCGACGAGCTTCTTGGGGGCGTCCTTCTTCTTCGGGACGTCGATCGAGGGGGCCTTGCCGTCCGTGTTCGTACCGACCTTGGGCAGGTCGATGTTGGACTGCGCGACCTCCTTGCCCTTGACCGAGCTCTTGGCGTTGAACGTGCCCACCAGGTCGACGACGAAGACCAGGGTGTCGTCGCCCTTGATGCCCGCCTGCTTGTTGCCCTCCGTGCCGTACCCCAGCTTCGGGGGGATGGCGAGCTCCACTCGGCTGTCGAGCTTCTTGCCGACCAGGGCCTGGTCCCAGCCGGGGATGACCTGGCCGACGCCGATCGGGAAGACCGTGGGGTTGCCCCGGTCGTAGGAGTTGTCGAAGACCTTCGCCGTGGCCCAGATCTGGCCGAGGTAGTTGGCCTGGAGGTAGTCGCCCTTCTTGACCTCGGCACCCTTGCCCTGGATCAGGGTCTTGACCGCGAGGTCGGAGGACGGCTTGCCGTTCCCCTTCGCGACGGTCGGCTTCTGGCCGAACTTCGTCCCCTTCGTGATCTCGGGCACAGGCCCGTCCACGATCTTCGCCGTCGGCGCGGCCGAGGTCGAGTTGGTGGGGGACGGGCTGTCGCTGGACTTGGCCTTGTCGGCCTTGTCGTCACCACACCCGGCCAGCGTGAGCAGGCCGGCCGGAACGGCAAGGAGAAGTGAGCGTCGGCGCACGGTGGGGGCCTCGTATCGGTCGATCTTGTCGGTTGGCGTGCGCGCAACTCTACGCATCGAGAAGGGCGCCGTACGAGGAACGTACGGCGCCCCGCGTTGCGTTCCCGCAACGCACCACCCGTCTCAGGGGTTTACATACCGGCGATCACATACCGGCGATGAGCTTCTCCACCCGGTCGTCCACCGACCGGAAGGGGTCCTTGCACAAAACCGTGCGCTGCGCCTGGTCGTTGAGCTTCAGGTGCACCCAGTCGACCGTGAAGTCGCGGCGCTGCTCCTGGGCCCGGCGGATGAAGTCACCGCGCAGCCGCGCGCGGGTGGTCTGCGGGGGCACCGACTTGCCCTCGAAGATCTTCAAGTCGTTGCAGATACGGGCGGCTTGTCCCTTTCGCTCCAGGAGGTAGTACAGACCACGACGACGGTGGATGTCGTGGTACGCGAGGTCTATCTGCGCGACCCGGGGGTGCGACATGGTCATGTTGTTCTTCGCGCGGTACCGCTCGATGAGCTTGTACTTCATGACCCAGTCGATCTCGGTGCCGATCCTGTCGAGGTCCTCGGCCTCGATCGCGTCGAGCGTGCGGCCCCACAGTTCGAGGACCTGCTCGACCGTGCCCGTGCGGATGCCGCGGCGCTCCACGAAGTCCACGGCCTTTTCGTAGTACTCGCGCTGTACCTCGAGGGCCGAGGCCTCGCGGCCGCTGGCCAGGCGCACCTTGCGGCGGCCCGTGATGTCGTGGCTGACCTCACGGATGGCCCGGATCGGGTTCTCCAGGGTGAGGTCGCGCATGACGGTGCCCGCCTCGATCATGCGGAGCACGAGGTCGGTGGCGCCGACCTTGAGGAGCATGGTCGTCTCGGACATGTTCGAGTCGCCGACGATGACGTGCAGCCTGCGGTAGCGCTCGGCGTCCGCGTGCGGTTCGTCGCGGGTGTTGATGATCGGCCGGGAGCGGGTGGTCGCGGAGGAGACCCCCTCCCAGATGTGCTCGGCCCGCTGGCTGACGCAGTACACGGCGCCGCGCGGAGTCTGCAGCACCTTGCCCGCGCCGCACAGCAGCTGCCGCGTGACCAGGAACGGAATGAGGATGTCCGCGAGCCGCGAGAACTCCCCGTGCCGGGCCACCAGATAGTTCTCGTGGCAGCCGTAGGAGTTTCCCGCCGAGTCGGTGTTGTTCTTGAAGAGATAGACGTCGCCCGCGATTCCCTCCTCGTGCAGGCGGCGTTCGGCGTCGACGAGCAGGCCTTCCAGAATGCGCTCGCCCGCTTTGTCGTGGGTGACCAGCTCGGTCACGTTGTCACATTCCGGTGTCGCGTATTCCGGATGTGACCCGACGTCAAGATAGAGGCGGGCGCCGTTCCGCAGAAAGACGTTGCTGCTGCGGCCCCATGACACAACACGGCGGAAGAGGTAGCGCGCCACCTCGTCAGGTGACAGACGGCGCTGCCCCCTAAACGTGCACGTGACGCCGTACTCGTTCTCCAGCCCGAAAATGCGGCGGTCCATGACTGAACATTACGCCTTATGCCCTGCACTGAAACCGGGTTCGACAGCACCGTTTCGATCATTTTCCGATGAACCCGCAACGACCGCCGAATCCACGGGCAGCGCGAGCACCCGGCCCGTGGCCAGCAGAACAAGCAGCGCGGCCACACCGGCGAGGCCCGGCACCGCGAAGCCCCACACCGTCCCGCCCCACTCGACGACCGGGCCCGCTGCGGCCGTTCCGAGGGACGCGCCGACGGTGAACGTGGTCACGAGCCAGGAGAACGCCTCGGTGACCGTGCCCCGCGGTGCATGCCGGTCGACGATGATGAACGCACAGGCGAGCGCCGGCGCCAGGAAGACACCCGCCACGGCCGTGAGCGCCACCATGGCGACCGGCCCAGGGACCAGCGTCAACGGCCAGTAGCAAAGCGCCAGGAGAGCCACCAGGACCGTAAGACGCTTCTCCGGTACGCCGCTCCACTGCCGCGCCCCGTACACGGAACCGCCCACCAGGGCGCCGAGACCTATCGCCGCCATCATCCAGCCATAGACCGCGTCACCGCCGTGCCCGTCGGCGTACGAGACGCCGGCCACGGTGATGGAGCCCAGCGCCATGCCGATGAAGAGGAACGCGCCGAGCAGCGCGAGCAGCCCGTTGGAGCGCAGCGCGCCGAGCCAGTGCGCCTCGCGGGGCGCCGAGCGCCACGCGCGCGAGGGCTTCGACACCACTACGGAGAGGGCGCCCAGGACACCGATGGCGTTCACGACGAGCAGCGCGGCCTGCTCCGACCAGAGCGCGACGCTGCCGGTGACGATCAACGGGCCCACGGTGAACATGACTTCCTGGGCTATGGCGTCCATGGCGTACGCCGTATGCACCTGCTCCTCCTTGCCGAGGACGCCGGGCCACAGCGCGCGCAGGCCGCCCTCCAGAGGCGGCGTGAACAGCCCGGCCGCGCCCACCGCCACATACGCCGCGCCGAGCGAGTCGGGCCCGGTGAACGCGAAGGCCCCCATGCCGAGCGCGGAGAGCACCGCCGCCGGGAGCTGGATCCGCGGCTGGCCGTAGAGGTCCACCAGGCGGCCGAGCAGCGGCTGCCCCACCGCGTTGGCCACGCCGTACACCGCGGCCAGACCGCCGGCCAGGCTGTACGTCCCGCCCTCGGCGCGGATGAACAGCACGATGGCGATCGCGGCCGTCGCGTTCGGCAGCCGGCCCACCAGCGTGCCGGCGAGCAGCCGCCCGGCGTATCTCGTCCGGAGGATCTCCGCGTATCCGGCAGCCATGCTTCCCGCCCCTCGCCCGGCACCGACGCGCCGAGGTTTTACGTATAACGTCGAGCGTCATACGTACCATGAGCGCTCACCGCGGGTCCACCTCACCGACGTCCCGCGGCACCGACCGGGGAGGTACCAGGAGTGGCCGGGCCACAGCAGGAGACCGCGGGGCCGCGCCCCACCAGCCGCGACGTCGCGCGCGCCGCCGGGGTGTCCCAGGCCACCGTCTCCCTCGTGTTCGGCGAGAAATGGCGCGGCCGGGTCGCCGAGCGCACCGCCGAGCGGGTCCGCGCCACCGCCCGCGACCTGGGCTACCGGCCCAATCTCGCGGCCCGCAACCTCCGCCTCGGCAGGACCAGGACGGCGCTCCTCGTCGTCCCCGCCCTCACCAACGAATTCTTCGCCCGCGTCTACACCGGCGCCGCCCGCCTGGCCGCCCGGCACGGCTTCGGCGTCGTGCTCTACCCCTCCCCCGACGGCATCGGCCCCGCCCGCGACCCCTTCGACTCCGCGCGCGCCTCCCTGGACGGCGTCCTCGCCTCCTCCATGGCCTCCGACGCCCTCGCCGCCATCCGGGGCGACGAACTCCCCCTGGTCATGCTCGACAGCGACCCCGCGGGCAGCCTCGGCACCGCCACCGTCAACCTCGACATCGCCGACGGCATGCGCCGCGTCACCGAACATCTGCTGTCCCTCGGCCACCGCGACTTCCTGCACCTCGCGGCAGGCGTCGACACCTGGACCTTCGACGTACGCGCCGACGCCCTCGCCGGGGCGCTGCACGGCACCGGAGCCGCCGTACGCACCGTGCGGGCACCCCTCACCGTCGACGACGCCCGCGCCGTCACAGAGACCGCCCTCGCCGCGCCGGGACCCCGCCCCACCGCCCTCGTCTGCGACGACGACATCCTCGCCGCGGGCGCCTGCAAAGCGGCCCGCAGACTGGGCCTGCGGGTGCCCGAAGACCTCTCGGTGACCGGCTTCGACGACCTCACCCTGGCCACCGCCGTGGAGCCCGAGCTCACCACCGTCCGGCTGCCCGCCGAGCGCTTCGGCGAACACGGCATGACCTCACTGCTCGCCGTCCTCGACGGCCGCACACCCCGCCTCGACACCCTCCCCGTGGAGCTGATCGTCCGCGGCTCGACCGCCCCCGCGCCCTAGCCACGTACTGCGCACACACGTACGCCCCGCGCCCCGGCCCGAAGGCCAGGACACGGGGCGTACGCCGAACCGAACTACTCCTCGCCGGCCCCGGACTCGGACCCGGAAGCGGTGTCGGAACCCGCGTCCGTCTCCTCCGTGTCGGAAGCGGCATCCGTGGGCGCCGAAGCGTCCCCTTCGAGCAGCCGCGCGAGCTGCCGCCCGACGATCCGCTTGAACTTCCGCTGCTGCGGCCGCGTCCGGTCGAGCACCGCCACCTCGAGCCGCTCCGCGGGGATCTCCCGCTCACTGCCGTTGGTGTCACGGGACAGCGCCTGCACCGCCAGCTTCAGCGCCTCGGCCAACGTCATGTTGTCCCGGTGACGCTGATCCAGATACGTACTGATCTGCTCCGCGTTGCCGCCGACCGCGACCGAGCCGTGCTCGTCCACGATCGAACCGTCATGCGGCAGGCGGTAGATCTGATCGCCCTCGGCCGTCTCCCCGACCTCGGCGACGACCAGCTCCACCTCGTACGGCTTCTCCGCCTGGCTCGAGAAGATCGTGCCCAGCGTCTGGGCGTAGACGTTCGCGAGCCCACGGGCCGTCACATCGTCGCGGTCGTAGGTGTATCCGCGCAGATCGGCATAGCGCACGCCACCGATCCGCAGGTTCTCGTACTCGTTGTACTTGCCGGCGGCCGCGAAGCCGATCCGGTCATAGATCTCGCTGAACTTGTGCAGCGCACGGGACGGGTTCTCGCCGACGAACACGATGCCATCGGCGAACTGCAGCACAACAAGGCTGCGACCACGGGCGATGCCCTTGCGGGCGTACTCCGCCCGGTCGGCCATGGCCTGCTGGGGTGAGACATAGAACGGCGTCGACACCGGCTATCCGTCCCTTTCTGTCAGTGACTCAGTCAGTGGCGAATACGGATCGATCAGAGCAGCGAGGCCCGCGGGCCGTCGGGCTGCTCCAGGCGCCGCTCAAGGATCGAGCGGGCGATCTCGGAGGACTCCTCGTCCCCCAGCCGCCGGAAACCCTCGTCGGAGATCACGGTGACGATCGGATAGATCCGGCGGGCGACATCCGGACCACCCGTGGCCGAGTCGTCGTCCGCCGCGTCGTACAACGCCTGCACGACGAGCGTCGTCGCTTCCTGCTCCGTCAGATCGTTGCGGTAGAGCTTCTTCATCGCACCACGCGCGAAGACCGAACCGGAACCGGTGGCCGCGAAGCCGTGTTCCTCGGAACGCCCGCCCGTGACGTCGTACGAGAAAATGCGCCCCTTCTCGCGGTCCACGTCGTACCCCGCGAAGAGCGGGACGACGGCCAGCCCCTGCAGTGCCATGCCCAGGTTGGACCGGATCATCGTGGAAAGACGGTTGGCCTTGCCCTCCAGGGAGAGCGTGGCCCCCTCGACCTTCTCGAAGTGCTCCAGCTCCAGCTGGAAGAGCTTGACCATCTCCACGGCGAGACCGGCGGTGCCGGCGATGCCGACGGCCGAGTACTCGTCGGCCGGGAAGACCTTCTCGATGTCGCGCTGAGCGATGACATTGCCCATCGTCGCCCGCCGGTCACCGGCGAGCACCACGCCCCCGGGGAACGTCGTCGCCACGATCGTCGTGCCGTGCGGCGCCTCGATCACACCCTGCGTGGGAGGCAACTGCCGGTTGCCCGGCAGGATCTCGGGCTGATGCTCCGACAGAAAGTCCATGAAGGACGAAGAACCAGGCGTCAGGAAGGCAGCTGGTAGACGCCCGGTGCTACGAGTGTTGGCTTCCACGCGTTTCCTTCCAGGTATGCGGCCGCGCGGCGGACGGTGTCGGGTTCATCCCCCAACTTGCCGATGGCCGAATTGCAGTTGAAGCACAGTACGCCACGGACCCTACCCGTCTCATGGCGGTGATCCACATGTACGGCAGGGGCGTTGAGACGGATCACATCGACGCTCGTCGACGCCGCCGGTCATGCGCGGCCCGGTCGTGCGCCACGCATTCCCGGCACCGCTCGCCCCCGGCTCCGCCATGCCCGTTACTGACCACCCTTTTGCACAAAGGACCGCACGAAGTCCTCGGCGTTCTCCTCGAGGACGTCGTCGATCTCGTCCAGAACGGAGTCCACGTCGTCGCTCAGCTTCTCCTGGCGCTCCTTGAGGTCCTCGGAGCCCTGCGCTTCCTGCGTCTGCTCCTCGGTCTCCTCGGTGGAACGTGTCGCCTTCTGCTGTCCGCCGCCGGTGTCCTTGGTCGCCATGTACCTCACCCCGCTCATTTCGGTTCGATGTACGTGATCAGACCCTATAAGCCAGGTCTGACATCGGCCCCGCACTTTCCTCAACGTCCGGGGACCACCTCGATGATTCCCATACGCCGGGTCTTTCAGCCTCCGGAGAGCACCCGAACCAGGTCCTCCGCCGTGCGGCAGCGGTCCAGGAGCTCCTTGACATGGTTCCGTGTGCCGCGCAGCGGCTCCAGAGTGGGCACACGCTGGAGGGAATCGCGACCGGGCAGGTCGAAGATGACCGAATCCCACGAGGCGGCAGCCACGTCGTCCGCGTACTGCTCCAGACAGCGGCCGCGGAAGTACGCACGGGTGTCCTCTGGAGGCTTGCTCTGGGCGCGCTCGACCTGTGATTCGTCCAGGAGCCGCTTCATCTTGCCGCGGGCCGCCAGGCGGTTGTAGAGGCCCTTGTCGGGGCGTACGTCCGCGTACTGGAGGTCGACCAGGTGGAGCCTCGCGGCGTCCCAGTCGAGGCTGTCCCGGCGGCGGTAGCCCTCCATGAGCTCCCGCTTGGCGACCCAGTCGAGCTCCCCGGAGAGGCTCATGGGATCGGTCTCCAGGCGGCCCAGGACGTCTTCCCAGCGGGTGAGGACGTCCTTGGTCTGTTCGTCGGCGTCGGAGCCGTACCGCTCCTCCACGTATTTGCGGGCCAGCTCGAAGTACTCCATCTGGAGCTGGACCGCGGTGAGTGTCCGGCCGCTGCGGAGCGTGACGAGACGCTTGAGGGTCGGGTCGTGGGAGACCTGGTGCAGGGTGCGCACGGGCTGGTCGACGGCGAGGTCCACCGCGATGAAGCCGTCCTCGATCATGGCGAGGACCAGGGATGTCGTGCCCAGCTTCAGGTACGTCGAGATCTCGGAGAGGTTCGCGTCGCCGATGATCACGTGCAGCCGGCGGTACTTCTCGGCGTCGGAGTGCGGCTCGTCCCGGGTGTTGATGATGGGCCGCTTGAGGGTGGTCTCCAGGCCCACCTCGACCTCGAAGTAGTCGGCGCGCTGGCTGAGCTGAAAGCCGTGCTCGTGGCCGTCCTGGCCGATGCCGACGCGTCCCGCGCCGGTGACGACCTGGCGGGAGACGAAGAACGGCGTGAGGTGGCGCACGATGTCCGAGAAGGGGGTCTCCCGCTTCATCAGGTAGTTCTCGTGCGTGCCGTAGGAGGCGCCCTTGTTGTCGGTGTTGTTCTTGTAGAGGTGGATCGGCTGGGCGCCGGGGAGCTGGGCCGCGCGCTCGGCGGCCTCCGCCATGATGCGCTCGCCGGCCTTGTCCCACAGGACGGCGTCCCAGGGATTGGTGACCTCGGGCGAGCTGTATTCGGGGTGCGCGTGGTCTACGTAGAGACGCGCCCCGTTGGTGAGGATGACGTTGGCGAGGCCGATGTCCTCGTCGGTGAGCTGGCTGGCGTCGGCGGACTCGCGTGCGAGGTCGAAGCCCCGAGCGTCCCGCAGGGGGTTCTCCTCCTCGAAGTCCCAGCGGGCGCGTCGCGCCCGGTGCATCGCCGCGGCGTAGGCGTTGACGATCTGGGACGAGGTGAGCATGGCATTGGCGTTGGGGTGCCCGGGGACGGAGATGCCGTACTCCGTCTCGATGCCCATTACTCGCCGTACGGTCATGCGGCCCTCCTTGCCCGGCGGCGCTCCCCTTCAGGAACGGCGCTCAAGTACCGCTGGTTCTCCGGTGCGTGTGCGGTGCCCGTCCCCGCACTGCGCGACTCGGCGGTACCGAAGAGCCTAGAGCGCCTTTGCGCTGGTGGGGAGATCATTGTCTTCATTGAAAAACAGACAGCTGCGGGTACCCACGAAGGACACCCGCAGCCGCCCTGTCTTCTACAGGTACTGACCGGTGTTCGCCACCGTGTCGATGGAGCGTCCGGTGTCCGCGCCCTGCTTTCCGGTGACGAGCGTACGGATGTACACGATCCGTTCGCCCTTCTTGCCGGAGATACGGGCCCAGTCGTCCGGGTTGGTGGTGTTGGGCAGGTCCTCGTTCTCCTTGAACTCGTCGATGCAAGCCTGGAGGAGGTGGGAGACCCTGAGGCCCTTCTGGTTGGCTTCGAGGAAGGCCTTGATGGCCATCTTCTTGGCGCGGCCGACGATGTTCTCGATCATGGCGCCGGAGTTGAAGTCCTTGAAGTAGAGGACTTCCTTGTCGCCGTTGGCGTACGTCACCTCGAGGAAGCGGTTCTCCTCGGACTCCGCGTACATCTGCTCCACGACGGACTGGATCATGCCGACCACTGTGGCGCGCCGGTCGGCGCTGTGCTCGGCGAGGTCGTCCGCGTGCAGCGGGAGCCGCTCGGTGAGGTACTTGGCGAAGATGTCCTTCGCCGCCTCGGCGTCCGGGCGCTCGATCTTGATCTTCACGTCGAGTCGTCCGGGGCGCAGGATCGCGGGGTCGATCATGTCCTCGCGGTTGGAGGCGCCGATGACGATGACGTTCTCCAGGCCTTCCACGCCGTCGATCTCGGCGAGCAGCTGGGGGACGATGGTGTTCTCCACGTCCGAGCTGACACCGGATCCGCGGGTGCGGAAGAGGGATTCCATCTCGTCGAAGAAGACGATGACGGGGGTGCCCTCGCTCGCCTTCTCCCTCGCACGCTGGAAGACCAGGCGGATGTGGCGCTCGGTCTCGCCGACGTACTTGTTGAGGAGTTCGGGTCCCTTGATGTTGAGGAAGTAGCTCTTCCCCGCGGCCTGTCCGGTCACCTCGGCGACCTTCTTGGCAAGGGAGTTGGCGACGGCCTTCGCGATCAGCGTCTTGCCGCAGCCGGGGGGCCCGTAGAGCAGCACGCCCTTGGGCGGCCGCAGTTCGTGCTCCCTGAAGAGGTCCGGGTAGAGGTAGGGCAGTTCGACCGCGTCACGGATCAGCTCGATCTGGTTGCCCAGGCCGCCGATCTGTTCGTAGCCGATGTCCGGAACCTCTTCGAGGACGAGCTCTTCGACCTCGCTCTTGGGGACCACTTCATATACGTAGCCGGAGCGGGGTTCGAGCAGGAGTGCGTCGCCGGGCCTGATGGTGACGTCGAGGAGTGGTTCGGCGAGCCTGACCACCCTCTCTTCGTCGGTGTGTCCGACCACCAGGGCTCGCTCGCCGTCCTCGAGGATCTCCTTGAGGGTGACGATGTCTCCGACGCTCTCGTACTCCATGGCCTCGACCACGTTGAGCGCTTCGTTGAGCATGACTTCCTGGCCGCGCCTGAGCTCTTCGAGCTCCACGCTGGGGCTGACGTTCACCCGGAGCTTGCGGCCCCCGGTGAAGATGTCCGCCGTGCCGTCCTCGTTCGCCACGAGGAAGACTCCGAAGCCGGCCGGTGGCTGTGCGAGCCGGTCGACCTCTTCCTTGAGGGCCACGATCTGGTCTCGGGCCTCACGGAGCGTGTTGGCGAGCCGCTCGTTCTGTGCGGATACGCCGGCCAGGTTGGTCTGCAGCTCGACGATCCGCTCTTCGAGAATCCTCGTATGACGCGGAGAGTCGGCGAGCTTGCGTCGCAGGACGGCGATTTCCTGCTCGAGATAGGCAACCTGACCGGCGGGGTCTTCAGACCCTCGCCCCGGCCGGATGCCGCGGTTGATGTCGTCGTCGTGGGCTGCCACGGTCCTCACCTCCTCCAAGGGGAGCTGGACGCTTCCAGACCCTACCTGGGTGGGTGTCGATTGAAACCCCTAGATCACAAAGACGGTCGGGGTGTGTCCGATCTTCACCCTTGCGCTCTCCCTCACGCCAGGTGAATACCCACCCAACAACATCGGAAAGCGGGCGGTTGTATCGTCGAAGCGTTCAACACCCGTCAGGGCTGGCCCGACTTACCGCAAAGTCGGTTGGCTCGACGCAGCGATCGGCAGGAGAGATGACCGTGCAGAACGAGGCTGGGACCGGCCCTGAGGGCGATCCCCTGGAGGTCTGGATCGACCAGGACCTCTGTACCGGCGACGGCATCTGCGCGCAGTACGCGCCCGAGGTCTTCGAGCTCGACATCGACGGTCTCGCGTACGTGAAGAGCTCCGACGACGAGCTGTTGCAGGCGCCGGGGGCCACAACGCCCGTTCCGCTGACGCTTCTGCGGGATGTGGTGGACTCGGCGAAGGAGTGTCCGGGCGACTGCATTCATGTGCGTCGCGTTTCGGACAGCGTCGAGGTCTACGGTCCCGACGCGGCCTGAGGCCGCCGCGAACTCACGCATGAGTAAGGGGTCTGTGCCCGCCGGTGACCGGCGGGCACAGACCCCTTACTCGTGTCGGTTCCGTCACACACTGTGTGCTCCGGCCGGTGTGGACCGTGCGAACGTGCCGTCCTTCCACTGCCACTTGGCGTCGTCCTGCTGATCGGGACAGCAGCGGGGCACGTCGGTCGAGGAGTAGCCGAGGAGCGTGGCGGTGATCGCTCCGTCACGTACGGCGAAGTCGCTGACGTTCTGCCGGTCGTGCGGGTCGACGAGGGTGGCGACGACGCGGGGCTTGCCCTCCGTGGCGCGGGTGATCACGTAGATGCCGTCGGGCGGGGTGCCCGATCCGGCGGCGCAGTGCACCACGGCGACGGTCTCGGGTCTGCCGTCGCCGTCGAGGTCGCCGGAGGCCTTCTTCTTGACGACGGGTTTCACGTTTCCGCAGGTGATGGGGTACGTGACGGCGTCGGCGTCAGGGGCGGGCGCGGGGGCGGCCGCGCTCTTGGCGGAGGGCTTGGAGCCGGCCTGTGCGGCGTTCGCCGGGTCGGGCTGCAGGAAGGAGGAGCCCGCGATGACGGCGGCGAGTGCGGCCGCGGTGGCCAGCCAGTGGATGGGGCGGGTGGTGGTGTGTGCCAGTTCCGGGACGGCGGGGTTCTGCACTAGGAGGGTCTCCTGTGAGGGCTGTGCCGGTGGGGGAGGTGGCCAGCATCGTGCCATACCTCACAGTGAGGTGGAACACCGGGGTCCGGTGGGGATCGCCGTTCTTCTGGTGCGTCGATGGCTTTCTGGGACGCCGATGTTCTTCTGGTACGCGTCTGGCGTCCTGTCAACGAAAAGGCGCCGCCGCCGAGTTCCCCGGTCGGTCGGGGAACTCGGCGGCGGCGCCTGCTTGTTGGACGGGGCTCGCCGCGCGGGTCAGCGCGGGGTGCCGCCGTCGGCGTTGGGACCCGAGTAGTCCTCGCCGTACGCGCCCTTGGCGGGGCGGCGGCGGCGCATGGGGGGCTCGACGCCGTCCGCGAGGCGGCGGGCGGTGAGCAGGAAGCCGGTGTGGCCGATCATGCGGTGGTCGGGGCGGACGGCGAGGCCCTCGATGTGCCAGTTGCGGATCATCGACTCCCAGGCGGTCGGCTCGTTGAAGCCGCCGATCTCGCGGATGGACTCGACGGTCCTGGCGAGCTGGGTGGTCGTCGCGACGTAGCAGCAGAGGATGCCGCCCGGGACGAGCGCCTTGGAGACGACGTCCAGGCACTCCCAGGGGGCGAGCATGTCGAGGATGACGCGGTCGACGTCGGTGTCGCTCAGGTTGTCCTGGAGGTCGCCGACGGTGAGCTGCCAGGCGGGGTGCGGGGCGCCGAAGTAGCGTTCCACGTTCTGCTGGGCGATCTCGGCGAAGTCCTCGCGGCGCTCGTAGGAGTGCAGCATGCCCTGGTCGCCGATGGCGCGCAGGAGGAAGCTGCTCAGCGATCCTGAGCCGACGCCGGCCTCGACGACGCGGGCGCCGGGGAAGATGTCGGCGAAGGCCAGGATCTGCCCCGCGTCCTTGGGGTAGACCACGGCGGCGCCGCGGGGCATGGACAGGACATAGTCGGGGAGCAGGGGGCGCAGCGCGAGGTAGGCGACGTTTCCCGTGGTGCGGACAACGCTGCCCTCGGGAGCACCGATCAGCTCGTCGTGGGGGAAGGAACCCTTGTGGGTGTGGAAGTTCTTCCCGGCCTCGAGCGTGAACGTGTAGTGGCGGCCCTTGGGGTCGGTCAGCTGAACCTGGTCCCCGACCTTGAAGGGCCCGCGTCGGCGGGCGGCACCGGTCGGTTCGGACATGTGACCAGCCTACCGGCCCCTGCGGGGGCCGCCGACCACGGTGGCGTACGTCAGCTGGGGCGGGCCATGGCCTTCACGAAGGCGCGCTCCACGTCGGCGGCGGAGAGCACTCCGTAGATCTCGCCGGAGTCCTCGACGACCAGGTACTCCGTGGCGGGTGTCGCCCGCAGGGTGTCGAGCAGTTCCTCGCCCGCGAGTTCGGCGGAGACGCGCATGCCCTCGGTGATGTCCTGCGCGAGGCCGCTGACGGTCACCCAGGGGCGCCGGTGCTCGGGCACGCCGACGATCGCGGCCTCGCGGACCACGGCCATGGGGTCGCCGTCGGCGTCGACCACGACCAGGGCGCGGGCCCCCGCGGCGTTGGCGCGGCGCAGCGCTTCGGAGAGCGGGGTGTCGGTCTCGACCGGGACGGCGCGGCGGGTCAGGGCGCGGGCCCGCAGCTCGGGCAGGTGTTCGCGCAGGCGGGCCATGCGCAGGCTGTTGCCCGCACCGGTCCAGATGATCGCGGCAAGGATCGCGGCGAGCAGGGCGTCCGTGACGGTGTCCATGCCGCCGATGTCCTGGGCCTCGCCGCCGAGCGCGCCGGACTGGTTGAGGATGGGCAGCCCGATGAGGACGGAGATGGCGAGGGCGCGGCCGACCCAGGCTGCGGCGACCGTGCCGCTCATGGGCTTGCCGGTGATCTTCCAGACGACGGCGCGGAGCATGCGGCCGCCGTCCAGGGGCAGCCCCGGCAGGAGGTTGAAGGCGGCGACGATGAGGTTGGAGATCATCAGGCCGGCGAGGAGTACGCCTGGGACGGTGCCGGGCTCGACGACGCGCATGCCGGCGTAGAACACCCCGGCGAGCACGAGGGAGAGCAGCGGCCCGACGAAGGCGAGGATGAACTCGCGCCCCGGGGTCTCGCTCTCCTTCTCGATCTCGGATACGCCGCCGAAGAACTGCAGCTGGATACGGCGCACCGGCAGCTTGAAGCGCAGGGCGGCGACGGTGTGGGCCAGCTCGTGGACGAGTACGGATGCGTAGAAGGCGACGGCGAAGAACAGCGACACGAGATAGCGGGCGCCGCCGAGTTCGGGCAGCACGCGGTCGAGCTGCCCGCCGAAGACCCAGGTGATCAGGGCGGCGACAAGGAACCAGCTCGGCGCCACATACACCGGCACGCCGAACGGCCGCCCCATGAGCAGCCCTCCCCCGGGCCCCTTCTGCGCCTTGGGCTTCGGGGCGGGCCCGTGGCTGGCGTGCGCGAACTCGGGGTGGGTGTCGGTGGAGCGGGGCGCGGCGTCGCCGGTGGGCTCCGTACGGGGAGCCTTGACGAGCCGGTCGCCGGACCGGGGGCCGGCTGGGCCGTCGCCGGGCTGGGGGGCGGGGTGCGCATCGCCGGGGCCGGGCGCGGCGTCGCCGGACGTGGCGTCGCCCGGTGCTTCCGTGCGGGACGACTTCACGAGCCGGTCACCGGACCGGGCCCCGGCTGGGCCGTCGCCGGGCTGCGGGGTGGGGGGCGTCTCGCCGGGATTGGGCGCGGCGGAACCGGACTCGACGGAGCCGAGCTCAGCAGCGCCCGGCTCGGCGGACCCGGGCTCGGCGGAGCCAGTCGTGGCGGGATCAGCAGGCCTGGATTCGTTCTCGCGGGGCGGCCGTGGTGTGTCCTCGGCGGGTTTCTGCCCCGGGGTCTCCTCGCGGGCCTCGGGACGCGCGGTGGCGTCGGCGGCCCCAGCCTCGGGACGCGCGGTGGCGTCGGCGGTCGGGCGTTCGGGGTTCGTGTCGTCCGGCGTGGCTTCCGGGCCGGGGTGTGCGGCGCCGTCCGGTGCGCTCCGGGTCGGGCCCGCCGGCTCGGCCGAGTCCACCGGGCGCGGCGGATTCACGTGGCCCGCGCCCGGCCGCCGGCCGTCCGTGCCGTCGGACCGCGGCCTGCCGCTCCCGCCGCTTTCGTCCACGATGTCCCCTCGTTCGAAGCGTCCCTCGCCCCTGTCCGGCGCGGTACACGCACGATCATGCAGGGCGAGAGGGTCTGTCGTCGATGGTATGCGGCCGTTGTCAGTGGCGGGTCGTAGGGTCTGTCCTCATGGAAACCAGCACCGACGGTGCCGTGGCGGCCGTGCGCCCGGCGTCTCTGTCGCCCTCGCGCGCCAGCGACTTCATGCAGTGCCCGCTGCTCTACCGGTTCCGGGTGATCGACAAGCTGCCGGAGAAGCCGAGCGAGGCGGCGACCCGCGGCACGCTGGTGCACGCCGTCCTTGAGCGGCTTTTCGACGCCCCGGCCGGTGAGCGGACCGCGCCGCGTGCCAAGGCGCTGATCCCAGGGCAGTGGGATAAGCTGCGGGAGGCCAGACCGGAGCTGACGGAGCTGTTCGCGGACGACGAGGAAGGCCGGCGGCTCGCGCGCTGGCTCGAGGACGCGGAGAAGCTCGTCGAGCGGTGGTTCACGCTGGAGGACCCGACGCGTCTGGAGCCCGCCGAGCGGGAACTGTTCGTGCAGGCCGAGCTGGAATCCGGCCTGAAGCTGCGCGGCATCATCGACCGCGTGGACGTGGCGCCCACCGGCGAGGTGCGGATCGTCGACTACAAGACGGGCAAGGCCCCCCGCCCCGAGTATTCGGAGGGCGCGCTCTTCCAGATGAAGTTCTACGCCCTGGTGGTGTGGCGCCTGAAGGGCGTGGTCCCGCGCCGCCTCCAGCTCGTCTATCTGGGCAGCGGCGACGTCATCACGTACGACCCGGTGATCGCCGACCTGGAGCAGGTCGAGCGGAAGCTGCACGCGCTCTGGGAGGCGATCACGCTCGCCACCGAGACGGGTGACTGGCGGCCGCGGCCGACCAAGCTCTGCGGCTGGTGCGACCACCAGGCCGTATGTCCGGAATTCGGCGGGACTCCCCCGCCGTACCCGCTTGCGGTGAGGGTGCCCGAGTCCGGAGAGGGCGCGCAGGGCAGAATGGGGCCGGGCTAGCGAAGGAGAGTTACGTGGCGATCCGTGTCCTACTGGTCGACGACCAGCCACTGCTGCGCACCGGGTTCCGGATGATTCTGGAGGCCGAGCAGGACGTCGCGGTCGTCGGCGAGGCCGGAGACGGCCTGCAGGCTCTCGACCAGGTGCGGGCGCTGCAGCCCGACGTGGTCCTGATGGACATCCGCATGCCGCGGATGGACGGTGTCGAGGCGACCCGGCAGATCACCGGGCCCGGCCGGGACGGCCCGGCGAAGGTCCTGGTCCTGACCACCTTCGACCTGGATGAGTACGTGGTGGAGGCGCTGCGCGCCGGCGCCAGCGGCTTCCTGCTCAAGGACGCCCCGGCGAACGAGCTGGTGCAGGCGATCCGGGTGGTCGCCTCCGGCGAGGCGATGCTCGCGCCGAGCATCACCCGCAGGCTTCTGGACAAGTACGCCGGGCATCTCCCGTCGGGCGACGAGCCGGTGCCGGACACCCTGCACACGCTGACCGAGCGCGAGGTCGAGGTGCTGAAGCTGGTGGCCCGCGGTCTGTCGAACGCGGAGATCGCGGCGGACCTGTTCGTCAGCGAGACGACGGTCAAGACGCATGTGGGCCATGTGCTCACCAAGCTGGGCCTGCGCGACCGGGTGCAGGCCGCGGTGTACGCGTACGAGAGCGGTCTGGTGCGTCCCGGCGCGCAGTAGTTCAACAGGTGACAGAAGAAGGTGGCCGCCCCGAGGGGCGGCCACCTTCTTCTGTATGCGGACGTACGCGGCCGGAATCAGCCCTTGCTGATCTCCCAGAAGCGGAACACCGTCGACGCGTCGAGGCAGGACTCCACGCCGTACACGTCGTCGCGGATCACCGCGTACTGCTTGGCCTGCCAGACCGGCAGGATCGGCAGCTCGTTCGCGACCGTGTCCTGGAGCCTCGCGTAGTCCTTGTTCGTCTTGGTGCGGTCGCTCTGGGCCGCGGTGTCGGGGATGATCTTCCCGGTGATGTCGCTGTTCGTGTAGCCGTTGTCGAGGACGTTGCCCTTGCCGAAGAACGGCTGGGTGAAGTTGTCCGGGTCCGGGTAGTCCGGCACCCAGCCCTTGACGTACACGCCGTACTTGCCGGCCTTGATGTCCTTCTCGTACTGCTTGAACTCGATGGACTTCACGTCGGCGTCGAACAGGCCGCTCTTGTTGAGCTGCTTGGCGATCGCCTTCAGTTCCTCGTCCGTCGAGGGGCCGTAGCGCGAGGGCGTGGACCAGAGCGTGAGCTTGACCTTGCCGCTCACGCCGTCGGCGCGCAGGGCGGCCGCGGCCTTGGAGCGCTGCGGGCGGGCGCCGTAGGTGTCGAAGAAGGCGGTGTTGTGACCGCCGATGCCGGCCGGGACGATCGAGTACAGCGGCGTGGCCGTGTCCTGGTAGACCTCCTGGACCAGGGCGTCCCGGTCCAGGAGATAGGCCATGGCCTTGCGGACGCCGAGCTTGCCCGCGACCGGGTCCTTCATGTTGAAGACCAGGTGCTGCACCTCGGCGCTCGTGCCCTCGACGACGTCGATGCTCTGGCTCTCGCTGGAGGTGTCCTGCTCGATGTCCGCGACGTCGGAGGCGGCGAGGCCTCGGTAGGCGATGTCGACCTTGTTGTCCAGGATCGCCTGCTTCAGGCTCTTCCGGTCGTTGTGGAAGAACTTGATGGTGAGGCCCTTGTTCTTCACCTTGGCGGTGCCCTTGTACTCGGGGTTGACCGAGAACACCGCCTCCTCCTTGGTGAAGGAGTCGAGCTTGTACGGCCCCGAGCCGGTGGCCTGGGCGTCTCCGCGCAGCGCGTTCATGTCGTACGAGCGGTGGTCGACGATGGAACCGGCGCCGGACGCGATCTTGCTGGGGAAGGTCGCGTCGGGGTACTTGAGCTTGAAGACGACGCTCTTGGTGTCCGGCGTCTCGACGCGGTCGAGCATCGGGAACATGATCGCGGGACCGGCGTCGTCGCCGATCGTGCGCATGCGGTCGAAGGAGAACTTGACGTCCTTCGAGGTCAGCGACTTTCCGTTGCTGAACTTGAGGCCGTCACGGAGCGTGCACTTGAAGACCTTGGTCTCCGTGTCCGTGAAACCGCACTCCTTGGCGGCCTCGGGCTCCGGCTCCGTGGCCCCGTTCGGGAAGCTCATCAGGGACTGGAAGACGTTGTTGAAGAGCAGCCATGACCCCGGGTCATAGCCGGACGCCGGGTCGGTGGCCAGGATGTCGTCGGACATCCCCACGACCACCGCGTCACCGGATTCCCCCGCATCGCCCGTCTCCGAACCGCAGCCGGTCAGCAGGGCGGCGGCCAGCCCTCCCATGAGGGGAAGGGCCAGCCACTGGTTACGCAAGTTCACGTACGTACCTTGTCGTTGTTGTCCATCGGTGGAGCGGAACTCGGCATGCGCTGAGCGGAGCTCGGCGTTCGCTGCCGGTGCGTGCGGAGGTCAGCCGCTCACACCGCGGCCGAGCTCCCACAGCTGCAGATTCGACGAGGAGTTGAGGGCCCACTCGACGCCGGTGATGTCGTCGCGGGCGGCGATGTACTGCTTGCCCTGCCACAGGGGAAGCACCGGCACGTCCTCGGCGACGATGTCCTGGATCTTCTTGATGCTCTTGGAGGCCGTGAGCCGGTCCGCCTCGCGGCGCGAGTGCGGGATCAGCTCTTCGTTGATGGTGCTGTTCTCGTACGGCGATCCGAGGAAGTTGTCCTTGTCGAGGAACGGCGCGAGGAAGTTGTCGGCGTCGGGGAAGTCGGGGAACCAGCCCATTCCGTAGACGTCGTACGCGCCCTTCTGCTCGGCGGCGCGGAAGGTGCTCCACGGCCCGCCCTTGATCGACACGTCGAACAGGCCGCTGGCGTTGAGCTGCTTCTGCAGCAACTCGAACTCCTTCTTGGTGGCCGGGCCGTAGTGGTCGGTCGTGTAATGCAGGGTGAGCTTCACCGGGGTGGTGATGTCGGCCCGCTGCAGCAGGGCGCGGGCCTTGGCCGGGCTGGGGTTGCCGTACTTGTTGAAGAACGAGTTGGTGTGGCCCGTGACGGTGGTCGGCACCAGCGAGAAGAGCGGCTCTGCGGCGGTTCCGTACACGCCGGACGCGAGGGCTCCGCGGTCGACGACCTGTGCCATGGCCTGGCGGACGGCCTTGGACTTGACGGTCCTTGCGTCCGTGTTGAAGCCGAGGTAGCGGATCTCGAGGCCGGGCATCTCGACCAGCTCGATGTTCTTCGACGGGGTCTCGTCGAGGTCCTTGATCTGCTCGGGCGACATGGTGCGGGTCATCATGTCGATGTCGCCGCTCTCGAGCGCCTCGCCCATGGCCTCGGTGGAGGCGTAGTTGCGCATCTCGATCGTGTCGCTCTTGGGCGTCAACGCGCCCTTGTAGTTGGCGTTCTTGGAGAACGTCGTCTTGACGAGCTGGCCGTCCTTGACCTCGTGCTGGGCGGTGTAGGGGCCCGAGCCGTCGACGTCGAAGCCGTCGCGCAGCTTGTTCTTGCTGTACTTGTCCTTGCTGATGATGCCCGCCGTGGGCGTGGCCAGCTTGTACGGGAACGTCGCGTCGGGGCTCTTGAGGTGGAAGACGACACCGCGGTCGCCCTGCGTCTCGATCGCGTCGACGTTGGCCACCAGGCCGTCCGAACCGCTGGGGTTCTTGATCTTGATGTCGCGCACGCGCTCGATGGAGAACTTCACATCGGCGGCCGTCAGCGCCGTGCCGTCGGCGAACGTCAGGCCCTTGCGCAGCGTGCACTCGTAGCGCTCGTTGCCGGTGTCGGTGAAGCCGCACCGCTCGGCGGCCTCCGGCTCCGGGTCGCCGTCGCCGCGCGGCATGATCATCAGCGTCTGGAGGGTCTGGCGCAGGACGCTCCAGGAGCCCGCGTCATAGGCGTACGCCGGGTCGAAGGGCGCCGGAACCTCGGCCGAGGTGGCGAACCGGTCCGTGGTGCCGACGGCGATCGCGTCGTCGCCCCCTCCACCACCCGCCCCGCCGCACGCGGCGAGCGCGGGGGCGAGCAGACCCATGACGGCCGGCAGCACCAAAGTCTTACGGTTCATGCTCGACGTTCTCCAGAGCTGTTGAATCCCGCACGAACCGGCAACGAGGGGTGGGGTCAGCCGGTTCTTGGGGGGTGGGGCGATGTTCTCGCGACGACATTAGTCCGCACCACCACAAGCGCCGGAAGAGACCGGAGCTGACCCTCAATCACACAGCGAAACCGGGCGTGGACGCACCGATAACCCAACACCGGAAGGATTCGTGCAGGTTCCCCTGAAACGGGACACAACGCCACGCGACAACTGGCGCATTTCGGTTCCCCTGCACAGTCCAGGAAGACTGTCGATGCCCCGTCGAGTGGGAAAGGTCACACCCGCGTCGGTTCAGCGATTTCCGGCCATCAGGCCTTGCAGGAAAGGCAGGTTGACGTGTTCGAGCGAGGGAACGACGGTTCTGCCGGACGCGGGGTCAATCGGCGCGACAGATGGTACGGCGACCACCCGGCAGCCCGCGGCCTCGGCCGCGGCGACACCGGTCGCGGTGTCCTCGATGACCGCGCATCTGGCCGGTTCCGCACCGATTCCGGCCGCCGCGAGGAGATAGGGGTCCGGGTGCGGCTTGGTCCGCGCCACCTCGTCGCCCGCGATGGTCAGCGCGAAGTGGTGGGATCCGATCGAGTCAAGTACGCGGTCGATGATGCGCCGGTGGGACGCGGACACCAGCGCCATCGGCACCTCGTGCGCGGCGAGTTCCGCGAGCAGCCGCGCGGCGCCCGGCATCAGCGGCAGCGAGCGGCCGATGCGGTCCTCGAAGCCGTTGTTGAGCAGCACGGTCAGCTCGGCGAGGGTGATGTCCGCACCGGTGGACTCGATGAGGAAACCCGCGCTGCGCGTCATGGGGCCGCCGACGACCACGTCGCGCCAGGCCTCGTCGAGCGTGTGTCCGAGTGCGGCGAAGACCTCGACCTCGGCGTCCCACCAGAATCCCTCGGTGTCGACGAGGGTTCCGTCCATGTCGAGAAGAACGCCCTGCAGGGCGGAGCCTTCGGCCGTTCGGGTGCCGAGCGCTGAAACCGTACTGGTCATGCGACCACACCTTCCATGAGGGACGAGAAGGCCGGCCGCCCTTCTGACAGACATTTCTGACAGAGGGCAACCGGCCTGCACTGGACCGACCAGTGTACGACTGCGGCGGATCAGCGCGCGTTGAAGTACTTCGCCTCGGGGTGGTGGATGACGATCGCGTCCGTGGACTGCTCGGGGTGCAGCTGGAACTCCTCGGAGAGCTGTACGCCGATCCGCTCCGGCTGAAGGAGCTCGGCGATCTTCGCGCGGTCCTCCAGGTCGGGGCAGGCGCCGTAGCCGAGCGAGAAGCGCGCGCCGCGGTACTTGAGGTCGAACATGTCCTCGACGTTCGCGGGGTCCTCGCCGCCGAAGCCCAGCTCGGCACGGACCCGGGCGTGCCAGTACTCGGCGAGCGCCTCGGCCAACTGCACGGACAGGCCGTGCAGTTCGAGGTAGTCGCGGTAGGAGTCGGCGGCGAACAGCTTGGCCGTGGCCTCGCCGATCTTCGAGCCGACGGTGACGACCTGCAGACCGACCACATCGATCTCGCCGGACTCCTCCGGGCGGAAGAAGTCCGCGAGGCAGAGCCGGCGGCCGCGGCGCTGGCGCGGGAAGGAGAAGCGGGTGCGCTCCGAGCCGTCGTCGTTCAGGAGGATCAGGTCGTCGCCCTTGGACACGCACGGGAAGTAGCCGTGCACGACGGCCGCTTCGAGCATGTTCTTGGTGTGCAGCTCGTCCAGCCAGCCGCGAAGGCGCGGACGGCCCTCGGTCTCCACCAGCCCCTCGTACGTCGGACCGTCACCGGTCCTGGCCTGCTTGAGACCCCACTGGCCCTTGAAGAGGGCGCCCTCGTCCAGCCAGGACGCGTACTCCTTGAGCTGGATGCCCTTGACGACGCGGGTGCCCCAGAACGGCGGCTCCGGAATGGGGTTGTCGACCGCGACGTCCGAGCGGGCGGGCCCCTCGTCCTCGTTGACCTCCAGGACGGCGGCGGATGCCTTGCTCTGGACCCGGCGCTGCTTGAGCTCCGGCAGGGTCGCGCCGGGCACCCCCCGCTTGACCGCGATGAGGGCGTCCATCAGGCGCAGGCCCTCGAACGCGTCGCGGGCGTAGCGCACTTCGCCCTCGTAGATCTCGTGCAGGTCCTGCTCGACGTACGCACGGGTCAGGGCCGCGCCGCCGAGGATCACCGGGAAGTCGGCCGCCAGCTTGCGCTGGTTGAGCTCCTCCAGGTTCTCCTTCATGATCACCGTCGACTTGACCAGGAGGCCCGACATGCCGATGACGTCCGCGCGGTGCTCCTCGGCGGCGTCCAGGATCGCGGCGACGGGCTGCTTGATGCCCAGGTTGACCACGTTGTAGCCGTTGTTGGACAGGATGATGTCGACGAGGTTCTTGCCGATGTCGTGCACGTCGCCGCGCACGGTGGCGAGCACGATGGTGCCCTTGCCCTCGGCGTCCGACTTCTCCATGTGCGGTTCTAGATGGGCGACCGCGGTCTTCATGACCTCGGCGGACTGCAGCACGAACGGCAGCTGCATCTGGCCGGATCCGAAGAGCTCGCCGACGACCTTCATGCCCTCGAGGAGGGTGTTGTTGACGATGTCGAGGGCGGGCGTGTCCTGGAGGGCCTCGTCCAGGTCCGCCTCCAGGCCGTTCTTCTCGCCGTCGATGATGCGGCGCTGCAGGCGCTCGTCCAGCGGCAGGGCCAGGAGCTCCTCGGCCTTGCCCGCCTTCATGGACTTGGTGGAGACGCCCTCGAAGAGCTCCATGAGCTTCTGGAGGGGGTCGTAGCCCTCTTCCCTGCGGTCGTAGATGAGGTCGCTTGCGACCTTCACCTGCTCGTCGTCGAAGCGCGCGATCGGCAGGATCTTGGAGGCGTGCACGATCGCCGAGTCCAGGCCCGCCTTGACGCACTCGTCGAGGAAGACGGAGTTGAGCAGCACGCGGGCGGCCGGGTTGAGGCCGAAGGAGATGTTGGACAGACCCAGGGTGGTCTGCACGTCCGGGCGGCGGCGCTTGAGCTCCCGGATGGCCTCGATGGTGTGGATGCCGTCCTTGCGGGACTCCTCCTGACCGGTGCAGATGGTGAAGGTCAGGGTGTCGATGAGGATGTCCGACTCGTGGATGCCCCAGTTGCCGGTCAGGTCCTCGATGAGCCGCTCGGCGATGGCGACCTTGTGCTCGACGGTGCGGGCCTGGCCCTCCTCGTCGATGGTCAGCGCGATCAGCGCGGCGCCGTGCTCCTTGGCGAGCGCGGTGACCTTCGTGAAGCGCGACTCGGGGCCGTCGCCGTCCTCGTAGTTGACCGAGTTGATGACCGCGCGGCCGCCGAGCTTCTCCAGGCCGGCCTGGAGAACGGGCAGCTCCGTGGAGTCCAGGACGATGGGCAGGGTGGAGGCGGTGGCGAAGCGGCCCGCAAGCTCCTCCATGTCGGCGACGCCGTCACGGCCGACGTAGTCGACGCACAGGTCGAGCATGTGCGCGCCCTCGCGGATCTGGTCGCGGGCCATCTCCACGCAGTCGTCCCAGCGGCCCTCCAGCATGGCCTCGCGGAACTTCTTCGAGCCGTTGGCGTTCGTGCGCTCGCCGATCGCCATGTACGCGGTGTCCTGGCGGAACGGCACGGTCTGGTAGAGCGAGGCGGCACCCGGCTCGGGGTGCGGCTGACGGACGGGCGTCTGCACGCCGCGCACCCGCTCGACGACCTGGCGCAGGTGCTCGGGGGTGGTGCCGCAGCAGCCGCCGACCAGAGAGAGGCCGTATTCGCGTACGAAGGTCTCCTGGGCGTCGGCGAGCTCGGGCGCCGTCAGGGGGTAGTGGGCGCCGTCCTTGCCCAGGACCGGCAGGCCCGCGTTGGGCATGCAGGAGATCGGGATGCGCGAATGGCGGGCGAGATAGCGCAGGTGCTCGCTCATCTCGGCCGGGCCCGTGGCGCAGTTCAGGCCGATCATGTCGATGCCGAGCGGCTCCAGGGCCGTCAGGGCTGCGCCGATCTCGGAGCCGAGGAGCATCGTGCCGGTGGTCTCGACCGTGACCGAGCAGATCAGCGGGAGGTTCGCGCCGGTGGCGTCCAGGGCGCGGCGGGCGCCGAGGATCGCGGACTTCGTCTGCAGGAGGTCCTGGGTGGTCTCCACCAGGAGCGCGTCGGCGCCGCCGGCGATCATGCCCTCGGCGTTGATCTGGTAGGCGTCGCGCAGCACGGTGTACGGGGCGTGGCCCAGGGTCGGCAGCTTGGTGCCGGGGCCCATGGAGCCGAGGACCCAGCGCTGCTGCCCGGTCTTCTCGGTGAACTCGTCGGCGACCTCGCGGGCGATGCGGGCGCCGGCCTCGGAGAGCTCGAAGTTCCGCTCGGGGATGTCGTACTCGTTCAGGGCGGCGAAGTTCGCACCGAACGTGTTCGTCTCGACACAGTCGACACCGACGGCGAAGTACTCCTCGTGGACCGAGCGGACGATGTCCGGCCGGGTCACGTTCAGGATCTCGTTACAGCCCTCGAGCTGCTGGAAGTCGTCGAGCGTCGGGTCCTGCGCCTGGAGCATCGTGCCCATCGCTCCGTCGGCCACCACCACCCTGGTGGCGAGGGCTTCGCGGAAGGCTTCGACTCGGGTCCCGTCGTAGAGACCGGACGAGGGGGTCGGCAACGAGGCCATGAAAGAGCTCCCTGAGGTGCGACGGCTGTCGGCTTTGCGCTTCGGTTGGAGGCGCACTCGGTCAGGGTAGCCGGACGAAGGTCCAGGGCGCTCAGGTGTTCACGTGCCGGACGCGCTAAGGGAAACGGCGAGAAACACCGCCTGCCACTCATTAGCGGGAGGTCGACAACGACCGATAGTGTTCAGCATTGTCGAACGTTGATATCTGAGGGGACGGAGGAAGGGGCTGCGATGGCACGCAACATCCAGTCGCTCGAGCGGGCCGCCGCGATGCTACGGCTGCTCGCGGGCGGGGAGCGACGGCTCGGCCTCTCGGAAATCGCTTCCGCCCTTGGCCTGGCCAAGGGCACGGCCCACGGCATTCTGCGCACCCTGCAGGCGGAGGGCTTCGTCGAGCAGGACTCCGCGTCGGGCCGCTATCAGCTCGGCGCCGAACTGCTGCGCCTGGGCAACAGCTATCTGGACGTGCACGAGCTGCGGGCCCGCGCCCTGGTGTGGACCGACGACCTGGCCCGCTCGAGCGGCGAGAGCGTCTATCTGGGGGTCCTGCACCAGCAGGGCGTCCTGATCGTGCACCACGTCTTCCGGCCCGACGACAGCCGCCAGGTCCTGGAGGTGGGCGCCATGCAGCCGCTGCACTCCACGGCGCTCGGCAAGGTGCTCGCCGCGTACGACCCGGTGGCGCACAGCGAGGCCGCCGAGGCCGACTGGCAGACCTTCACCTCGCGCACCGTCGTCGACCCCGACGACTTCGAGGGCGTACTCGATCTGACCCGCGCGCGCGGGTACGCGGCCGATGTCGAGGAGACCTGGGAGGGCATCGCCTCGGTGGCGGCCCCCATCCACGACCGGCGGCGCATGCCGGTCGGTGCGGTCGGGATCACGGGTGCGGTTGAGCGCGTCCAGAAGGACGGCGAGCTCCGGCCTGACCTGATTGCCGCCGTTCGGGATTGTGCGCGCGCTGTGTCGCGGGACCTGGGCGCTGGGCGGTTTTAGCTCCGCTGGTAGGGCGGTCCATCACCTGCGGGTCCGTCGTGGCTGGTCGCGCAGTTCCCCGCGCCCCTTCGGGGGCGCTCAACGTGCAGGGGACACCTTTCTGAGCGACCATCGATGGACGGTTTCACCCCGTGGTCACCGATAACCCGGAACGATCAATAACGATCGTGCTTTCAATAACAGAGCTCTTGACGAGCAACTGACCCCGGGGTGAGACTCGCGTCCATCGGTCGGCATTGTCGAACACCTACCGGCATTACGCGCTAGAGTGTGGCAAGGCCAAGGGCCGGCAACGACCTCACCTGAGGTCGCGGACCACCGGAGGGACCCGGGGTTCGCCTTCCCCTGGACGAAGGACAAAGGAGTCGCGGGTGTCCAGCTCCGACATCTTCATCGGCGAGACCATCGGTACCGCCGTACTCATCTTGCTCGGCGGTGGCGTCTGCGCCGCCGTCACTCTCAAGCGCTCCAAGGCCAAGGACGCAGGCTGGCTCGCGATCACCTTCGGGTGGGGCTTCGCGGTGCTGACGGCTGCCTACCTGGCCGGCGGCGTCTCGGGTGCGCACCTCAACCCGGCGGTCACCGTCGGTCTCGCGATCGAGGGCGGCACCAAGTGGAGCGACGTTCCGCTCTACCTGGTCTCGCAGCTGTTCGGCGCGATGATCGGCGCCGTCCTGGTGTGGCTCACCTACCTGGGCCAGTTCCAGGCGCATCTGACCGACCCGGAGATCCTGGCCTCGAAGCCCCACGAGGAGGGCATGGTCGACGAGAAGGCCGCGCCCAAGGCCGGCCCCGTGCTCGGCATCTTCTCGACAGGACCCGAGATCCGGAACTACGCGCAGAACGTGCTCACCGAGGTCATCGCGACCGTCGTACTGGTCCTGGCGATCCTCACCCAGGGCCTGAACGACGGCGGCAACGGCATCGGCGTGCTCGGCGCCCTGGTCACCGCGCTCGTCGTGGTCGGCATCGGCCTCTCCCTCGGTGGCCCGACCGGATACGCCATCAACCCGGTCCGTGACCTGGGTCCGCGCATCGTGCACTCCCTGCTCCCGCTGCCGAACAAGGGCGGCTCGGACTGGACGTACGCATGGGTGCCGGTCGTCGGTCCGCTGATCGGCGGAGCCATCGCGGGCGGTATCTACAACCTCGCGTTCAAGTAGGACCGCGACCGCTACCGATGACCGCCTGAGACTGCCTGAGACCGCCGAGCAAGAACTCTGGAGCACACCGTGACCACCGACGCACACACCGCAGGCCCCTTCATCGCGGCCATCGACCAGGGCACCACGTCCAGCCGCTGCATCGTCTTCGACAAGGACGGCCGGATCGTCTCGGTCGACCAGAAGGAGCACGAGCAGATCTTCCCGAAGCCGGGCTGGGTCGAGCACGACGCCGCCGAGATCTGGACCAACGTCCAGGAAGTCGTCGCCAGCGCCATCGCGAAGGCCGAGATCACCCGCGACGACATCAAGGCGATCGGCATCACCAACCAGCGTGAGACCACGCTGCTCTGGGACAAGAACACCGGCGAGCCGGTGCACAACGCCATCGTCTGGCAGGACACCCGCACCGACGCCCTGTGCAAGGAGCTCGGCCGCAACGTCGGCCAGGACCGTTTCCGCCGTGAGACGGGCCTGCCGCTGGCCAGCTACTTCGCCGGGCCGAAGGCCCGCTGGCTGCTCGACAACGTCGAGGGCCTGCGCGAGCGCGCCGAGGCCGGCGACATCCTCTTCGGGACCATGGACTCCTGGGTCATCTGGAACCTGACGGGCGGTGTCAACGGCGGCCGGCACGTCACCGACGTCACCAACGCCTCGCGCACCATGCTGATGAACCTGCACACCATGCAGTGGGACGAGAAGATCGCCGAGTCCATCGGCGTGCCGCTCGCGATGCTCCCCGAGATCCGCTCCTCCGCCGAGGTCTACGGCGAGGTCACCGGCGGCGCCCTCGGCGACGTCCTCGGCGGCATCCCCGTCGCCTCCGCGCTCGGCGACCAGCAGGCGGCCCTCTTCGGCCAGACCTGTTTCGCCGAGGGCGAGGCCAAGTCCACGTACGGCACCGGCACGTTCATGCTGATGAACACCGGTGAGACGGCCATCAACTCCTACTCGGGCCTGCTGACCACGGTCGGCTACCAGATCGGCGAGCAGAAGCCGGTCTACGCGCTCGAGGGTTCCATCGCCGTCACCGGCTCGCTGGTGCAGTGGATGCGCGACCAGATGGGCCTGATCAACTCCGCCGCCGAGATCGAGACGCTCGCGTCGTCGGTCGAGGACAACGGCGGTGCCTACTTCGTACCCGCCTTCTCCGGCCTGTTCGCCCCGTACTGGCGCTCCGACGCCCGCGGTGTGATCGCCGGTCTGACCCGGTACGTGACCAAGGCGCACATCGCGCGCGCCGTCCTGGAGGCCACGGCCTGGCAGACCCGTGAGATCACCGACGCCATGACGAAGGACTCCGGCGTCGAGCTCACGGCCCTCAAGGTCGACGGCGGCATGACCTCCAACAACCTGCTGATGCAGACGCTCTCGGACTTCCTGGACGCCCCCGTGGTGCGCCCGATGGTCGCCGAGACCACCTGCCTCGGTGCCGCCTATGCCGCCGGTCTCGCCGTCGGCTTCTGGTCCTCGACCGACGAGCTGCGCGCCAACTGGCGCCGGGCGGCGGAGTGGACCCCCCGCATGGACGCGGACACCCGCGACCGTGAGTACAAGAGCTGGCTCAAGGCCGTCGAGCGGACCATGGGCTGGCTCGAGGACGAAAGCTGACGAGGAGTAAGTCATGACCACCCTGCAGAGCGTCCCCGCCCTCGGGACGCATCCGGCTGCCGGTTCGCGCGCTTCCTTTGGAGTGGCGAGCCGCGCCGAGACCCGGGAGCAGCTTTCCAAGGCGACGTACGACCTCCTGGTGATCGGCGGCGGGATCCTGGGCATCTCCACCGCCTGGCATGCCGCGCAGTCGGGACTGCGGGTGGCCCTGGTGGACGCCGGCGACTTCGCCGGCGCCACCTCCTCCGCCTCCTCCAAGCTCCTCCACGGCGGTCTGCGCTACCTGCAGACCGGCGCGGTGAAGCTGGTCGCGGAGAACCACTTCGAGCGTCGCGCGGTGTCCCGTCAGGTGGCCCCCCACCTGGCGAACCCGCTCACCTTCTACCTGCCCGTCTACAAGGGCGGCCCGCACGGCGCGGCCAAGCTGGGCGCGGGCGTCTTCGCGTACAGCGCGCTGTCCGCGTTCGGCGACGGCGTCGGCCACCTGCTCTCGCCGTCGAAGGCCGCGCAGGACGTGCCGGAGCTGCGCACGGACAACCTGAAGGCCGTTGCCGTGTACGGCGACGACCAGATGAACGACTCCCGCATGGCCCTGATGACGGTCCGCGCGGCCGTCGAGGCCGGTGCCTCCGTCCTCAACCACGCCGAGGTCACGGGCCTGCGCTTCACCAAGGGCCGGGTCACCGGCGCGGAGCTCAAGGACCGCATGAGCGGCGACGAGTTCGGCGTCAACGCGCGGCTCGTGCTCAACGCGACCGGCCCGTGGGTCGACCACCTGCGCAAGATGGAGAACCCCGACGCGGCGCCCTCCATCCGTCTCTCCAAGGGCGCGCACCTGGTCCTCAAGCGCACCGCCCCCTGGAAGGCCGCGCTCGCGACGCCGATCGACAAGTACCGCATCACCTTCGCCCTCCCCTGGGAGGACATGCTCCTGCTCGGCACCACCGACGAGGTGTACGAGGGCGACCCGGCGGACGTCAAGGTCACCGAGGCCGACACCGCGCAGATCCTGGACGAGGCCGCGTTCTCCATCCGCGACCAGCAGCTGTCCCGTGACCTGATCACGTACTCCTTCGCGGGTCTGCGGGTGCTGCCCGGCGGCCCCGGCGACACCTCGAAGGCCAAGCGCGAGACGGTCGTCACCGAGGGCGCGGGCGGCATGCTCTCCGTCGCGGGCGGCAAGTGGACGACCTTCCGCCACATCGGCCGTACGGTGATGAAGAAGCTGGAGTCGCTTCCGGGCCACCCGCTCGGTGACGACTACGAGCCGATCTCGCAGCTGCAGAAGCGGCTTCCGCTGCCCGGCATCGCCAACCCGCGCGCCGTCGCACACCGTCTCCTGGTGGACGGCCCCGCGCCCGGCCCGCGGATGGCCGCCGACACCGCCAAGCACCTGGCGACGCACTACGGCTCGCTCTCCTTCGACATCGCCCGCCTGGCGAACGAGGATCCGGCGCTCGCCGAGCGGATCTCGCCGGACGCGCCGGAGATCTGGGCGCAGGTCGTCTACGCCCGTGACCAGGAGTGGGCCGAGACGGCGGACGACGTGCTTCGCCGCCGTACGACGCTGACGATCCGTGGCCTCGCGTCGGACGACGTCCGCGCGAAGGTCCAGGACGTGCTCGACAACAAGTAGGCACTGATCGTCGAAGGGGCGGCTCCCTCTTGAGGGGGCCGCCCCTTCGGCGTACCCGGCCGGGCCGCGTACCCGGCGGGCTGCCATACCGCGTACATACGCGTGCAATACGCCGCGGGGAGAGTTGGAGGATGCCTCCGGTTCCTCTCGCAGTCCTTGACCTGGTCCCCATCAGCTCCGGCTCCGATGCCCCGACGGCGTTGCGCAACACCGTCGAACTGGCCCGCGCCGCCGAGGAGTTCGGCTACGGCCGCTACTGGCTGGCCGAGCACCATCTCAATCCGGGTGTGGCCGGTTCCGCGCCCGCCCTGGTGATCCAGGCCGTCGCGCAGGCGACGCGGGAGATCCGGGTGGGTTCGGGCGCGGTGCTGCTCGGGCATCAGACGCCGCTGTCGGTCGTGGAGCAGTTCGGGATCCTGGACGCGCTGTATCCGGGCCGGATCGACCTGGGCGTGGGGCGGTCGGGGCGGCCGCGCGGCACTCCTCCGGCGGCACCCGCAGCCGAGCGCGGGGGCACGTTCACGGACGAGGGCCTCTATCTGCCGCCCAAGTTCACGGGCTTCGCCCGACTCCTTCGATCGCCGCGCTTCCGGCTGCAGTTGAGCCTGCTCCAGCAGCCGGGCGCGCAGACCCCGGCGTACGACGAGCAGGTCGACGACATTCTCGCGCTCCTCGCCGGGACCTACCGCGACGCGGACGGCGTCGAGGCGCACGCGACGCCGGGTGACGGCGCCGACGTCGACGTATGGATCCTGGGCAGCAGCGCCGGGGAGAGCGCCGAGGTCGCGGGCGCGCGTGGCCTGCCCTTCGGGGCGAATTACCACGTCAGTCCGGGCACGGTGGTGGAGGCCGTGGAGGCCTACCGCGCGGCGTTCCGGCCCTCCGCCGTGCTGTCGGAGCCGTATGTGGCGGTGTCCGCCGATGTCGTCGTCGCGCCGGACGACGAGACGGCGCGGCGGCTCGCGGCCGGATACGCGCCGTGGGTGCGGTCGATCCGCAGCGCCGAGGGCGCGATCACGTTCCCGACGCCCGAGGAAGCCGCCCGCCATGAATGGACGGACGAGGACCGGGAGTTGGTGGCCGACCGCGTCGACACCCAGTTCGTGGGCGCGCCCGAGACGGTGACGGAGCAGCTCGACGTGCTCCAACGGGCCACCGGAGCCGACGAGTTGCTGATCACCACCATCACGCACGACCACGCGGACCGGCTGCGTTCGTACGAGCTGCTCGCCCAGGCCTGGTTCAAGCGGGCCTGAGACCAAGCAGGCCTGAGACAAGGAAGAGACATCATGAAGTTCCAGGTACTGTCGATCATCGGTCATGCCCCGCACCCACTGACCGGCCAACTCCCCTCCCCCGCCGACCGGTTGGCCGATGTGATCGAGGTCGGTGTGGCCGCGGAGGAGCTCGGCTATGACGCGTACGCCGTCGGCGAGCGGCACGCGGGCGCCTTCCTGTCGTCGAGCCCGACGGTCGTGCTCGGCGCGCTGGCGGCGCGGACCACACGCATCAAGCTGCTCACCGGAGTCACCGTCGTCGCGATCCTCGACCCCGTGCGGGTCGCCGAGGACTATGCGACGCTCGATCAGATCTCGCGCGGGCGCATCGAGTTGGTCATCGGCAAGGGCGCGGAGGCGGGCCACTTCGACCTCTTCGGACTCGACGAGGAGCGGCAGTGGGATCTGCAGAAGGAGAAGTACGAGCTCCTTCGGCGGCTGTGGAGCGAGGAGAACGTCGACTGGGAGGGCGAGTTCAGGCCCGCCCTGAAGAACGTGACGACGGTGCCGCGTCCGTACGCGGGAGTGCCGCGGGTCTGGCACGGCTCGGCGACGTCCCTCAACTCCCCCGATCTGGCGGCCAGACACGGGGATCCGCTCTTCACCGCCAACGCCATCCAGCCGCGCGCCGCGTACGCGAAGCTGATCGCGCACTACCGCGAGCGGTTCGAGGCGTACGGACATGATCCGGCGCGCGCCCATGTCGCGGCGGGCTCGGGCGGTCTGCTCATCGCGGACTCGGCGGAGCAGGCGGTCGCGCGCTACCGCGAGCTGTACGAGGCGAAGGTGCGGCAGTCTTTCAAGCCACACCTGGAGGGCAAGGCGGGCTACAACACGCCCTTCCGCACCATCGAGGACGCCATCGCGGACGGGCCCCAGCTGATCGGCTCCCCGCAGCAGATCATCGACAAGATCCTCGGCTACCACGAGGTGTACGGCCATGACCTGCAGTCCATCACCGTGGACGGGTTCGGCCTGGAGCGGGCCGAACAGATCGAGACGCTGCAGCGGTTCGCCGAGGAGATCGCGCCGGTGGTGCGCAGGGCCGCGCCGTCCACGCTGTGGGACGCCGTGTGACGGGTAGACACCGGGAGCTACGATCCGAAGACATCCCTGACCTGCCCTGGAGTGATCAATGACTCTCCTGACGACGTGGGCCGAGTCCGGCCCCGAGACCGTCATACGCCGCACATCGGACCCGGCCGAGATCGCCGCCGCACTCGCCCCCGTCGGCGTGCGCTACGAGCAGTGGCCGGTGCGCGAGGACGTGCCCGCCGACGCGGACAGCGACACGGTCTTCGCCGCGTACCGCACGGAGATCGACAAGCTCAACGCCGAAGAGGGCTTCCAGACGGTCGACGTGGTGGCACTGCACCCCAGCAACGACCCCGAGTGGCCCGAGAAGGCGAAGGCGGCCCGGCAGAAGTTCCTCGCCGAGCACACGCACGACGACGATGACGAGGTCCGGTTCTTCGTCGCGGGCGCCGGGATCTTCTACCTCCACGTCGGCGGCGAAGTGCACGCGGTCTACTGCGAGAAGGGCGACCTGCTCGGCGTTCCGCGCGGCACGACGCACTGGTTCGACATGGGCACCTCCCCCGCGTTCACCGCGATCCGCTTCTTCCACGAGGAGGACGGCTGGATCGGCACGTTCACCGGCAGCCCGATCGCCGACCGCTTCCCGGACTTCGACACGATCCACGCGGGGTACGCCGCGTGAGTGTCTCCTTCAGCGCGGGCTCCGTGGATGCCGTGGTGCTCGACATCGAGGGCACCACGAGCGCCACGGGGTTCGTGGTGGACGTGCTCTATCCGTACGCGCGCGAACGGTTCGGGACGCTCCTTGCCTCGCGGGGCGATGAGCCGGAGGTGGCGCGGGCCGTCGCGCAGGTGCGGGAGCTGGCCGGCGAGCCGGACGCCGATGCGGGACGGATCGAGAAGATCCTGCACGGCTGGGTGGACGAGGACCGCAAGGCGACGCCCCTGAAGACCCTCCAGGGGATCCTCTGGGCGGAGGGCTTCGCGCGCGGCGAGCTGGTCTCGCACTTCTACCCCGAGGTGATCGGGGTGCTGCGGGGGTGGGCGGCGGACGGAGTGCGGCTGTACGTCTACTCGTCCGGGTCGGTGGCCGCGCAGCGCGCGTGGTTCACGTACTCGCCCGAGGGGTCGTTGATGGAGCTCGTGAGTGGCTTCTACGACACCGAGAACGCGGGGCCCAAGCAGGAGGCGGACTCCTACCGGGCCATTTCGGCGGCCGTGGGCGTGCCTTCCGGTCGCACGCTCTTCCTGTCCGACCGGCCCGGTGAGCTGGACGCCGCGCGGGAGGCCGGGTGGCTGACGGTGGGCGTGCGGCGGGCCGGGGAGCCCTATTTCGCCGCCGGGGTCGGCGGGCATCCGGAGGCGTTCGCCTTCGACGAGATCACTGTTTCGGCTTCGAGGAGCACGGCATGAGCGAGACCACTGCGCTGGACCTGGAGGAGGCGGGCGCCGTCCTGGCCGCCGAGGCGGCGCGGTTCGCCTCGTTCGGGTGGATGCGGGGTACGTCAGGGAACCTGTCCGTGGTCCTCTCGCGTACGCCGCTGCAGCTTGCCGTGACGGCGAGCGGGCGGGACAAGGGTGAACTCACCTCTGTGGACGTGGTGTTGACGGACGCTTCGGGCGCCGCGCTCGGGCCGGGGCGGCCGTCGGCGGAGGCCGCGCTGCATGCGCGGGTGGCGCGGCTCACCGGGGCGGGGGCGGTCGTCCATGTCCACACGGTGGCGTCGGTGGCCATGGGGCACCGGAAGCCGGAGGGGGTGGTGTTCCGGGACCTGGAGATGCTGAAGGGGCTTGGGCACGGGACGCATGAGGTTTCCGTGACGCTGCCGGTGATTGCCAATAGCCAGGACATGGCGGTGCTGGGGGATCGGCTGGAGGCCGCGCTTTCGCCCGGGATGCCGGCGGTTGTTGTCGCCGGGCACGGGATCTACGTCTGGGGTGCGGATCCTCGCGAGGCGCGGCACCGTACGGAGGTCGTGGAGTGGCTCCTGGAGCTGGAGCTGACCCGGGGTTAGCCCTGCGAGGGCCGTCGATCACCGGCTCCGCAGGGTTCGTCCTCAAACTCCCCCAAGCTCTTAAAGAGCAGGGGACCCCCTCGACGGGCTGAAAGATTGCGGCCGGGCTGGACATCTCCAGCCCGGCCGGCGTTTGAGGCCATCTTGTACGGGGGTCCAGGCGCCCTTAGCTCAGCCCGCCCACCGGCAACTCGCCCGCCGAAACCTCCCGCACGCCCCGCTCCGTCACCAGCGCCGTCACCAGCGAACCCGGTGTCACGTCGAACGCGGGGTTGTGGCCGCGCGAGCCGGCCGGTGCCGTGCGGACGCCCGCCCACTCCAACACCTCGTCCTCGCCCCGCAGTTCGATGTGGATGTCCGAACCCGTCGCCGTGGCGAGATCGACCGTCGTCGTCGGCGCTGCCACCACGAACGGGATCCCCGCGTGCGCGCACGCCAGCGCGATCCCCACCGTGCCGACCTTGTTGGCCGTGTCGCCGTTCGCCGCGATCCGGTCCGCCCCGACGATCGCCGCGTCCACCTCACCCCGCAGGATCGTCCCCGCTGCGGCGCCGTCCGCCTGCACGAAGTGCGGTATCCCCTCCTGCACCAGCTCCCACGCGGTGAGCCGCGCGCCCTGCAGCAGGGGGCGGGTCTCGTCGGCGTACACGGTCTCCAGGCGGGCACGGCCGTGGAGTTCGCGTATGACGCCGAGCGCCGTGCCCCAGCCCGCCGTGGCGAGCGCGCCCGTGTTGCAGTGGGTGAGGATCCGCAGCGGACGCTCGGCGGCCGCGGGGACGCGCTTGAGGAGCCAGTCGGCGCCGAACGCGCCCATCGCGTGGTTCGCCTCCAGGTCCTCCCGCACGATCGCGTCCGCCTCGGCGAGCACCGCCGGCAGACCCGCGTCGATGAGCGGGGCGACCCGGTCCACGCAGACCATCAGGTTCACGGCAGTGGGTCGTGCCGCCCGCACGCGGGCCACCTCCGCGTCAAGGCGCGCACGGTCCCAGCCCTCACGTTCGCCCTGCGCCATGGCGAGCGCGACGCCATAACCACCGGCCGCGCCGATCGCGGGCGCGCCGCGCACCACGAGCCGCACGATGGCGTCGATCAGCTCGTCGACGGTGGTGACGTCGAGGCGGTTCAGGGCGTGCGGCAGCGCGGTCTGGTCGATGAGCGAGAGGGACGGGACAGCGCCGCCCTCCGCGGCCGCCGTCCACGTGACGGCGCGCAGATCCTGGCTGGTCATGGTGGTCAACTCCGAAGAAACAGGGGCGATTGGGGCCGTGGGAGGAGGGGTGTCGTCACCGTACCCGACGGGCTCGAACCATATTTCGAGACGTTCGTGCGGCTGTCCGAAATCCGGTGTTACCCTCACCGCCACCCAGGACGGATCGACCCACGGTGCGAGGAGGACAGCCATGTACGACGCCATCAACGGCACGGACGTCATGCGCTGCCCCGCCGTGTCCTTCGACGCCCGGCGCATGTGCCGCTGTCGTGGCTGTCGCTCCTGTCGCCGCTGAGCGACACTGCTCCGCACCGTCCGCTCCCCGCCACCGCCTGGGCTCCCAGGCACCTTCGAGAAGGCGCTCCCCTATGTCCCTCTCCACGCGCATATCCCTCAGGATCACCGCCGCCACCGTCGGTGCCGTCCTCCTCGCCTCCGGCTGCAACGCCGCCGCCGACAAGGGTGGCTCCGACGGCGACAAGGGCGCCAAGGCGTTCACGCTCGTCACGCCGGACCCCGTGGCCCAGAACGAGTTCCTCAAACTGGCCGTCTCCGGTGTGAAGTCGGCCGCGAAGGCGCAGGGCGCCGGGACGCCGAAGGTCTTCCAGAGCAGCGACACGTCCTCGCGGCAGCAGAACGTGCAGTCGGCCGTGGACTCCGCGCCCGACGTCATCGTGCTGGTCGGCTTCGAGTTCTCGGACATCGCGGCGCAGCAGGCCGAGGCGCACCCCAAGCAGCAGTTCCTGCTCGTCGACGCGTGCACGAAGAAGACGTACAAGAACGTCACCTGCGCGGTCTTCCGGGAGCACGAGGCGGTGTACCTCGCGGGCGCGGAGGCGGGTCTGCTCACCAAGAGCAAGAAGGTGGGCGCCGTCGACGTACTCGACACCCCGCAGTTCCGGCGCTACAGCGAGCCGTTCGCGGCCGGTGCGAAGAAGGTCCAGCCGAAGGCCAAGTCGCGCACGCTGTTCGTGGGCGGGCAGTCGCCGTTCAATGACGCCGCGCGCGCCAAGGACCAGGCGGCGACGCTCGGTTCGGGCGGGGCCGACCAGGTGATGGCGGCCGCGGCGGGCGGCAACACGGGCGTCTTCCAGGCGGCGAAGTCCGGTGGCTTCAAGGCGTACGGCGTGGACGCCAACCAGTGCCTGACGAGCCCCGGCGACGTCGTGGACAACGTACTCAAGAAGACCGATGTCGCCGTCGAGAAGGGCATCGCGCAGATCCTGAAGGGCAAGGGCGGCAGCACGGTGTCGTACGGCCTGAAGGAGGGCGGCATGTCGCTGACGGCGCTCGAGCCGGGGCTCGCGGACTCCAAGTGCCTGATCGCCGACCACAAGGACGTGCTCAAGCGTGTCGAGTCGCTGCGGGACGACATCGTCGCCGGGAAGCTGAAGGTCAATGACCCCGCGGCCTGAGTCCGTCAAGGCCGATACGCCCGCCGTCGAACTCCGCGGGATCACCAAGGAGTTCCCCGGCACGCTCGCCAACGACCGGGTGGATCTGACCGTCGCGCGCGGTGAGATCCACGCCCTGATGGGCGAGAACGGCGCGGGCAAGTCGACGCTGATGTCGGTGCTCTACGGCCTTCAGCGGCCGGACGCCGGGCAGATCCTGCTCGACGGGCGCGAGGTGACGTTCGCCAGTCCGAGCGAGGCGATCGCCGCCGGGCTCGGCATGGTGCACCAGAGCTTCAAGCTGTTCCCTTCCTTCACGGTCGCGGAGAACGTCGTGTACGCCGCCGAGCCGCGCCGCTTCGGTCTGACGGACCGGGCGGAGGCGGTGCGGCGTGTGGGTGCGCTCGCCAAGGAGCACGGGCTCGCGGTGGACCCGGCGGCGAAGGTCGGGGACCTGCCGGTCGGTGTGCGACAGCGCGTCGAAATCCTCAAACTCCTTTACCGGGGCGCCCGTACGCTCATCCTCGACGAGCCGACGGCGGTGCTGACCCCGGCGGAGGCCGACGCGCTGTTCGGCGTGCTGCGGTCTCTCGCGAACGACGGCCGCACGGTCCTCCTGGTCACCCACAAGCTCCGTGAGGTGATGGAGGGCAGCGACGCGGTGACGGTCCTGCGGGACGGCCGGGTGGCGGCGCGGATGCGCACCTCTGACACCACGGCGGACGGGATCGCGGCGGCGATGACGGGCCGCGCGGTCGAACTGGACCGGGTGCACACGTCGGGCACACCCGGCGGTCAAGTCCTTACTGTCACAGCCCTGAGCACGGACGCCGTCCATGACGTCTCGCTCACCGTGCGGGCCGGGGAGATCGTCGGCGTCGCGGGCGTGGCGGGCAACGGCCAGTCCGAACTGGCCGAGGCGATCACGGGCCTGCGTCCGCTCACCGCCGGCCAAGTCACCCTCTCCGGGCAGGACATCACCGAGGCGACGGCCGCGGGCCGCCGTGCGGCGGGTCTCGCGTACGTCCCCGAGGACCGCACGGCGGTCGGCACGGCACCGGCCGCGACGATCGCGGAGAACCTGGCCATGGGCCACCACCGGGGCCACGGCCTGCTCCGCCCGTCCTGGCTCCGCGAACATGCCCGCGTCCTGATCGACCGCTTCGGCGTCAAGGCGGCCTCGTCCCGGCACACGGCGGGCTCACTGTCCGGCGGCAACCTCCAGAAACTGGTGATCGGCCGCGAACTGGCCCATGAATCCCCCCTGTTGATCGTCGAACAGCCCACCCGAGGCGTCGACATCGGCGCCATCCAGACCATCCACGACCAGTTGATCGCCCACCGCGACGCGGGCCACGCGATCCTCCTGGTCTCCGCCGAACTCAGCGAGATCCGCGGCCTCTCGGACCGCGTCCTGGTGATGTACGAGGGCCGGGTGGCAGCGGAGTACGCCCGCGACGACGCGGACGAGCAGACGCTCGGCCTCGCGATGGCGGGCGGAGCAGACGCGAACGCGGCGACGGGCCCGGCGGACGACGCCGACGGCGCGGCGGGCAACGCCCCGGCAGAGGTGGCTCCTCGCTTGCGTCGTGATGATGGCGGCGATATCAGCCCGGCCGATGCCGCTGTCTCCCTCGGCGGCCGGTCCGATGGCGATCCCTCCGTCGTCCCCGCTCCGCGCGAGAGTGACGACACCGCGCCCGTGAAGGAGGGCCCCTGACATGGCCGTCGAGACGCAGTCCCCCGGCACATTGGGGGCGCTCGGCGCGCGCGTGCTTCGCGCGCCCGCCCTGCACTCCGTCGTCGCCGCCGTTCTCGTCGGCGCGCTCTTCCTCATCGGGACCGGGGCCGATCCCATCGGGGCGTACGGCTCCGTCGTCAGTGGGGCGCTCGGGCCCGACGGGATCGGGTCCACGCTGACCACCGGGACCAGCATCATCGGGCTCGCCGTCGCGCTCGCGATTCCGATGCGGGCCGGGCTGCTGAACCTCGGCGGGGACGGGCAGTTGGTGCTCGGCGGGATCGCGGCCGCCGCCACGGGGCTCTACTCGCCGCTGCCCGCGCCGCTCACCGTCGTCGCCGCGCTGCTCGCGGGGATGGCGGCCGGCGGCGCGTACGCCGCGCTCGCCGCGGTGTGCCAGAACCGGTTCGGCGTACCGCTGTTGGTCAGCAGTCTGCTGCTCGGGTATCCGGCCATGTCCTTCGCCTCCTATCTCGCGCGCTTCCCGCTCAAGGAGGAGGGGTCGAGCCTTCCGCAGACCCGGCGGCTGCCGGACGGGGTGGAGCTGCCCGCCTTCGGGGCCTCGACCGTGACCGTGGGCCTTGTGCTCGTGGCGGTCGCCGCCGCCGTGTACCTCTTCGCGGACGCCCGTACCGCCGCCGGTTACGAGGTCCGCATGACGGGGCTCAATCCGCGTTTCGCCGCGTACGCCGGGGTCGACCGGCCCAAGCTGACGCTGCGTCTGATGGCGCTGTCCGGCGCCGTCGCGGGCCTGGTCGGCGCGATCGGCGTGCTCAGCTTCCCGTACCGCTTCATCGACGGGTCGCTCACCGCCGCCGGACACACCTGGACCGGCCTCACCGCCGCCCTGCTCGCCGCCGCCGCGCCCATCGGGACCGCGCTCGCCGCGCTGTTCTTCGCCGCGCTCGAAGTGGGCGGGCTCGCCATGGAGCGGACCACGGAGGTGCCGCGCGAGCTGACCCAGGTCCTGCAGGCCGTCGTCATCGTCTTCCTCGCCGCCCGGCTGAATCTGACCTGGCGGCGCGCCAGGAAGAAGCCCGCCGACACGCATGATGCGAAGGAAGTGAGCGTGCGATGAGCGTCGACTCCGCCCTGTTCCACTCCGCGCTGCTCGCGCTCACCCCGATCCTGCTCGCCGCACTCGGCGGCGCGATCTGTGAGCGGGCCGGCGTGTTCAACATCGGCCTCGAAGGCATGATGCTGGTCGGCTGCTTCAGCGGCGTCGCGGGCAGCTGGTTCACCGGAAGCGCCTGGCTGGGTGTCGCGTTCGCCGCCCTGGCTTCGGCGGCGTACTCGATGATTCTGGCCGTCGGGACGATCAGGCTGCGCGGCGACGCCGTCGTCCTCGGCGTCGCGCTGAACCTCCTCGCGGTCGGCCTCACCGGATTCCTGCTGCGTACGGTCTTCGGCGTGCAAGGCACCTTCTCCGACCCGGAGTTGGCGGGTCTCGGCGGCATCGACATCCCGTTCGTCGGTCCCGTCCTGTCCGGGCACTCCGCCCTCGTGTATCTGTCGTGGGCCGCCGTCGCCGTGGCGGCGGTGTTCCTCGCCCGCCACCCGTGGGGCCTGCGGCTTCGCGGCGTCGGCGAGGCGCCCGACGCGGCGGCGACGCTGGGCGTCAGTCCGGCGAAGTATCAGTACGCGGCCGTCCTGACGTCCGGCGTCCTGTGCGGGCTCGCGGGCGCTCAACTCGCCCTCGGCAACGTCACGTTGTTCTCCGAGAACATGACGGCGGGCCGTGGCTGGATCGCCGTGGTCGCCGTGATGCTGGGCCGCGCGCTGCCCCTTGGCGTGCTGCTCGCGGGGCTGCTCTTCGGCATCGCGGAGGCCGTCGGCTTCCGGCTGCAGGGGCTCGGCATGCCGCAGCAGGCGACCGACGCGGCTCCGTACGTGGTGACGCTGGTCGCCCTCTTCCTGTCCACGGCGCGCAGGCGCCGCCGCAAGTCCCCGCCATCCCCGGCATCCCCGCCATCCCCGGTAGGAGAACCCGCATGACGACGTCGCCCGGCGACACACTGCCCATCACCCGCGTCCCCCGCACCGGCCTGCCCACCAGCGCGGTCGTCGTCGGCGACCCGGCCCGCGCGGCGGCCGTCGCCGACCTCCTCGCCGACGCGAAGGAGGTGTCGTACCACCGCGAGTACCGCACCTTCACCGGCACCTGGCAGGGCACGCCCGTCGTGGTCGCATCGCACGGCGTCGGCGCACCGGGGGCGATCCTCCTCTTCCAGGAGCTGGCAGAGGCGGGCGTCACCACCATCCTGCGGCTCGGCACAGCGGGCGCGATCCGCCCCGGCATCGGCGACGGCGACCTGGTCATCGCCGACGCGGCGGTGCGCGACGACGGCGTGACGGGGCAGCTGATCCCCGCCGAGTACCCGGCGTTCTCGACCCCGGAGGCGGTCATCGCGCTGCAGCGCGCCGCGCGGGCGGCCGGCGCGCCGTACCACCGGGGCGTGGTGTGGACGCGGGCCGCGTTCCAGCCGGGCTTCCTGCCGCTGCCCGGCGAGGCGTACGCGGCGGCCGGGATCGCCGCCATCGAGATGGAGCTCTCGGCGCTGCTCGTCTTCGCCGCCACGCACGGCCTGGTCGCGGGCGGCGCGCTCGTCGTGGACGGCGCCAACGCCGACGAGCTGGTAGACGAGGAGGCCACCGGCGGCTACAACCCGCACCGCGACGTGGTCGCCGAGGGAGTAGACCGGGGCGCCCGGATAACCTTGGACGCGCTGCGCCTGCTGGCCGGCGCCGACCACTGAGCCGCGCGCCCGCCCCCAGGCCGACGAAGACCACGGAGAACGGAACCGATGCACCCCACTGACCTGCCGGCCCAGGACCGGGGCGGCTCCGTCGATCTCCTGGTCCACGGCGGCGACGTACTCACCGTCGACCCGTCGGGCACCGTCGTGACGGACGGCGCGGTCGCCGTCCGCGCCGGGAAGATCGTCGAGGTCGGCCCGGCGGAGCGGCTGCGGGCCACGTACGAGGCGGCCGAGGAGCTGGACGCCGAGGGCTGTCTCGTCCTTCCCGGCCTCATCAACACGCACACGCACCTCGCGATGACGCTGTTCCGCGGCATCGCCGACGACGTCACGCTGCAGGGCTTTCTGGCCCGCGTGATCCCGGCCGAGGCGGAGCGGCTCTCACCGGAGACGGTCACGGCGGGGATGCTCGGTGCGATCGCCGAGTCCGTACGCGCCGGGGTCACCGCCGCGCTCGACATGTACTGGTTCCACGAGGCGGCCGAGGCGGTGGCCCGCGACGCCGGGTGGCGGCTGCTCACCGGACCCACGTTCATGGACGTGCCGGGCCCGCCGGACGGCCGCGCCTACGCCGACCGACTCGGCTGGGCGGCGGCCGACCTCGCCGCCCGCACCCCGGCGCCGGGCACACGCCCGGTGCTCTTCGCGCACTCCGCGTACACCCTGGTGCCCGAGCAGCTGACGGCGATCACCGCGCTCGCCCGTGAGCACGGGGCCCTCCTGCACATCCACGCCGCCGAGAACGCGGGCGAGGTGGCAACCGTCGTCGAGCAGCACGGCATGCGCCCCGTGGAGCTGCTCGAATCGCTCGGCGTGCTCGGCCCCGACACGCTGCTGGCGCACGCGGTCGACCTCACCGACGCGGAAATCGCGATGCTCGCCCGCACCGGCACGGCGGTCGCACACTGCCCGGTGTCGAACCTGAAGCTGGGCTGCGGCATAGCCCGCGTCCCCGACCTCCTCGACGCGGGCGTCACGGTGGGCCTCGGCACGGACGGCGCGGTGAGCTCCAACACCCTCGATCTGCTCGGCGCGGTGAACCTCGCGGCGCTGGTGCACAAGGCGGGCGGCGACCCGACGGCGGTCGGCGCCGAGCAGGCGGTCCGCATGGCGACCATCGAGTCGGCGCGGGCGCTGGGCCTCGCCGACCAGCTCGGCTCGCTCGAATCCGGCAAGCGCGCGGACCTGATAGTCCTGGACCTCTCCCGGCCGCACCTCGCGCCCCGGCACGACCCGTGGTCGATGCTGGCGTACAGCGCCGCGTCCTCCGACGTCCGCGACACGGTCGTCGACGGCCGGGTCCTGATGCGCGACCGTACGCTGGAAACCGTGGACGAACAGCACGCGCTCAGCACCCTGCGGGACGCGGCGGCATCCACCGCACCGATCAGCACCTCCGAAGTGGCAAGCACCGTATGACCTCCGAAACGGCCTTCGAGCCCACCCGCGGCTTCACCGGCCGCGCCCGCGCCGCCGACCGCGATCCGCGGCTGCCGCCCGGCCAGTACGACGCGGCCGACGGCTGGCCGGTCCTCTCTGCCGAGGTGACGCCAGACCTGACGCCCGCGGACTGGACGTTCCGCGTGGACGGCCTGGTCACGTCCCCCCGCACCTGGACGTGGGACGAGGCGCACGCGCTGCCCGCGTCCGAGTACCGCGGGGACATCCACTGCGTGACCAGCTGGTCCAAGTTCGGGGTGCGCTTCGGCGGGGTGAGCCTCGACGCGTTCCTGGCCGCCGCGGGGCCGCGCCCCGAGGCCACGCACGTCGTCGCGTACTCGCACACCGGCTACACCACGAACCTCCCCCTGTCCGACGTCACGGACGGCAAGGCCTGGATCGTCTGGGAGTACGGGGACGGGCCCCTGCCGCCCGAGCACGGCGGGCCCGCCCGCCTGATCGTCCCGCACCTCTACTTCTGGAAGAGCGCGAAGTGGATCGCGGGGCTGCGGCTCCTCGACCACGACGAGCCGGGCTTCTGGGAACAGAACGGCTATCACCACCGGGGCAATCCCTGGCGGGAGGAGCGCTACTCCGGTGACTGACACCTTCGTACCCCCTACGCGGTTCGCCGTGCCCGGCAGGATCGCGGTGAGCAATCGCGCGGCGGCCGTCTGGCAGCGGGCGACGGTCGTCGAGATCCGCCGGGAGACGCCCGCCGCCTCGACGTTCCGCCTCAAGGTGCCCGACTGGCAGGGACATCTGCCGGGCCAGCACCTGATGCTGCGCCTGACGGCTCCGGACGGCTATGTCGCCCAGCGCCACTACTCGATCGCGTCTGCTCCAGAGGACGCGGAGGCGTCCGGCGAGATCGAACTGACCTTGGACCATGTGCCGGGCGGCGAGGTGTCCGGGCACCTCCACACGGTGGCCCGCGTCGGCGACACCGTCGAGGTGCGGGGCCCGCTGTCCGGCTTCTTCGCCTGGCCTGGAGACCGGCCGGCACTGCTCCTGGGGGCAGGCTCAGGGGTGGTCCCCCTGATGTCGATGCTGCGGCACTGGCGGAAGGCGGGGCCGAGTGTCCCGCTGCGGCTCCTGGTCTCCGCCCGTACGCCGTCGGATCTCATCTACGCGGATGAGTACGGGGACGAGACGCGGGTGATCCTCACGGGTACGGAGGGCCGCCTGGCAGCGGGGCACCTGGCCCCGCTGCTTTCCTCGTCCTCGCTGCCCGAGGGCGGCTGGGAGGCGTACATCTGCGGCTCGAACGGATTCGCGGAGCACGCGTCGCGCCTGCTGGTGGCCGCGGGCCAGCCGGTGGACCGGGTCCGGATCGAGCGGTTCGGCTGAGGGCTCCACCGGGGTTCTGCGCACCGTCGATCACCGGCTCCGCCGAGTTCGTCCTCAAACGCCGGACGGGCTGATACTTCCCCGCCCTACGGCGAAACCTCCTCCAAGCGCCGCCCCGCGGTCTCCTCGGCCCCGAGCGCGGCGACCACCGCCCCCACGACCGCGACGGCCCCCAGCACCACGAACACCGTCGACACACGACCGCCCGCGTACACCGCCCCCACCACAATCGGCCCCAGGATGACCCCCAGCCGATTCATCGCCCCGCCCACACTGCTCCCCAGCGCGCGCATCCGCGTGGGAAAGAGCTCCGGCGTGTACAGGTACAGGCAGATGTTGGACCCGAAGAAGAAGACCGCGGCGAGCGAGGTCCACGCCAGGACCTGCAGCGGCGTGCCCGCCCCCAGGAACGCGAGGACCAGCAGCATCGCCGCCGCCCCGCCAAGACACCCGGTGATGACCCGCCGGCGCCCCGCCCTGTCGACGGTCAGCGCCGCGACGAGGCAGCCGAGCAGCCCCGCACAGGACGTGACCGTGGAGTAGAGGAGCGCGTCCGAGAGGGAGAGGCCGTAGCGGTTCTGGTAGATCGTGGGGAGCCAGGACGTGATGCCGTAGTTCACGAAGTAGCCGGTGAACCAGAGGACGCCGATCACGAGGGTGCGCCGCCGGTAGCGGCCGGTGAACAGGCCTCGCAGCCCTCGCTCCCCCTCCCCCGGCGCCACGGCCGGAAGCGGCTCGGGTGCGGGCGGCGGCAGCGGCTTCCCCGTCACCCGTTCGACCTCGGCCTCGATCCCGCTCATCACATCGGCGGCCTCCTGCGCCCTGCCGTGGTCGGCGAGCCACCGCGGCGACTCGGGCACCTTGCGCTGTACGAGGATGCAGAGCAGCCCCGGGAGCGCGGCCAGGGCGTACATCCAGCGCCAGCCGAGGATCGGCACCACCCAGGCCGCGACGAGCGCGCCCACGGTCAGGCCCGCCGGGAACACCAGCTCGTAGAGGAGGACGAAGCGGCCGCGTTTGTGGCTGCGGGTGATCTCGGCGATGAAGGTCGCCGCCACCGGAACCTCGCCGCCGATCGCCAGGCCCTGGATGAAGCGCAGGCCCATGAACATCTCGGGCGAGGTGGCCAGGGACAGGGCCAGGTTGGCGGCGCTGGACAGCGCGATGCACAGCGCGATGACCTTCACCCGGCCGATCCGGTCCGCGAGCCGCCCGGAGAGCAGCGCCCCGACCAGCATGCCGATGGAGCCGACGGTGAGCAGCAGGGTCGCTGCGGAGGTGCTGAGGTCCCACTCCTGCCGCAGCCCCGGCAGGGCGTAGGCGATCAGGAGCTGGTCGAAGGCCTCGAAGAAGGTGACCGCGCCCACGATGAGCCGGACGGTGACGTGCCAGCGGCACAGGGGGAGCCGTTCGAAGCGGGCGGCTATGGCGGCCCGGACCGCATGGTCCGGGGAAGCGTCGATCGTCATGCGGGTACTCCGCTGCTGAGGGGACGAGGGCGGGGACGAGCGGGGGAGGGAACGCTCCGACTGCGGAGTCTGGGGAAACCCGAGTCGAGGAGCAAGTAAGCGCAAAGTTTCTAAGCGCTTAAGTTGTACCGTCCGGACACCGGAGCCCGTCAAGAGCCTCCGCAGGGGAAATCATCGAAGAACGGTCACGGATGGGTCTTGCGTTCCAGATATTTAAGCCCTTAGATTTCTAGCGCTTACCGAAGAGCATCCGGACCGGATGAACCCACCGCTGAACACCGCGTGGTCCACCCCGGATCAGACCCAGCGCGCCAGGAGGCCCCCATGCCCCGCATCCCAGCCGACGAAGCCCTCATAGCGGGCCGGTGGCGTCGTGGTTCGGGCGGCCCGGCCGACACCGTCGACCCGGCGACGGGCCGCACGCTCGCCACCGTGCACGCGGTCTCCCCCGACGAGGTCGCCGAGGCGGCGCAAGGGGCGGCACAGGCCGCCGCCGACCCGCGGTGGCGCCGGCTCCTGCCCCATCAGCGCGCCCAACTGCTGCACCGCATAGCCGAGTTGATCGAGGAGTCGGCTGAAGAACTCGCCGCTCTGCAGACCGCCGACACCGGCAAGGCCCTCACCGAGACCCGCGCCCTGGTGGCCAGCGCCGCGGCTACGTTCCGCTACACGGCGGCCGCCCTTGAGACGGCGGAGGAGGCGATCACGCCCTCGCGCGGCGACTACGTGACGATGAGCGTGTACGAGCCAATCGGCGTCGTCGGCGCGGTCAACCCCTGGAACTCCCCCGTCGCCAGCGATGCCCAGAAGCTCGCCCCGGCGCTCGCGGGCGGCAACGCGGTGCTGCTCAAGCCCGCCGAGTGGACCCCGCTCGTCTCGCTCTCGCTCGGCCGGATCATCTCCGGTGCGCTCGATGAACTCGGCCTGCCCGCAGGCCTGTTGTCCGTCCTGCCGGGGCGCGGCAGCATCGTCGGCGACGCGATCGTGCGCGATCCGCGGGTCGGCAAGGTCACCTTCACCGGCGGCACGAGCACGGGCCGTACGCTCGCCCACGCGGCCGCCGAGAAGCTGATGCCGGTCTCGCTGGAGCTGGGCGGCAAGTCGCCGACGGTCGTCCTCGCCGACGCCGATGTCGAACAGGCTCTGGCCGGGGTGATGTTCGGGGTGTTCTCCTCCAGCGGGCAGTCCTGCATCGCCGGGTCGCGGCTCTTCGTGGCGCGGGAGATCTACGCCGAGTTCGTCGGTGAACTGGTCGAGCGGGTGCGGAAGTTGCGGGTCGGTCCCGGCACCGCCCCCGACACCCAGGTCGCGCCGCTCGTGCACCACAGGCACCGGGACTCGGTCGCCGCGTACGTCGATCTCGCGCGCTCGGAAGGCGCGAGGGTGCTGTGCGGCGGGGCGGTTCCGGAGGGTGCCGAGTACCGCGACGGGGCGTACTACCTGCCCACCGTCATCGACGGTCTTCCCAACTCCTCCCGCACCTGCCAGGAGGAGATCTTCGGACCCGTCCTCGTCGCGCTGCCCTTCGACGACGAGGACGACCTCGCACGACAGGCCAACTCCAGCGTCTACGGCCTGGCCTGCGGCATCTGGACCCGCGACCACCGGGCCGCCTGGCAGATCGCGCGCCGCGTCGACGCGGGCACCGTCTGGATCAACACCTACAAGCAGTTCAGCATCGCCACGCCCTTCGGCGGCATGAAGGAGAGCGGTCTCGGCCGGGAGAAGGGCCGCGACGGCATCCGCGCCTACCAGCGCCAGAAGTCCCTGTACTGGGGCGTCTCGGACGCGCCGCTCCCCTGGGCCAACTGATCCCCGTACCTCTGGAGTAGGTCATGTCCCAACCTCCCATCGCCCGACTGCGCGCCCTGCGCTCCGTCGAACTGCTCACCCCCGCCTTCACCGAGGCCGCCGACTTCTACCAGGAGGTCTGGGGTCTGGAGACCGTCGAGTCGGAGCGCGGCACGGCCGCCTGGCTGCGCGGCACCGGCGCCGAGCACCACGCACTCCAGCTCACCCGCGCCGACCGCACCGGACTCGGCAGGATTTCCTTCGCGGTGGCCACACCCGCCGAGGTCGACGAGGCGGCGCGGCGGCTGCTCGCGCGCGGCATCACACCGGTCGCCGGGCCAGGCCCGCTCGACCAGGTCGGCGGCGGCTACGGCCTGCGCTTCACCGACCACGAGCACCGGCTCATCGAGATCAGCGCGGAGGTCGAGGCGGTCGCCCCGCGCGGCCGGGACGGCGCCGTGCCGGTCGGTGTCACGCACGCGGTCCTCAACACCACGGACATCGACGCCTCGGTCGCCTTCTACCGCGACGTCCTCGGCCTGCGCGTCTCCGACTGGTCCGAGCACCAGATGGCGTTCCTGCGCTGCAACGCCGACCACCACTGCATCGCCTTCAACCAGGCGGAGTGGGTCTCCCTCAACCACGTGGCGTACGAGATGAGTTCGGTCGACCACTTCATGCGGGGCCTCGGCCGGCTGCGGCACCACGGCGTCGTCCCGCAGTGGGGGCCAGGCCGGCACGGCCCCGGCAACAACACCTTCTCCTACTTCGCCGACCCCTCCGGGCTCGTCTGCGAGTACACGTCCGAGGTCGCGCAGATCGTCGAGGACCAGTGGATCGCACGGGTCTGGCGGCGCGTCCCGGAGCTTTCCGACCTGTGGGGGACGGCCGGGCCGCCCTCCAAGGAGATCCGCTGCCACATGGCGGGGTCGCCCGACCCCGGCCCGCTCTCCGCCCACAAGAAACTGGAGGTTCAGGCATGACGCGCGTACGCAAGGTCGGCATCGTCGGCTGGGGCGCGATCGGCCGGGTCGTCGGCACAGCGCTCGCCGAACAGCACGTGCCCGGCGCCGAGTTGACCTGTCTCGTCGACAACCGTCCGCTCGGCGAGAGCGCCCCGGCCCCGCAGGTCTCCTTCGACGAGGCCATGGAGCGCTGCGATCTCGTCGTGGAGGCGGCGGGCCAGGGTGTCGTACGCGAATGGGGCGAGCGCGTGCTCGCCTCCGGGACCGATCTCCTGATCGCCTCGACCGGCGCGCTCACCGACGATGACCTTGCCAAACGGCTCCTCGCCGCGGGGCCCGGCCGGGTGTACTTCACCGGGGGCGCGGTCGGCGGTCTCGATCTGCTCCAGGCGGTGCGCTCCCTCGGCCCGCTCGACGAGGTCGCCCTCACCACCACCAAGCTGCCGTCCACCCTCGAACAACCGTGGATGGACGAGGAGTTGCTGTCCCGCATGCGGACCGCCACCGAGCCCGTCGAGGTGATGTCCGGGACCGCGCGCGACGTCCCGGTGAAGTTCCCCAAGTCGACGAACGTCGCGGCGTCGGTCGCGCTGGCCGTCGGCGACCTGGACGCTGTGCGGGTCCGGGTCGTCGCCGACCCCGGCGCCCACCACACGCGGCACGTCGTCGAGGCGTCGGGACCGCACGGGGCGTACCGCTTCGAGGTGGCGCATCTGCCGGACCCGGGCAACCCGGCGACCAGCCAGGTCGTGCCGTACGCGGTCCTGCGCAGCCTCGCCGCGCTCGCCGGGCGTACGGGGCAGATCCTGTGACGGCCGAGCCCGTGCGCGTGCCCGTGCATGTCGAGGAGGCGGGTTCCGGCGGTCCGCTGCTGCTGTGCCTGCACGGCATCGGTTCGTCGTCCGCCGCCTTCGCACCACAGCTCGCCGAGCTGTCCGCGTACGTGCGTGTGGTGGCCTGGGATGCTCCCGGGTACGCCAAGTCACCCGATCCTGAAGGGCCGTTGGACCTGGACGGCTTCGCCGACGCGGCGGCCGAGGTGATCCGCGAGCGCGGCGCGAGCGCCCATGTGCTCGGCGTCTCGTGGGGCGGCGTGATCGCACTGCGCCTTGCCGCCCGCCACCCCGAGCTGGTCGATTCGCTGATCGTCGCTGACTCCAGCGCCGGTTCCGGGACCGATCCGGCGAAGGCCGACGGCATGCGGCAGCGGGCCGCCGAGCTCGCGGAGCTCGGGCCGCGGGCGTTCGCCGAGCGGCGCGGGCCCCGGCTCGTCTCACCGGACGCGCCGCCCGAGCTGGTCCGGCGGGTCGTCGACACCATGGCCGCGTCGGTGCGCCTGCCCGGATACGCGTACGCCGCCGAGTCCATGGCCGCGGCCGACCTGCGCACCGAAATCGCCCGGATCACCGCGCCCACCCTCGTCCTCTGCGGCGACCAGGACCGGGTCACCGGCGTCGAGGCCTCGCAGGCGATCGCCGGGTCCCTGCACAAGACCGCCTACGTGATCGTCAAGGACGCCGGTCACCTGGCCAACCAGGAGCGGCCCGGGGCCTTCAACGCCTGGGTGCTCTCCCACCTCCGCATCACCGCCCGTATCCCCGAGCAGGCCCAGGCCGCCGGGCAAGCCCACATCACTGAGTAGGAGCCTTCTCATGCCTCTGACCACCACCGAGTACGACGACGGCGGCGACCTCGGCAAGTACACCGACTCGCTGATCGCCACCAAGGAGTCCCGCGTCGCGGACTTCAGCACCCTCTCCTTCCAGGAGAAGGCGGGCCCGCAGTACCGCCGCGGGCAGATCCGTTACGTCGGCTCCGGCGCGACCGGCAACCACGAGAACGACAGCCGCATCCTGCCGTCCGGCGGCTTCACCTTCTCCAACATGCTGCTTCCGCCCGGCGCCGAGGGCCCCGAGCACACCCACCACGACGTCGAGGAGGCGTTCTTCGTCCTGGAGGGCCGGGTCAAGGTCGGCATCCACCGCGGCGCCGACGAGGTGGAGTACCGCACGCTCGGCTACCGCGACATGATCGTCGTGCCGGCCGGTGTGGCCCGCTCCCTCAAGAACGAGGGCGACACCGACGCCCTGTTCTGCGTCGTCATCGGCACGCAGAAGCCGCAGGTGCCGACCTACCCCGAGCACTCGCCGATGCACGGCGTCACCCGTGACTGACGTGCCCACGGTCGTGGTCACCGGAGCGGGCCGTGGCCTTGGCCTGGCCATGGCCCGCCGGGTGGGCGAGGACGGCTTCCGGGTCGTCGTCGCGGAGGTGGATCCCGCGCGCGGCTCGGAAGCCGTCGCAGGACTGCGGGCGGATGGGCTCGACGCGCACTTCGTGCGCTGTGATGTGGCCGACCCCGCGTCGGTCGACGAACTGGCCGCCTCCGTACGGGACTTGGGCCCGCTGTACGGCCTGGTCAACAACGCGGCGCTCGCCAACGGGGTGGGCGGCAAGGAGTTCCAGGACATCGACGTCGAGGTGTGGGACCGCCTGATGGCGGTCAACGCCCGCGGCCCCTGGCTGGTCGCCAAGGCCCTGCACCCGCTCTTCGCCTCCCCCGGCCGGATCGTGAACATCGCATCCGACGCGGCGCTCTACGGATCGCCCCGCCTCGCGCACTACATCGCCTCCAAGGGCGCGGTCATCGCGCTGACGCGGGCCATGGCGCGGGAGCTCGGCGAGAAGGGGATCACCGTGAACGCGGTGGCGCCCGGGCTCACCGAGGTCGAGGCCACCGAGACGGTACCGGCCGAGCGGCACGCCCTCTACCGGGGCAACCGGGCGATCTCCCGCCCGCAGCAGCCGGACGACATGGTCGGGCTCGTCTCCTTCCTCCTCTCCGAGGAGTCCCGCTATCTCACCGGACAAGCGGTCGCCGTCAACGGCGGCTTCACCATGCACTGACTGAACCCACTGCACTGACTGAACTGACGTACAGGAGCGATGAATCATGGATCTGGGCCTCGCCGACCGGACCGTCCTGGTCACCGGCGGCAGCTCGGGCGTCGGCCTGGCCACGGTCCGCGCCCTGCTCGACGAGGGCGCGCGGGTCGCCACCTGCGGGCGTGACGCCGAGCGGCTCGGCAAGGCCGCGGCCTCGCTGGGCGGCGGCGACCGGCTGCTCACGAGGGTGTGCGACGTACGGGACGCGGACGCCGTACGGGAGTTCACGCGGCACGCGGCGGACACGTTCGGCGCGATCGACGGGCTCGTGAACAACGCGGGCCAGTCCCGTATGAAGGGTCTGGACGAGTCGACCGCCGATGACTGGCGCGACGAGCTGGACCTGAAGTTCGCCGGGGTCCTGAACCCCCTGCACGCGGCCCGCCCGTACCTCGCGGCGTCCGGCGCGGCGAGCGTCGTGAACGTCAACGCGGTCCTGGCCAAGCAGCCCGAGCCGCGCCTGATCACCACGAGCGCGGCCCGCGCGGGCATCCTCAACCTCTCCAAGTCCCTCTCGGTGGAGCTCGCTCCCGAGGGCATCCGCGTCAACTCGGTCTGCCTGGGCCTCATCGACACCGGCCAGTGGACGCGACGCCACGCGGCCGCCGACTCCGGCCTCTCCTACGAGGACTGGCAGGCGGAGCTGGCAGCCGACCGCGGGATCGCGCTCGGCCGGCTCGGGCGGGCGGAGGAGGTCGCGTACGCGATCGTCACGCTGCTCTCGCCCCGCGCCTCGTACACCACCGGCACCAGCATCGACGTCTGCGGCGGCGTCGGCCGCTCCATCCTCTGAGGAGTTCCCCATGCACTACGCCACCGGAGGCGATCTCCTCGTCGCCGTCCTGCGCGAACTCGGCGTCGACACGGTGTTCGGCATCGTCAGCGTGCACAATCTGCCGCTGGTCGAGGCGGTCGACCGGGAGCTGCGGTTCGTCCCGGTCCGCCACGAGGCGACCGCGGTGAACGCGGCCGACGCCTACGGCCGGGCCCGCGGCTCGCTGGGCTGCGCGCTCACCTCGACGGGCACGGGCGCGGGCAACGCGGCGGGCTCGCTGGTCGAGGCGCTCAGCTCGGGCACGTCCGTCCTCCACATCACGGGCCAGGTGGAGAGCGAGTTCCTCGGCAGCGGCCGCGGCTTCATCCACGAGACCAAGGACCAGCTCGGCATGTTGCGCGCGGTCTCCGCGTACGCGGCTTCCGTCCCGTCGGCGAACGCCGCGGGCCGCATCCTGCGCGAGGCGGCCCGCGCGGCGCTGACGGATCCGGGCGGCCCGGCGAGCGTGGAGTGGCCGGTTGATCTGCAGTACGCGGCGCAGACGGATGTGGGGGGCTCGGCGGATAGGGGCTCGGCGGGCGCGGGTCCGGCAGGCACGGCGGGCGCGGGTCCGACCGACTTGGCAGGCCCGGCGGGCGCGAGTCCGACCGGCCCGGCAGGCACAGGCCCGGCCAGCCCGGCGGACGCGGGTCCGACCAGCCCGGCCAGCCCGGCGGACGCGGGTCCGACCAGCCCGGCAGACCCGGCAGGCGCGAGTCCAACCAGCCCGGCAGACCCGGCAGGCGCGAGTCCAACCAGCCCGGCAGGCACAAGCCCCGCCCGCCCGGCAGACGCGAGTCCGACCAGCCCGGCAGCCTCGGCGGACGCAAGTCCGACCAGCTCGGCAGGCACAGGCCCCGCCCGCCCGGCGGACGCGAGTCCGACCGGCCCGGCAGCCTCAGCAGGCGCGAGTCCGACCGACCCGGCAGGCACAGGCCCGGCCCGCCCGGCGGACGCCGTCCCGCCGCGCAGGCCGGCCGGCCACGTGCCCGCGTCAGCTCCCGTGCGGCCGGAAGAAGAACCGGCCGGCGCCGAGACGCTCCAGGCCACCGATCCGGCCCTCGCGACGCCCGCGCGCCAGGAAACCACCGGCTTCCCCACACCGCCCGGGCCCACCCCCGCAGGGGACCCCGCCGGAATCTCCGCCCCTGCGCACTCGCCGCTTCCGGCACCCGCTGACCGCAGGTCCGCCGCCGCACCTTCGCCGTTCGCAGCCCCGCGCCCCAGCCGCCCGCTTCCCGCCGAGGGCGAACTCGCCGCCGCCCAGGCCCTCTTGGCCTCCGCCCGGCGCCCCCTCATCTGGGCCGGTGGCGGAGCCACGCGGGCCCGCCGCGAGCTGGCCGAGCTGCTCGACGCCACCGGTGCGGGACTGCTGACCTCCAACTCCGGGCGGGGCTCCGTGCCCGAGGACCACCCGCAGGTCATCGGGAACTTCGCCACCACCCCGGCCGCCCGCGCCCTCCTCGCCGACGCCGACGTCCTGCTGACCATCGGCACGCACTTCCGGTCCAACGAGACTGCCGACTACGGCCTTGAACTGCCCGCCGCGCACATCCAGATCGACATCGACGCCGCCGCGCTCGGCCGTGTGTACCCGGCGCGGCACCCCCTGCACGGTCACGCGCCCGACGTGCTCGCGGCCCTGCTGCCGCACGCGCGACGGGCCGAGGAGAGCTGGACGCGGCGTATCACCGAGGTCCGCGAGGACGTCCGCGCCACCCTGCACGACAACATCGGCCCGCAGGCCGCGATCTGCGACGCCATCCGGGCCGCCCTGCCCCGCGAGGCCGTCGTCGCCCGCGATGTGACCATCCCCTCCAGCAGCTGGGGCAACCGGCTCCTGGAGATGTACGACCCGCGCGACAACGTCTTCCCGCGCGGCGGCGGCATCGGGCAGGGGCTCGGCATGGGCATCGGCGCGGCGCTCGCCAGGACCGACGCGCCCACCGTCGTCCTCGCCGGCGACGGCGGGCTCGCCGTCCACCTCGGGGAGCTCCTCACGCTCGCCCAGGAGCGGCCCCGGCTCACCCTGATCGTCTTCAACGACGGCGGGTACGGCGTGCTCCGCAACATGCAGGACCGCTACAGCGAGCGCCGCAGTGGCGTGGACCTCGCCACGCCCGATTTCGAACTCCTCGCCCAGGCCTGCGGGTTGGCGTACGCGCGGATCGCCGCCGAGGAGCATGCGGAGCCGGTCATCAGCCATGCCGTCGCCTCCGAAGGCCCGACCCTCGTCGAGGTCGACCTGGCCCGGCTCGGCCCGATGAAGAACCCGTTCACCCCGCCCGTCAAGATCCCCGGCCAGTGAGGAGGGCCCTGCCATGAATGAGAGCGAACTGACGCTGCTGGTGCGCCGTATGACCTGGGAGGCGGACGGAGTCCTCTCCGTCGAGCTCGCCCACCCGGACGGCAAGCCGCTGCCCGCGTGGACCCCCGGCGCGCACCTCGACGTCCACACCGGAGGCCACATACGCCAGTACAGCCTCTGCGGCGACCCGCGGAACGTATCGGCGTACCGCATCGGTGTCCTCAACGAGCCGTCGTCGCGCGGCGGTTCACGGCACGTGCACACCACGCTGCGGCCCGGCCAGACAGTGAAGGTGTCCGAACCGCGCAACCACTTCCCCCTCGACGACGCGCCGGGCTATCTGTTCATCGCGGGCGGCATCGGCGTCACCCCCCTCCTGGCGATGGCCCGCGAGACGGCACGGCGCGGGGCCGACTGGCACATGGTGTACGGCGGACGCAACCGCGACTCCATGGCGTTCACCGATGAACTGGCCGCACTGGACGGCGACTTGACCGTCGTCCCGCAGGACGAGCACGGACACATCGACCTCGCCGCGGCGCTCGACGGCTGTGCCGAAGGCACGCTCGTGTACTGCTGCGGCCCGGAGCCGCTGCTCGCCGCCGCGGAGGCGGTCTGCCCGGCCGAGCGGCTGCGCGTGGAGCGGTTCGCCGCGCCCGTCGTGGAGCGGGCCGGGGACGACTCCGCGTTCGAGGTGGAGTGCCGGGCGTCCGGGCTCACGCTCTCCGTCGGCGCCGACACCTCGATCCTGCGGGCCGCCGAGGACGCGGGCCTGAACGTCAGCAGCTCCTGCCAGGAAGGCATCTGCGGCAGCTGCGAGACCCGCGTACTCGAAGGCACACCCGACCACCGCGACTTCCTGCTCAGCGACGCCGAGCACGCGGCGAACGCCTCGATGATGATCTGCGTCTCGCGCTGCACATCGGGCCGCCGCCTCGTCCTCGACCTGTAAGACCCGTAAGACCTGTAAGACCCGTAAATCCCCCTGGAGGCACCCGTGACCACCACCTGGCCGTACCTGGACGTCCATCAGTCCCGTACCCATGAGCCGACCCCGTACGAGTACAAGCTCGCCGCCACCCTCGAAGAGGTCCTCACCAAGGACGGGCACGAACTCGCGGATGTCGTACGGGGCTTGAACGCCCGTCAGGTCCACGCGCCGGACGGCGCCCCGTGGACCGAGGAATCCTTCCGTGCCGAGATGAACCGACTGGGAGCGTGACCCCGATGACCACCCTGACCCCCCGCGTCGGCCCCGCCGCTTCCGCGGACCACATCTACGCCACCGGTCTGCGCAACCAGTGGCACCCCGTCGTCCCCTCGGACTTCGTCGCCGCCGGCGCGATGCGCAAGGTCACCGCCCTCGGCGAGCAGTGGCTGCTCTTCCGCCGCTCGGACGGCACCCTGTCGATGCTCGCGGACCGCTGCCCGCACCGCGGGGCTCCCCTGTCGCTCGGGAAACACCTCGGCGACCGGGTGGCCTGCTGGTACCACGGGGTGGAGGTCGAGACCGACGGCACCGTCTCCTCCGTACCGGGCCTGCCCGGCTGCAACCTGGAGGGCAAGAAACTCGTCACGTCACTGCCCGTGCGGGAGATCGGCGGCGCGATCCTCGCCTACTTCGGCGACGAGCGGCACCCGGAGCCGGCCGAGCTGACGCTGCCGGATCCGCTCACCGACCCCGACGTCGACGCGTTCCTCTGCTACGCGGAGTGGAACGGCCCGTGGCGGTTCGCGGTGGAGAACCTCCTCGACCCGATGCACGGCGCGTTCCTCCACCATGAGTCGCACACGATGTACGACGGCGACACCACCGCCAAGTTCCGCATCCGGGAGACGGACCGCGGCTACTTCTTCGAGAAGACCGACCAGCGGGGCGTCAACTTCGACTGGGTCGAGCTGTGCCGCACCGGCGTCGACTGGGTGGACCTGACCATCCCGTACCCGCCGTCGGCAGGACCCGGCGGCCCGTTCGGCATCGTCGGCATGGTCTGCCCGGTCGACGAGACCCGCACCGGCGTCTTCTTCTGGCGCTACCGCCGCGTCCAGGGCTGGCAGCGCGACACCTGGCGCTTCCTCTACAAGACCCTCATCGAGGAGCGCCACTGGCAGGTCCTTGAGCAGGACCGGGTGATGCTGGAGGCGATGCCCGCCGACGCGGACCAGCGCGAGAACCTCTACCAGCACGACCTGGGCGTGGTGCGGCTGCGCCGGATGTACCGCGCGGAGGCGGAGGCTCAGGCCTCTGCTCCGTGAGGTCCGTCGGAGTCCGTGATCGACCGCTCCAGCTTGGACATCAGACGGGCCAGCTGGCGGCACTCGGCAGGGGAGAGTCCGCCGAGCATCCGGCGTTCGTTGTCGAGATGCTCGGCGAACACCTCGTCGATCTTGGCGAGGCCCTCGTCCGTGAGCCGCGAGTAGACCACCCGGCGGTCGTCGGCGTCCCGCTCCCGCACGATCAGGCCGTCCTTCTCCAGACGGTCGATGCGCAGCGTCACCCCGGCCGACGAGACGAGCCCGGAGTCCGCGAGCTGTCCCGCGGTGAGCCGGTAGGGCGCCCCGGCCCTGCGCAGCGCGGTCAGCACGTCGAATCCGGCGACCGCGAGGCCGTGCCGCTCGATCGCGGTGGTGAGCCTGGTGTTGTAGCGCAGGAAGGTGCGGTGCAGCCGGGCGAGCACCTCCAAGGGCGAGGTGTCGAGCTCGGGCCGCTCCCTGGCCCAGTCCTCGATGATGGACGCGACCGCGTCCTGGTGGGCCCCCGCAGACTTCTTCACGGCCATGTGCCGTAGCCTCCCTCTCGCCCGTCCCGCGGTCAGTACGGAACGTCAGTACGGAAATCTTAGCCCTGAGAGATGTACGTATTCGCCTGACCCCCGTGCGCAAGAGCCCCAGGACACGCCATAATCGTCCGATACATCGGATGTCTTCTGTCTTGTGAGGCGAGGTCCCCATGGCTGTCACCGACGAAGCCATCGAAAAGATCAAGGGCATGATCGTCTCCGGCGCGCTGCGCCCCGGCGACCGGCTGCCCAAGGAGAGCGAACTCGCCGCCGACCTGGGCCTTTCGCGCAACTCACTGCGCGAGGCGGTGCGCGCGCTCTCCCTGATCCGCATCCTCGACGTACGACAGGGCGACGGCACCTACGTCACCAGCCTGGATCCGCAACTGCTGCTCGAAGCACTGAGCTTCGTCGTCGACTTCCACCGCGACGACACGGTCCTGGAGTTCCTCGCGGTGCGCCGCATCCTGGAGCCGGCGGCCACGGCCATGGCGAGCGTCCACATCACCGAGGCCGAACTGGACGTGCTGACCTCCCAGTTGGACGCCCTCGGCGCGGCCCCTTCGGTGGAGGAACTGGTCGCCTGCGACCTGGAGTTCCACCGGGGCATCGTGCAGTCGTCCGGCAACTCGGTGCTCTGTTCGCTCCTCGACGGTCTCTCCGGGCCCACCACCCGGGCCCGCATCTGGCGCGGCCTCACCCAGGAGGACGCCGTCAGCCGCACCCTGCACGAGCACCGGGCGATTCTCACCGCGCTGCGGGACCGTGACGCGGAGGCGGCCAGGTCGTGGGCGACGGTGCACATCGCGAGCGTGGAGCAGTGGCTGCGCTCGACGCTGTAAAGCACCTGCAAAGCCCCCGCCGCCGAGGGAGTGCGCGGCCCTCCGGCGGGGCAGTGATCCGGTCACCGAGCGGCCACAAGGGGGCTGCGGAGGGCCCCGGCGGACGCCGTAAGGTTGGGGCGTACGTAAAGGACGTCGGAAGGAGGCCTGGGTGATCGAGCTCGAGGGGGTACCCGAGCTGGTCGACCCGGTCATGGTGGCCGCGTTCGAGGGCTGGAACGACGCCGGCGACGCCGCCTCCACCGCGGTCGCGCATCTCGACAAGGAGTGGAAGGGCGAGGTCTTCGCGGCGCTGGACGCCGAGGACTACTACGACTTCCAGGTCAACCGCCCCACGGTCTTCCTGGAGGGCGGCGTTCGCAAGATCACCTGGCCGACGACCCGGCTCTCGGTGATCCGCGTGGGCGGCGACAAGCCGCGCGACCTCGTCCTGGTGCGCGGGATCGAGCCGTCGATGCGCTGGCGGTCGTTCTGCAACGAGATCCTGGGCTTCGCCCACGAGCTGGGCGTGGAGCTGGTGGTGATCATGGGCGCGCTGCTCGGCGACACCCCGCACACCCGCCCGGTGCCGGTCAGCGGCGTCACCTCCGACCCGGACCTGGCACGGACCATGGACCTGGAGGAGACGAAGTACGAGGGCCCGACGGGCATCGTCGGCATCCTCCAGGAGGCGTGCACGCACGCGGGCGTCCCGGCGGTCAGCCTCTGGGCCGCGGTGCCGCACTACGTATCGCAGCCGCCGAACCCGAAGGCCACGCTCGCGCTCCTGAACCGCCTGGAGGACCTCATCGACCTGCGGATCCCGCTGGGCGACCTCGCCGAGGACGCCCGCGCCTGGCAGGTGGGCGTGGACCAGCTCGCGGCCGAGGACAGCGAGGTCGCCGAGTACGTCCAGTCGCTCGAGGAGGCCAGGGACACGGCCGAGCTGCCGGAGGCGTCCGGCGAGGCCATCGCCCGCGAGTTCGAGCGCTATCTGCGGCGGCGCGACGGCGGCGGTCCGACGCCGGGTGAGCGCACCCGGCCGCCGAAGCCTCAGCAGCGGCCGGGGACGGACGAGGACAGCGGCGGCAGCGGCGGCACCGGCGAGGAATCCGGACCCTCTGATTCCTCCGAGGACTGAACGAGGACACGAGGACTGAACGAGCGCGGGGCGGCATCCTGAAGGATGCCGCCCCGTCGCGTTGCCCCGAACTTGGCCGGATCGCACCGTGACATCGCCTTCCGGACGAATTGCACCGGCTTCCCCGACCACCTTGATTTCAAACTCAGTTGGGGCAATGGGGGGTGGACGAGCGCGCCGGGCGGTAGCAAGGTGTGCCCCGAAGGCGCGGCCACAGCGCGCAGCACGGCACCCGCAGGACCCCGAGTACCGAAGGGAGCGGTGAAGCGATGACCGACCAGGCAGAGCCCGCGGGAGGCCCGGGAGCCAGTGGCCCTGGGCCCGACGGAGCGGGATTCACCTACCGGCCGGCCGAGCAGGAGCTGATCGTCGTCGCACGGCCCGAGGCCCGGCTGCGGGCCGGTACGCAGGGCATCCGCTCGGCGGCGGGCTCCGATGTGTCGGCCCTGAACATGTTCCTCAGCGATGAACAGCTCGCCCTGGAGCCGCTGTTCGGCAACGAGGACCGACTGCGGTCCGCCATGGAGCGGGACGGTGACGGCGGCGACGACGTACCGGATCTGGCGCTCTTCTACCGGGTCCGCGGCGGCGAGAGCCGCGCCCAGGAGCTGCGCTCGCGGATGGCGGCGCTGCCCGGGATCGACACGGCGTACGTCAAGCCGGGCGCCGTCCCCGCCTCGATCGGCGCGACGGGCAGGCCGGGACCCCCGCCGCAGCGCCAGGAGTCGTCCCCGGAGGCGGGCGAGTCCGGGCGGCGCAAGGAGGGCGCCCCCGTCACCCCCGACTTCACCGGCCGCCAGGGCTATCTGCGCCCGGCCCCCGAGGGCGTCGACGCCCACTGGGCCTGGCAGCGGCTCGGCGGTTCGGGCGAGGGCGTCACGGTGATCGACATCGAGGGCGCCTGGCAGCTCGGCCACGAGGACCTGACCTCCAAGCTCGCCGGTGTGGTCATCGGCACCCCCATCCAGGACATCGCGTGGCGCAACCACGGCACCGCCGTCATCGGCGTCATCGGCGGCGACCGCAACTACGTGGGCATCTCCGGCATCGCGCCGGAGTCGGTGACCGCGGCCGCCTCCTTCCAGCCGCTCGGCACCTCGGCCACGATCCACGCGGCGGCGGAGCGCCTGTCCCCCGGCGACATCATCCTCATCGAACTGCACCGCCCGGGACCGCGGTTCGACTTCGAGCCGCGCGACGACCAGAAGGGCTACATCGCCCTGGAGTGGTGGCCGGACGACTACGCGGCGATCCGGTACGCCACCGCGAAGGGCGTCATCGTCGTCGGCGCGGCCGGCAACGGCGCCGAGTCCCTGGACGACGCGGTGTACGAGCGCAAGCCCGACGCATTCCCCGAGTGGTGGCGCAACCCCTTCAACCCGTCCAACCGGCCTTCGGGCGCCGTCCTGGTCGGCGCGGGCGCGCCGCCGCCCGGCACCCACGGCCGCGACCACGGCCCGGACCGCTCGCGCCTCGCGTTCTCCAACTACGGGGCCCGCGTGGACGCCCAGGGCTGGGGCCGCGAGACCACCACGACCGGCGGCTTCTGGGACCGCCCCGGGGACCTCCAGGGCGGCGCCGACGAGATCGCCTGGTACACGGACACGTTCTCCGGCACCTCGTCCGCATCGCCGATCGTCGTCGGCGCCCTCGCCTGTCTGCAGGGCATGCTGAAGGCCGCCGGCCAGCAGCTGATGACCCCGGACCGGGCGCGGGCGATGCTCAGGTCGACGGGCTCTGTGCAGCAGGACGCACCGGGGCGCCCCGCGTCCCAGCGGATCGGCAACCGGCCCGACATCAAGGCGGCGGTCACGAACCTGCTGCCCTCCGCGGTGGGCTCCGGACGTGCCGAGCGCTACTGGGACGAGCTGTTGCCCTATCCGCCCGAACTCCCGCCACGGCTCCGGCTGTTCGTCGCCGGGGAGTGGCGCAACCTCAACGCCCCGTCCCCCGACATCCGCCAGGCGGTGCACGCCGCCTTCGCGGGGGGACATCCCGACGTACGGGTCTGGTTCTCCGACGACGAGGTCGTCGGCCTGGTCGTCACGGGCTGACGCACGACGCGCCGTCGGGGGCCGCAGCACCACACGCATTGCTGAAGCACCACAACCATTGAGGGAAGGTGGCACCCGCATGAGCACCACCCCGCAAATGAGTCCCATGCAGCAGCAAGGCCAGCAGTACGGACCTCAGCAGCAGTACGGCCAGCAGCCGTTCGGGCAGCAGCCGTTCGGGCAGCAGCAGTACGGCCAGCAGCCGTTCAGCCCCCAGCAGCAAGGCCAGCAGCCGTTCAGCCCCCAGCAGCAAGGCCAGCAGCAGTACGGCCAGCAGCCGGGCCTGAGCACCGCGCCGCCGCAGCAACAGCAGCAGCAGTTCGGTCAGCGGCAGTTCGGCCAGCAGATGCAGCCCGGCATCCAGGGCCAGCAGCAGATCCCGCAGCACCTGCAGCAGCAGCTCCAGCAGCTCGGCCAGCAGCAGCCGTTCCAGCAACTGCTGCAGGAGATGGGCCCCGAGCAGCAGGGCGGCCAGCAGATCCAGGTCCCGCAGGCGCAGATCCCGGAGGTCTCGACACAGGCCCTGACCGTCGGCGTCGCGCTGAACTTCCAGGACTTTGTGCAGCCGCTGCCCGGCCAGGCCGAGCTGCTGTACCTGCTCGTGGACAACGCCTGGCGCGTGTTGGTCAACCCGTTCGACGAGACGCACACGATGGTCCAGAACGCGTTCGCCTACGGGCAGCGGGTCTTCGCCTACTACGACAACGCCAACAACCCCGGCCTGATCCTCGGCGTGCTCATCACCCGCTGAGCTGATCCGGGCCGACCACGAGAACCGGCGGCGCCGGGCGACGGAGAGCACCCTCGCCCGGCGCCGTCCCCTGTCAGCTACCGGACGTACACGTGAACCTGGCTTCGGCCCAGTCCCCGTGGTCCCCGCTCTTGGAACCGTTGGTGTCGGTCACCTTCAGCTCCACGTGCCGGGCCCCGCTCACATCGACGTCCACGGGCACGGTCGCCGAGGCACCCGTCACCTTCGGCGAGGTCCACAGCACCTTGCCGTCGGCCTCTACGGAGAAGGCCACCTCTCCGTAGCCGTTGATCTCGTCGTCGATGCCCGCGTCGGCGGTGAACTTCGTGCACCGCCCGCCGGTGTAGACCTCGATCACGGAGTCGGCGTGCACGCCGATCCCCTTCTCGTACGTCTTTCCCGCGAGGGTCAGCGTGTGGCCGTCATCGGCTCCCGACTCGCCGTTGCTGCGGTCGCGTTCGGCGGGTCCGTAGCCATTGGTGGCCTTCAGCCAGGCCATGTCGCTCGCCCAGGTGTCAGCCGTCGGCGCCGGCGGCATGACGGCGACCGCGATCCGCTGTCCCGCGGTGCGGTCCTGTCCCGCCGAGCGGTAGCGGGCGCTCGCGTCGAGCGGCTGCTCACCGGGGTCGGCGTCCTTGGCCGGGGTGACGGCCACCTCGACGCGGCGGGTGGTTCCTGCGGGTACGCGGTCGGCCTTCGCGGATCCGACCGTCCAGCCCTCGGGTGCGTCGAGGGTGACCTCGACACCCGTGGCGTCCCGCGTCCCCGCCGTGACGTCGACGGCGACCTTGCCGGCGGCTCCCGCGCCGAGCTCCTGGCCCGCGGGGGCGCTCACCGCCGCGGTCGCGCCGGGCACAGCGCCGCCGACCGCGCTGGTGTCGTCCAGGTCGAGCTCGAAGGCCCGGTCGGTGCGGAGAGCAGCCGTCTTCACCTTGACGACCCCGCCCCGGTCGTCCCGGTCGTAGAACCAGCCCTGCGCCGCCTTCTCGTACGCGTCCTTCGATGCGAGCCGGGGCAGCTCCCTGCCGGAGAGTTCCACGCCGCTGGGCGCGTCCCCGGTGTGCAGCGTGAAGGCGTAAGGCCGCTTGGTCTGCTTCCCGCTGAACTCCCCCTTGCTCGCGCCGATCCGCACCCGCACGTCGCCCTTGCCCGCGCGGGGCGCGTCGACCTCGGCGCGCTGGGTGGCGTACTTGCCGTCGCGGTGCTGCCGGGTCACGCCGTCGTCCTCGTACAGCTCGAAGGAGGACGTGCCCTGCGGGTAGATGTCCCAGGCGAGCGGCGAATCGGCGGTGCGGTCCTTGTAGGACCTGATGCCGCCGGGCCACATCGGCACGGTGGCACCGCCCTTGACGAAGAGCGGCAGGGTGTCGATGGGCGCGCTGTACCCGTCGACGGTCGTCGGACCCTGATACGTACGGCCGCTCCAGTAGTCGGTCCACGTCCCCTTCGGGAGGTAGATGCCGTCCCGGACGGTGGTGTCCTTGTAGACGGGCGCCACAAGAAAGTCCTCACCCGTCAGGAACTCGTACTTGGCGGCGTCGGTGGCGGCCTTCGGGTCGTCGGGGTATTCGAGGGCCAGCGGCCGTACGGCGCCGACTCCCGTCTTCGTCGCCTCGTGCCCGTACGAGTAGAGATAGGGCAGCAGTGACTCGTGCAGCTTGAGGTACTTGCGGTTGATGGAGGTGTAGGGCTCCCCGTACCGGAAGGGCTGCTTGTCGGTGGCGGCCCAGCCGTCCATCGTCATCGTGACCGGCAGGAACGACTTCCACTGCAGATCACGCGCGTACGTCTTGGCGCTGCCGCCGAAGATGCCGTCCACGTCACCCGTCGTGTAGGCGAGGCCGGACATGGTCGCGCCCGCGTACGTGGGGATCTGCCAGCGGATGTACTCCCAGCTGCCGCTCTGGTCGCCGGACCACTGCACCCCGCAGCGCTGGGCGCCCGACCAGCTCTCCGGGGCCCAAGTGAAGCCCCGCGCATCGCTGTTGTCCTCGATCCCCTTGTACGCGTCCTTGCAGCCGTCGAGCGCCTTCTTGTAACCGTCGCCGACCCAGGCGACGTCGAGCTTGGCGACGCGCTGGCCCGCCTTGACCTGGTCGGCGATCTGGTCGATGCCGTCCTCGGTCCACAGACCGAGCTGCATATCGCGGTCCTGGAGGCCCTCGGCGGTCTCGGCGAGGTCTTCGTAGCCGCAGCCGTAGCCGTCGTTGACGAGCATCCAGCCGCCCGGCATGTCGTGCTTCAGATACTCGTCGGCGACCTTCAGGGAGTCCAGGGTGTGCCGTTCCCCCTGGTTGGCGTTGTGGAGATAGCAGTCGGCGTCACCGATCTCCAGCCCATAGACGGGCGGCAGGAAGGGCTTCCCGGTGAGCTTCGTGTACTGCCCGATGACGTCCTTGGCGGCGTCGCCGCCGCGGCCCGCGAAGTAGTAGGCGTCGAAGCGCTGTTCCTTGGCGGTGGCCGTCACCGGCTCGGCGAAGTCGTAGGTGTTGGGCGCGTACGTATTACGGAAGACGCCATACCCCTCCGAAGACAGGTAGAAGGGCACGGAGTTGGGGTGCCCGCCGTCGTCCCAGTTGTAGTCGACGCTCACCTCGACCTTCTTGCCGCGGTGCGAGGTGTTGCCGCGCCCGTTCTGCATCCCGGCGCCGTAGAACTGCTCGTCGGCGCCGCGCGCCAGGCTCTGCGTGGTGGCGTCCTTCGTCCAGGACAGCCCCTTGGACTCGGCCCAGATCTCGGTCCCGTCGGCGCGGTGGAGCGCGAACCGGAGGGGCGACTTGTAGGCGCGCAGGGTCACTTCGGAGGTGCTCAGTTCGTAGCGGTCGCCCTTGTCGGCCCACTTGGTGCTCGGCGGCTCGCCCTGCGGAAGGACGATGTCCTTGCCGGTCGGGTCGGTGAAGTCGCCCTCGGGGGCGAGTTCGAGCCGGAACGTCTCCTTCGATACGAAGCTGACGCGGGCCTCGGCCTTGCCCGCGCCGATCCGGTAGACGGACTCGTCGGCGGCGAAGTCCGTGACGTCCCCGACGGTGGTCGCGGGCTCGTCGGCGGCCCGCGCGGCAGCGCCGCCGGGTCCGGCGAACGCCGCGAGGAGTCCTAGCAGGGCGGCGGCGAGCGCCGCCCGTCTGAAGCGAGTGGGTGATCTCATGGCGGAGGTCTAGCGCTTCAACGGCCGCCGCGGCCATGGACTTTGATGGGCCGCTCCTGGATTTCCGGAGCGGCCCATGCGATGAAACCGGTGATCAGGTGACCCGGTGGTTTACAGGGCCACGCCAAGCAGTGCGTCGACGGCACGCGATACGACGCCGGGGGCGCCCTCGTCCGTACCGCCGTCGGCGTCCTGGCGGGCGGCCCAGCGGTCGACGGCGGCGAGCGCCGTCGGTGCGTCCAGGTCGTTCGCGAGGGCCTCGCGGATCTCCTCGACCAGCGCGTCGGCCGACGGCCCGTCGGGGCGGGAGACGGCGGCGCGCCAGCGCCCGAGGCGCTCGACGGCGTCCCGCAGGACGTCGTCGGTCCACTCCCAGTCCGCGCGGTAGTGGTGCGCGAGCAGGGAGAGGCGGATGGCGGCCGGGTCGGTCCCGTCCCGCCGCAGCTTCGACACGAAGACGAGGTTGCCCTTGGACTTGGACATCTTCGCGCCGTCCAGGGCGACCATGCCGGCGTGCACGTACGCCTTGGCGAACGGGTGCTCGCCGGTCAGGACCTGCGCGTGCGAGGCGCCCATCTCGTGGTGCGGGAAGGCGAGATCCGATCCGCCGCCCTGCACGTCGAAGCCCATCCCCAGGTGGTCGAGGGCGATGGCCACACACTCGATGTGCCAGCCGGGCCGGCCGCGGCCGAGCGAGGCCCCGTCCCAGCTCGGCTCGCCCTCACGGGCGGCCATCCAGAGCATCGGGTCGAGCGGGTCCTTCTTGCCGGGGCGCTCCGGGTCGCCGCCGCGCTCGGCGGAGAGCAGTTTCATCGCGGCACGGTCGAGGCCGGAGACCTCGCCGAAGTGGGCGTCGGACTCGACGGAGAAGTAGACGTCCCCCTCCAGCTCATAGGCCGCGCCCATGTCACGGAGCCGTTCGACGAGCGGCACGATGCCGGGTATCGCCTCGACGGCTCCGATGTAGTGCTGGGGCGGCAGGAGCCGCAGCGCGGTCATGTCCTCGCGGAACAGCGCGGTCTCGCCCTCGGCGAGCTCGACCCAGTCCTTGCCGTCGCGGTTCGCGCGTTCGAGGAGCGGGTCGTCCACGTCGGTCACGTTCTGGACGTAATGAACCTGCCGCTTGGTGTCGAGCCACACGCGCTGCACAAGGTCGAACGCGTTGTAGGTCGCCGCGTGACCCATGTGGGTCGCGTCGTACGGAGTGATGCCGCAGACGTAGATACGGGCGACGGGACCGGGGTCAAGGGTGACAAGACCGCCGGTCGCGGTGTCGTGGATCCGGAGGTCGCGGCCCTTGCCAGGAAGGGCGGGGACCTCAGAAGCGGGCCAGGCATGCATGCCATGAGCCTAACCGGACGGGCCATCCGTATACGAGCGGGGATCAAGGTTTATCCGGGCCTTCGCCGGCGGAGGCGCCTCTGCGGGCCGACTGCACCGCCGCTGCGCGGCGGATCTTTCCCTCCCACCCACCCGATTACCCCGCACCACGGGCACCCCGCCGCTCCGCGGCGACCTCCCCGCCGCGGAGCGGCGGGACAGCTCGGAGACGGCCCGCAGACGAAGGGCAGGGGGATCAGACCGGGGGCCAGGGAATCGCCGGCCACTCCCCGCTCGGCGCGGGATACAGGCCAGAGGCCAGCAAGGCGTCCACCCGCGCGCGGAGCGCGTCCACCTCAGCCCCAGTGATCAGCTTGCCCAGCCGGAGGCACAGCGGCTGAGTCGCCTCCAGCGCGCCCCGCAGGGAGCGGAGAATCTCCACCGCCTCGGCGGCCAGCGGCTCCCCCGCCCACCCCCACAACAGCGTCCGCAGCTTGTCCTCGGCGTTGAACGTGACCCCGTGGTCGATCCCGTACAACCGCCCCCCGGAAGCGACCAGCAGATGCCCGCCCTTGCGATCCGCGTTGTTGATCACCGCGTCGAGCACGGCAAGCCGCCGCAGCCGCACATCGTCCGCGTGGACGAGCAGCGCGGTCCGCCCCTCCCCCACATCGGCGAACCCGATCGCCTTCCAGCCCTCCCCCGGCTCCTCGCCCTCGACGAGGGCAAGCAGCTCCGCGGAGTCGGCCTCCGCCTCGGAGCCCTCGATCCACAGCTGGCACATGCCCTCGCCGTGCGGCCCGTCCCGCAGGACGGTCGGCGGCACAAGACCCCACCCCGTCGCCTCGGAGACCTCGTACGCCGCCACCTCGCGCTGCGCGAGGGTCCCGTCGGGAAAGTCCCACAGGGGCCGCTCCCCGGCGACGGGCTTGTAGACGCAGGCCGCCGTCTCGCCCTCGTACGCGACCGTGCAGTACAGCACCGCGTTCGACGCCTCCCGGATCTGCCCGCGCACGGTCAGCTCCCCGCGGGTGAGCAGCTCCATGGCGTCGGCGCCGGAGGCCGGACTCACGCGCCCCGCCGGTATCCGTTCTGGCGCGGGCATACGTGTCCTTCCGGGTCGAGCGGCAGGCTGCACAGCGGGCACGGCGGCCGCCCCGCGTTCACGACGTCGAGGGCGCGCTTGGCGAAGGCACGGGCCTGCGCGCCGGTGAGCCGGACGCGCAGCATCGGCGGCCCGTTCTCCTCGTCCTGCAGAAGCCTTTCCTCGGCCTCGGCGAGATCCTCGTCCGATTCAGCGTCCAGCTCCACCAGAGCCTGCGCCTCGACGATCATCCGCTCCTCGTCGCCGTCCCAGGCGAGCGCCATCGTGCCGACCCGGAACTCCTCCTCGACGGGCGAGTCCAGGGGCGCGCTGTCACTGACCTCGCTGGGCGCGACGGCCGGCACAGGGGCGTTGCCGCCGCTGCGGCGCACGACCTCGTCGAGCAGCTCCTCCATGCGTTCGGCGAGCGCGGCCACTTGGGTCTTCTCCAGGGCGACGCTGGTCACCCGGGCTCCGGCGGTGGCCTGGAGGAAGAAGGTACGCCGACCGGGGAGCCCGACCGTTCCGGCCACGAAGCGTTCCGGCGGGTCGTAGAGGAACACCTGACGCGACACGTCCTGTCTCCATTGGGATCGACTGCGATGGATCACTTGCGGTGGTGCGGCGTGACCTCTGCACCCTACTGCGGCGGACGATCACGGTGCTCCCGCATCGCCACCCACCGCCGCGTCGCCCCCGGCGGGCGCCTCGCGGGGCGCGAGCGACCCGAAGTCACCGGTGTCGCCCAGACGTACGAGGAACGGGCGAAGGCGTGTGTACCGGATGGCGGTGACGGAACAGGGCTCTACGGAGATGCGCTGGAAGAGGTCGAGGTGGAGCCCGATGGCGTCGGCGATCAGGGACTTGATGATGTCGCCGTGCGAGCACATCAGATACACCGCGTCCGCGCCGTGATCGCGCTCCACGCGCGCGTTCCACTCGCGTACCGCCTCGGCGGCGCGCGTCTGCATGGCCCGCATGGACTCGCCGCCGGGGAAGGCGGCCGCCGACGGATGCTGCTGCACGACCTCCATGAGCGGTTCGTCGGACAGCTCGGCGAGCTTGCGGCCCGACCAGTCTCCGTAGTGGCACTCCCCGATGCGGTCGTCGGTGTGCGACCGCAGTCCCGGCCGCGCGGCGAGCAGCGGTGCGACGGTCTCCTGGCAGCGCTGCAGCGGGCTCGTGACGACTTCGGCGAGCGGCAGGTCCGCGAGGCGTCCGGGGAGCGCGGCGGCCTGCGCGGCGCCGCGCTCGTCCAGGGCCACGCCGGGGGTCCACCCGGCGAGCAGGCCCGCGGTGTTGGCGGTGGATCGTCCGTGCCGGACGAGGATCAGCGTGGGCATGCGGGCCAGCCTAAGCCGCCGACGGGGTGCGCCCCGAGCGGAGGTTCGGAAGAATGCGCTCCGTGATCGTGGACTGTGCGCTGTACCGCGACGGGCGAAGGACCGAGTGCTCCGGCCACTTCTCGGACGCGCTCGCCGAGGCGCGCGCCACCGGCGACGCGTTCGTCTGGATCGGTCTGTACGAGCCGACGGAGCCGGAGTTCGACCAGGTCAGCGAGGAGTTCGGGCTGCATCCGCTGGCGGTGGAGGACGCCCTGAAGGCGCATCAGCGGCCCAAGCTCGAAGTCTTCGACGACTCGCTCTTCGTGGTCCTGAAGCCGGTGGTGTACGAGCCGGAGAGCGACGTCGTCTCGTCCGGCGAGATCATGGTCTTCATCGGCGACTCCTTCGTGGTGACCGTCCGGCACGGCGAGGGGTCACCGCTCGCGGCCGTACGCCATCGCATGGAGGCGGACCCCGAGGTGCTCAGGCACGGCCCGACGTCCGTCCTGTACGCGATCGCCGACGCCACGGTCGACCACTACTTGGACGTGGCGGGCGAGCTGCAGACGGACCTGGAGGTCCTGGAGACGGAGGTCTTCTCGCCGGACCGCGGCGGCACCCGCAACTCGGCGTCGCGGATCTACACGTTCAAGCGTCAGATCGTCGAGTTCCGCCGGGCCACGGGACCGTTGGCGATGCCCATGATGCGCCTCTCCGGAGTAGGCCCTTTCGCGCCCGACGTGCCGTTCGTGGACGACACGGCCCGGCCGTTCTTCCGGGACGTCAGCGACCATCTGACGCGGGTGAACGACTCGGTGGACAGCCTCGACCGTCTGGTGTCCGACATCCTCTCCGCGCATCTGGCGCAGATGAGCGTGCGACAGAACGACGACATGCGGAAGATCTCGGCGTGGGCGGCGATGGTCGCGGTCCCCACGATGCTCGCGGGGGTCTACGGCATGAACTTCGACCACATGCCCGAGCTGCACTGGGTGTGGGCGTACCCGGCCGTGATCCTGCTGATGGCGGCGCTCGAAGTGTTCCTCTACCGGATGTTCAAGAGCCGCGACTGGCTCTAGGGGCGGCCGCGGCCGCGGTCAGGCGAACTCGGGCGCCGAGGTGGCGGGCCCGCCCAGCGCGTCACGCCGCTCGGGCATCTCCAGGGACACCATCCGCCGCCAGCCGCCAAGACGTTCGTACGCGTACACGCCGTGGATGCCCGCGGCGAGCACCGCCGACTTGGCCTTCGGCCAGCCCAAGATGCGCCCCATGTGGTCCATCACGGCGAGGCTGACGTCGCGGTAGACGCGGATCTCGGCGAGCGCGCACTCGCGCAGGGTGCGCTGGATGGCACGGCCGTGCCCGGCGTGGGCAAAGCGGAGCAACTCCTCGTGGCAGTACGCCAGATGGTTGTCCTCGTCGTTCGAGATCATCTTGACCGCGCGGCCGATGTCGGGGTGGTCGGAGAAGTACTTGCGCAGCAGCCGCATCTGCTCGGAGGCGCGCTGTTCGGTGACCCTGCTGTGCGCGAGGTACGTGACGATGTCCTGCACGGTCAGCGGCTCGTCGGCCTTCAGCTGCTCGTGCGCGAGGCCGATGCCGTGCTTCTCCAGAAGCATCGTGTAGTCGGTCTCGTGCGGGACCTCGACCGGTTCGAGGCCGCGCTTGCGCATCAGCGCGTTGAAGATCCGCCCGTGCTTGTCCTCGTCGGCGCCGTGCCGGACCACCTTGGGTGCCAGGGCGCGCTCGCTCGCGGGGATCAGCTCCGCGATGCGCCCGTTCTCCCAGCCACCCTGCGACTCGCCGCTGGCCGCGATGGAGCAGAACAGCCGGAACGACTCGTCGTTGTCGAGGATCTCGTCGAAGACACTCTTGGCCGAAAGCATCAGTGGCACCTCCATGCCCTCCGCGCGGACGTCCGCAAAGAACTAGTCAAAGGCGATGTCGACCTCCGGGCAACAGGGGTACGAGGCCGCTCCGCCAAACGGAGGACGGTCAAGGCCGGACCAGGCCGTAACCGACGGGCTCCACGGCGCGTTGTTCCCCGTGACGGCCGTGGCGGGGAAGACCCCCCGAGCCCCCACCACGGCCGCAGAAACTTTCCCCCTCCCCCTTACGCCAGTCCGGCGCGCTCCAGTGCTTCCGTGCCCGCGCGCAGGGCCTTGATCCGCTCTTCCAGGGTGAAGCCCGCCGGGGACAGCGTGAGGGTGGTGACGCCGGCCGCCGCGTAGGCCTGCATCCGCTCGGCGATGCGGTCCACTGAGCCGAGCAGCGTGGTCGAGTCGATCAGCTCGTGCGGCACCGCGGCCGCAGCGCCGTCCTTGTCGCCGGACAGGTACTTGTCCTGGATCGCGGCGGCTTCCTTCTCGTAGCCCATGCGCTGGGCGAGCTGGTTGTAGAAGTTCTGCTTGCGGCTGCCCATGCCGCCCACGTAGAGGGCGGTGTAGGGGCGGAACATGTCGGCGAGGCCGGGCACGTCGTCGCCG